>DATFWX010000191.1:0-6691 GCA_035258845.1 Polyangia bacterium | reverse complement strand
CCCGCCGGTTCACCTGTACGTCAGCAACGAGGATTCGAACGACGTCTCGATCATCGACACGAAGACCGACGTCGTGGTCGCGACGGTTCCGGTCGGCAAACGCCCGCGCGGCCTGCGCCTGAGCCGCGATGGCCGCATGCTGCTGGTCGCGCTGTCCGGCTCGCCCAAGCCGCCGCACGGTCGCGAGGCCTCTGCGCTGCCGGCCGATCGGTCGGCCGATGGCATCGGAATGGTGGATCTCGCGCTCGGGCGCGTGGTGCGCGTGCTGCCGTCGGGCCAGGATCCCGAGACCTTCGATCTCAGCCCGGACGGCCGCACGCTGTATGTTGCCAACGAGGAAACGGCCGAGGCGTCGCTCATTGACGTCGCGTCGGGAAAGATCACGCGCCGGGTCGCAGTCGGTGGCGAGCCCGAGGGCGTCGCCACCCGGCCCGACGGCAGGGTCGTGTACGTGACCAGCGAGCTCGACAACCGGGTGTCGGTGCTCGACGCGAAAAGCGGAGACCTGGTGGCGATGGTTCCCACCGGCACGCGGCCGCGTGCGGTTGCGTTTTCGACTGATGGTAAGCGAGCCTTCGTCAGCGCCGAGCTGGGCGGCACCGTGACCATTGTGGACGCGGTCCGACACGTGCCGGTCGCGACCATCGATCTGCGACCGCCCCAGGTCGCGCCCAGCCAGGTGCTGCCGATGCCCATGGGCGTCACGCTGTCGCCGGACGGGCGCATGCTGTATGTGACCGCGGGTCGGGGCCGCAGCCTGTTTGTGCTGGATGCAGCGAGCGGGCGCATCCTGCGTACCATCGCCGACGTGGGCGCTCGACCCTGGGGCGTGGCGGTCACGCCCGACGGGAGCAAGCTCTACACGGCCAACGGCCCCTCCAACGACGTCTCGGTCCTCGACGCGGCGACGCTCGCGATCAGGCGGCGCATCCCGGTCGGCCGTTCGCCCTGGGGCCTCGCCATCGACTCGGCCGCGCGGTAACAGCTTCTTACACGGCTCTGGCTCAAACCAGTGTCAGCGCCACCCGGGTGGCGGGTACGCGCGTGGCGATCGTGATCCGGTTGCGACCGCCATGCTTGGACTTATAGAGCGCGCGGTCGGCAATCCGCAGAAGATCCTCGAGCCGCTCGCCGTGCTCGGGGAAGCCGGCCACGCCGTAGCTGACCGTGAAGCGCGGCAGCTCGGACCGGTCGAGCGCCTTCGACAACGCCTCCTGCAGACGCCCGATCGCGACCGCGGCCTGGTCGGCCGTGCAGCGCGGCAGGATGAGGGCGAACTCCTCGCCGCCCAGCCGCGCGACCACGTCGCTGGGCCGCAGGCTCGCGCGCAGCGTGCCTGCGAAAAGCTGCAGCGCGCGGTCGCCGGTTTCGTGACCCCACTGATCGTTGAGCTGCTTGAAATGATCGAGATCGCAGATCACGACCGCGGCCGGCTGATGGGGCCGCAGGGCCGTGCGCGCGCTGTCCCCGAGGCTGCGTCGGTTGTCGAGGCCGGTGAGCGGATCGGTCGCCGCCTGCAATTGGAATTTCTCGAGCGTGTGCAGCGTACCCAGGCGCGAGCCGACGTGAGTTGCGATTGACTCCAGGACGCCCACGACCTCGTTCGTGAGCGGTGCCTCGACCGGCGCGGTGGCGTGCAAAACGCCGATGGCCTGCCCCATCACGCTGACCGGGACGCACACCGCCGAGCAGGCGCCATCGGGCCGCCCGCGCAGGCGCGGGCACGCGTCCAGGGCTTCGCTGCTGCCAAAGCGCAGGGTCTGCCCACGCGACACGGTCGGGCAGCTGGAGGGCGATGTGACCGGGCAGCCCGGCAAGAGGCCGCTGGCCGAGATTGCGGCCAGATGCATCTGTGCGTCCGCAGCCTCGGCCAAGAGGATTTCCGCGGGCACGCTCGGAGCCGCATCGGCGATGGCCTGGGCCGCAATGCTCATGACGTCGGCCTCGCCGGTCGCCATGGTCAGCGCGCGCTGGATCTGGGCGTCCCTTTGCTGGCGCGACTCGGCCGCGCGAAGGTGGCGCTCGCGCTCGGCCAGCACCCGCCCCAGGCGGTCGAGCGCCGACTCGAGATCACCGAAGGCGCCCGCTGGATCCGGGGTCAGGGCGTCGGCGCCCGGCCGTTCGGCCAGCCCCTCGACGTAGCGGACCAGACCCTGGATCCGCGCGACGCGCGTTCGGTCCCTGCGCATCGTCACCGCGATCGCCAGCGCAATCGCAGCCAGGAGCAGCCCCAACCCGAGCGCGAGCCAGCCGCCAGACGCCGCCACGGGCATCGTCTACTCCTGCTCCGGACCGGGCGTCCCCGCTGTGCTGGCGGGGAGGTGCGGGCGCGCAATCAGATCCTTGGGCAGCTCGCCACTCAGCGATTCCAAGAAAACTTTGATGGCGGCCACGTCGCCGGTCGCGAGCTCGGTGCCAAGTTGATAACGCCCCATCATCCGGATGGCTTCGTCGAGAGTGGCCGCCGAGCCGTCGTGAAAGTAGGGTGCCGTGTGGGTCACGTTGCGCAGGCTGGGCACCTGGAAGACCATCCGATCCTCCTCGCTGCCGGTCAGCTCGAAGCGGCCCTGATCGGCCTGGTTGGGCCAGGCTTGGATGCGGCCGACCTTCTGGAAGCTGGCCGCCCCGACCTGAGGGCCGAAGTGGCACAGCGCGCAGCCGACCCCGTAGAACACCTTCATGCCCTGCTTTTCGGCCGCTGTGAGCGCATCGCGCTCGCCTTTCAAAAAACGGTCCCAGCGCGACGTGGTCACCAGGCGGCGCTCGAAGGCGCCGATGGCGCGGCCCACGTTGGCGAACGACACCGGATTCGGGTCGCCCGGAAACGCCTGACCGAAGCGCTCGACATACTCGGGCATCGAGCGCAGCGTGGCCAGCACGCGCTGCGGGGTCGAGGCCATCTCGGCCGGGCTCACGATCGGGCCTAGCGCCTGCGCCTCCACATTGGGCGAGCGACCGTCCCAGAACTGCCGGAACTTGCTGGCCGCGTTATACACCGAGGGCGCGTTGCGGCGGCCCTGGCGGCCCTTGAATCCGAGCGCCGTGCGGCGCCCGTCGACGCCGTAGTGCTGGAGATCGTGACAGCTGTTGCACGAGATGGTCTGCGGCTTGGACAACCGCGCCTCGAAAAACAGCATGCGGCCCAGCTGCTCGCGCGCGGCCTGAATCGGCGGAGCGGCCGGCATTTCGGGGGCCGTCGGCGCCGGAGCGCTCTCGGTCGGGTCCGGCTCTGGAGCCGCAGTGGCGACCGGGCCGTCGTGCCGGCCCTCGCAGGCCAGGCCGCCCAGGCCCATGACCAAACCCATGATCCACAAGCTTCTCGTGCTCACGATGCCTCCGCTCCTCGGTACCGAAGCACAACAACGGTCATGTCGTCGTCCTGTGCACTTGAAAAGCGCGCGGCCGCGTCCATGATGCGCTGCCGGATGTCCGCGACCGGCTCCGCGCGGTGCCGCTCCACGATCTCGCACACGCGCTCGACGCCAAACTCTTCGCGGGCGGCGTTTACGGCCTCGGTGACCCCGTCGCTGTGCAGCACCACGATGTCGTCGGGCTGGAGCTTGAGCGTGCTGTCGACCGTGGCCCGCGCGACATCCTCCATGCCGCCCAGCCAGGTGCCCGGCGTCGGCACCAGCTGACAGCGCCCGGTGGCCGCGCGCCACACCACGATGTCCTCGTGCGCGCCCGCGAACACGATCCGCCCGTCGGGCCGATAGCGCAGCAGGGTGAACGTAACGTGCTCGTCCTGGCCCAGCCGATGGCGCAGGTTCTCGTAGAGGACCCGATTGAGCACCCGCACGATCTCGCGCGGACTGGCGTCCGGATTGCTGCGCGTGAGCGCTGACACGACGCTCTGGATCATCAGCATGACCAGCCCGGCGCCGAGGCCGTGACCGGCCACGTCGCCGATTCCGAGCCAGCAGCCGTCGTCGGTCGGCACGGCGTCGTAGTAGTCGCCGCCCACCGCGTCGGCCGCCCGCATGTCCGCGGACAGCTCGAGCCCGGGTGCAAAGACCTCGCGCGGCAACAGCGACACCTGAATGTGCTGCGCGATCTCCATCTCCTGCATGGTCTTCAGGCTGCGCTCGCTCAGCTTGATGAGCGGGCCCAGGTAGAAGCTCACGAAAAACAGGCTCACCAACAGGGCGCCCAGGCAGCCCACGCCGGCGGTGCCCAGGATGCTACGCCGCAGACGCTCACCCTGCTGGAGGCGCTCGGTCGACAAGACCAGAGCCACCCGGCCCACCGTGCTGCCCTCGACGCTCGCGCTGGCCCACGAGACCAGGTACTCGCGCGTGGATCGGATGGCGCGCGGGGCGCCTGCGAGCAGCCGCGCGGGCGGCTCGGGCGATCTGCCGTGTATGTAGAGCACCTGGCCCGCGGCGTCGGTGACCACGACGCTCACGAGATCCGGATCTTGACGAGCTTCGCGCAGCGCCTGTCCGATCACGCGCGGATCGCCGAGCGCGATGCCGACGTCGCTGCGCTGGGCCAGGTCGGTCGCCATCAGCACGACCTTGCTCTCCAGATCGGCTCGGATGGAAGGCGTCAGGCGCGCGAAGATGCGCCACACCAGCGTGAACAGCAGCCCCGACACGGCAATAAGCAGAACGGCAATGAAGACGGCCAGAGTCGCCTTCAGCTTGACGCTCGAGATCGGGCGCGCAGGGAGGCGCAGGGAGGCCTCCGGGGCCGGCTCGCCGTGCTGCAGCATCCGTTCGGGCGTCACGGGCTCCGGTCAGGCCTCGACCGTCACCAGGTCGGCGGCAAACCAGGTCAGCGCAGTCAGGCTGCGCACCTGCCAGCGTCGGCTGGGGTTGGCCAAAAAGCGAATGCCATACTGCGCGGGTGGGCTCATCCGCTGCACCCGGCTCAGCCAGGTGACGAAGGTCTTGAAGCAGGCCGAGTTCATGAACTCGAGCGCGCGCAGGTCCACCACCACCTCGCGCGTGGCCAGACGCTCGGCCTCTGTGTGCAGGCTGCTGAAGAACGACGACAGAGGCGCCACCACGCGCACATCGGCGGTTCCGGCCAGGCGAACCCGAATATGGGCGTTGTCGGCGCTCGCTTCGGCCTGCAGCTCGTTATCGGACAATGCGGGCACTGCAAGCGGCGTCATGGGGCCTCTCCTTGGATCCGCGCTTGTGCGTGCACGCGGACTGTCGATCCATCAAACTCGTAACGAAGTGACATCTCAGCCTCGGCGCGTACGCGCCCGAGACCGAGCTGTGACCCGTCCTGGTGCTCGGCCGTGGCCAGCATCAGGGCTCGGTAATGGCTGATCGCGTCCGGGCATTTGCCAAAATCGTCGAACATGCGGCGCAGCACCGCGATGTTCTCGTCGGTGGCGCGGTTCTCGGTGACGATGGACACCAGTGCGTTGCCGTGGTCGCGCGCGACGTCGATGTGCAGGCTGGTCAGCCCATCCGCCGAGTACTTGACCGCGTTCTCCAAGAGCTCGTGGGTGGCCACCTCGAGCCGGGACGTTGCATCCAGGTCGTCCAGCACGCGCTCGTAAAAAGCGATCACCGCGCGCCGCACGAATGACACCAGCTCGACGCTGGGTGCAAAGCTCAGATCGAAACGCGCCCGGTCGAGCCGCTCACAGAGCGAGCTCATGGGCGCCCCTCGAGTTGCTTGCTCATGAAAGGCTCATCGGCGGGCCCGGGCCGGGTCTTGAGGCCCCAAAAGATTACAAAACAGGCAACAGGAGACCGGCAACCGGCAGCCGGCAACGGGCGGTGATCACTGCGCTTGGAAATCGGGGAACGGCTCTTGCATCTCGCTTGCGCATGGACGAGCGCAGCAGAACTTGCGGGTCACGTGAGGGTGCCTACAATTCCCACATGCACGAGAACGACGAGCCGGTCCCCGTTTCGCTCGAGCGCCGCAAAGTGCGATTGCACATGCCCGAGCTGGGCTCGGCCGTGCGTGCGGTCGCGAGCCAAGTGGGCGTCCATGGCGCCATGATCGAGTGTGAGCTGCCTTGGCTCCGACTCGGCTCTCCGGTCGAGACCGAGGTGGCGCCGGGTGACCTGCGCCACGGGCTGGTGCGCTGGATCGGAGTCGATGTCGCGAGCTCGGGGGCCGCGCTGCTGCGGGTCGCGCTCGATTTCGAGAATCCGGGTGATGATGCCACCGAGGCCGCCTTCTTCGCGCGCGCCTCCGCGTTTTCGGCTGCCTGCGACAATTCCTACGCGGAGTACCATACCTCCCTCCTGGGTCCGCCCCCGGAGGCCCCGGAGTACCTCGACGACCCGACCCCGGTGCGGCGCAAGCGGCGCTGGCCGCTTCTGGCCTGTCTTCTGACCGGGCTCGGCTTGGGAGTCGCCGCCACCCAGGCACCGGCCACGCGTGGGATCACGCTCGAGGTTGCGCATCGGGTTGCAGGCATCGTGCAGGCCAGCCTCAGCGATCGCCCGCGGATCATCGAGTCGACCGATGATCCCGCGCGCGCGCAGCCGGCCGGTCCCGCGGTGAGATCGGTGCCCGCGCAGGCGGAGTGACCGGCTAGCGGAGCTGCCGATCGCGATCGCATCGCCGCTCGCCTGACAATTCCTTTTCACACAACGCCGACAATTCCTCTGGACACAACGCCCCTAGCTATTGAATTTGCGCGTCGCTGTCAGGTTACCGTCGGTGGCGGGGCTGATTGCACGCGCCTTGCACCCGCCCCGTCCCACAGCCATGC
>DATFWX010000190.1:0-54569 GCA_035258845.1 Polyangia bacterium | reverse complement strand
ATCGTGGCCGCGCGCGTGGAAGTGGTGGGCCCGACCGCTCTGGCCGAGCAAGTGCGCGTGCCCGCCGAGCGTGTACGCCCGCGCCGGCCGGCCGCAAGCGCGCGTGCGCAGGCCAGCTTCGGGGACGCGCTGCGCGAGGTGTCGGTCTACGAGCGCAGCGCGCTCGCGCCCGGCGACGAATTCGAGGGGCCCGCCATCGTGTGCGAGGCCACCGCGACCACCGTGGTCGAGCCCGGCTTTCGCGCGCGCGTGAGCGAGCGCGACGAGCTCTTGCTCGAGGACGTGGGCGCGCCCGCGGCGGCTGCGCTTTCGACCGAGGTCGATCCGGTACGGCTCGAGATCTTCAACCACCACTTCGCGGCCATCGCCGAGCAGATGGGGCTCCAGCTCGCGCGCACCGCCGGCTCGACCAACATCAAGGAGCGGCTCGACTTCAGTTGCGCGCTCTTCACGGCGGAGGGCGACCTGGTGGTCAATGCGCCCCACGTGCCGGTGCATCTGGGCGCCATGAGCGAGACCGTGCGCGCGGTCCGCGCCGACAACCCCGAGCTGGCTCCGGGCGACGTCATCGTCACCAACGATCCCGCGCGCGGCGGCTCGCACCTGCCCGACATCACCGTGGTCACCCCGGTGCACGACGAGGACGGCCAGGTGCTGTTCTTCGTGGCCAGCCGCGCCCACCATGCCGACGTGGGCGGCCTCCAGCCGGGCTCGATGCCGCCGTTTTCGCGCAGCCTGGACGACGAGGGCGTGGTGCTGCGCAATTTCAAGCTGGCCGCGGGTGGTCGCTCGCGCGAGCACGAGCTGCGCGCGCTGCTCGCGCAGGGGCCCCATCCGGCCCGGCGCATCGCCGACAATCTGGCCGATCTGGCGGCGCAGGTGGCGGCCAACCAGACCGGGGCCGTGGGCCTGCACAAGGTGATGGCGCGCCACGGGCGCCCGGTCGTGCTGGCCTACATGCGGCACATTCAGGAGGCGGCCGCCGCCAAGATGCGGCGCGCGCTGGCGCGCCTTCCGCCTGGGCGCCACCAGTTTGCCGATCATCTCGACGATGGCACCCCGATCGCGGTTGCCATCACGGTCGAGGGCGAGCGCGCGATCGTCGATTTTTCGGGCACCGGAAAGGTCGTGCCCGGAAACCTCAACGCCAACCGCGCCATCGTCACGGCCGCGGTTCTGTACTGCTTCCGCTGTCTCATCGCCGAGGACATTCCGCTCAACGCCGGCGTGCTGGCGCCGCTCGAGATCCGGATCCCGCCCGGCTCGCTCCTGGATCCGCCTGCGAACGCGGCCGTTGTGGGCGGCAACGTCGAGACCTCGCAGCGCCTCGCCGACGTCATCCTGGGCGCCCTGGGCGTGGCCGCAGCCAGCCAGGGCACCATGAACAACCTCTCGTTCGGCGACCAGAGCTTTGGCTACTACGAGACCGTGTGCGGCGGCAGCGGCGCCACCGCGAGCGCACGGGGCGCCGACGCCGTGCACACGCACATGACCAACACGCGGCTGACCGATGCCGAGGTGCTGGAGCGGCGCTACCCGGTCCGCCTGCACCGATTTTGCATCCGGCGCGGGTCCGGCGGGGCGGGGGCGCACCGAGGCGGCGACGGCGCGACGCGCGAAATCGAGCTCCTGCGCCCGCTCGACCTGTCGATCCTGTCCGAGCGGCGCGGACCCTATCCGCCGTTCGGCCTTTCCGGCGGGGCGCCGGGCGCGCTCGGTCGCAACTTGATCTGGCGCGCGGGCGCGGCCGCACCCGAGCTGCTGCCAGCCAAGGTCGCGCTCGCGGTCGGGCCCGGTGATCGCATCATCCTGGAGACGCCCGGGGGCGGCGGCTTCGGTCCCAGCTCCCATTGAAGAGTTGCGCGCGCGCGGCCGCTCGGTGCATACTGCCCGCCCGAGGGGTTCGACTTCGCACATCGAAAGGAGGAGACTGACATGAGAAATTCCTGGATCCGTGCACTGACGTTGGGCATTGCGATTGCGTTCCCGGCCACGGTGTTCGCGCAGGCCGCGGGTGGCGAAGCGCCGGCCGCCGAAAAGAAGGAAAAGAAGGCGAAGAAGGAAGGCGCGAAAGAGGGCGAGGCGGGCGCGGCCCCGGCCGAGGGCGAGAAGGCCGAGAAGGGCACCAAGAAGAGCAAGAAGAAGAAGGGCGCCGAGGGCGCTGCCGGCGAGGGCGCGGCCAAGCCGTAACCGAGCCCGAGCGGTGTTTCGAAAGGCCCCCGGTCGTCGATCGGGGGCCTTTTCTTTGAATGGTGGCGGTCAGCTGCGTGGAGCTGCCGGTTCTGTCTTCAGCGCCGGTAACCGGGCCCGTACAGCGGCCGGCCGGCGCGTGCGCCGGTATGGCGGCCGTCGTCGACGGTCACCACGCCGTTGACGATTACATACGGAATGCCTTTTGGAAACTGATGGGGCCGCTCGAAGGTGGCGGTGTCGATGACGGTCCTGGGATCGAACACGACCAGGTCGGCGAAGTAGCCCTCGCGCAAGCGGCCTCGCTCGCGGATGCCGAGCTGGTCGGCGGCCAGGCTGGTCATCTTGCGGATGGCTTCGGGCAGCTCGAGCAGGTGCTCCTCGCGCACGTAGCGGCCCAGGATGCGCGGGAAGCTGCCATAGGCGCGCGGATGCACCAGCCCGCGCCCGAGCTCGCCGTGGGGGCTGGTGGCTTCGGCGTCGGTGCCGACCGAGACCCACGGGTAGCGCATGCCGGTGCGCACGTCCTGCTCGCTCATGCTGTGATAGAACGCGAACACGTTGGCCTCGTTGTCGCTGAGCAGGGCAAAGTAGGTTTCCCAGGGATCCTGATGCCGCGCGGCGGCGATCTCGGTGACGCGCTTGCCCATCACGCTCTGGTCTTTCCCCGGCGGCACCCAGGCGACCTGGATGGTGCCGAGGTCGACGTCGCCCAGGCCGGCGTCGGTGCCCTCCATCTCACGCCGCATGCGCGCGCGCTGGGCGGGATCCTTGAGCCGCGCCAGCAGCTTCTCGGGGCCGCCTTCCTGCGCCCACCCGGGCAGAGGTGCGGTGAGCCCGGTGCCGGCACCCGTGTACGGGTACTGGCAGGCCGAGATGGCCACGCCGCGGGCGCGTGCGGCCTCGATCTGCGCGCCGATCTCGGCCATGGTGCCCCAGTTTCGTTTGCCCGATCGCTTGAGGTGATAGACCACGACCGGCACGCGCGCCCGCTCGCCGATCTGGATGGCCTCGTCGATGGCTTGCTTGCCGTCGCTGCCCTCGCCGCGCACGTGTGAGATGTAGATGCCGCCCGCGCGGCCGGCCGTAAGCGCGAGCGCGACCAGCTCGTCGGTCTTGGCGTAGGACAGGGGCGGATAGATGAGCGCGGTGGCGAGCCCGAAGCCGCCCTCCTGCATGCCGCGCTCGACCAGCTGCTGCATGCGTGCCAGCTCGCCCGCGCTGGGCGCGCGATCGGCGAAGCCCAGCACCTCCTCGCGCACCATGTCGGCCGAGATGAAAGAGCCCAGGTTGATCGACGTGCCCGAGCGCTGGAGGCGGCGCAGGTAGCCGGAAAAGCCTTGCCAGTCGAAGTCGACGTGCAGAATCTTGAGCCCGTCGCGGATGCCGGGGTCGATCTCGAACAGGTGACGCGTCCACAGCGCAGGCGAGCCGCCCTCGCCGATGATCTCGGTGGTGATGCCCTGCCGGATGTGGCTCTCGCCATTGCCATCGACCAGAAGGGTCAAGCCCGACTGCCCCTGCACATCGATGAACCCGGGCGCCACGGTAAGCCCGGTTGCCTCGATGAATCGGCGCGCGGTGCGCCCGGCCAAGGGGCCCAGGGCGACGATGCGATCGCCGCGGATGCCCACATCCACCGTCCGCGCGGCGGCCCCGCTGCCGTCCAGAACCTCGCCGCCGCGGATGATCAAGTCGAAGTCGGTGGGAGGCGCGCTTGCATGCACGCACGCCGCCAATCCCACTGCCGCCAAAAGCAAACTTGCCCATCGTTGCATTCTAGCCTCCAGAGCTGACAGCGTTTGTTCGAGGCTGGCAGCTCTCGCTCAAAGCTGGGACCGCTCTCGTGCTCGCCTCGTCTATGCGCGCCCGCTGCTCTCGCCGGTCGTCACGCCACCCGCGATCAGATGCGCCACCCGCAGCGGCTCGGGCAGCTTACCGTGAATCTGAAGCTGCGACACCAGGGCCACCGCCTCGGCCCGGCCGATGCGCGCCCGCTGCACGAACACGCCGCCCGCCGGCTCCATCGGCCCCGCCCGCTCGATGAGAGCCCACTTGTGCGGTCCCCCCGGGACGTGCTCGATGAGAGCCCGGCGCACCGCGGCCAGGTCGGGCTGCCGCCGTGCCACCACCAAAACCGGCCGCCCGAGCCGCCCCGCCAACTCGTGGATGTCGATCACGTTGAAGCCCGCCAACGCGATGCCTTGCAGAAGCACCGCCTGCACGTGGCGGGCGAAGCGCGAGCGCGCGACCAGCTCATCCAGCGCCCGGGTCGCGTCGTCCCCGTCCCGGCGCACGCACCCGCTCAGCACGCCCTCGAGCCGCTGGCCCGAGAACACGGTCGCCACCACCAGCACGTCGCCCCGGTGCGTGCGTGCAAACGGGGCATCGTCGACGCCCACGACGTGTGCGATCCGACCTTTCACGGCGCAACGATATCGGCTAAAACCGGCCTCGTGAAGGAGATCCGCACCGAAATCGAGATCGCGGCGCCGGCCGAGCGCGTGTGGCGCGTGCTGGCCGATTTCGCGGCCTGGGGCGAGTGGAATCCCTTCATCACCCGCGTCCAGGGCGAGCCGCAGCCGGGTGCGCGCATTCGCTTCCGCGTGCGGCCGGTCGGCCTGCCCTTCGCGAACCTGCGCGCGACCGTGCTGGTGGCGACCCCAGCGCGCGAGCTGCGCTGGCGCGGATCGCTGCCCATCCCGGGCCTGTTCGCAGGCGAGCATTATTATGTGCTGGAGCCGCAGGACACGAACAGCGTGCGCTTCGTGCACGGCGAGCGCTTCAGCGGGCTGCTTATCGCACCCGCCGCCTGGCTGCTCGACGCGCGCATCGCGCCCCGCTTTTCCGAGATGAACCGCGCGCTCAAGCTGCGCGTCGAGGCGGCGTCGTGAGCGCCGCCAGCTCGGCCCCCGGTTTTGCGCCCCGCACGCTGGGCAAGACCGGCCTGCGCGTGGGGCCGCTGGGCCTGGGTGCCTCGTATGGGGTCGGCGACGCGGACATCGAGTGGGCTGTCGATCACGGCTGCAACTACCTGTACTGGGGCTCGCTCAGGCGGCGCGGCTTCGGCCGCGGGCTGGCGCACGTGCTGCGCGCGCGCCGCCAGGACGTGGTGCTGGTCGTCCAGAGCTATGCGCGGGTCGGGCTGGCGCTCAAGGTCAGCCTCGAGCGCGCGCTGGGCCAGCTCGGAACCGATTACGCCGACGTCCTGCTTCTGGGCTGGTGGAACGGCGCGCCCTGGGGCGGTGTGGCCGACGCGGCCGCGCGCCTGCGCGAGGCCGGCAAGACCCGCTTTATCGGGCTGTCCACGCACAAGCGGCCGCTGGCCGGCCAATTGGTCGGGGACGCGGCCGGGCTGGTCGATGTGGTTCACGTGCGCTACAACGCCGCGCACCGGGGCGCCGAGAAAGAGGTGTTCCCGCACCGGGTGCCGGGCGGGCCGGGCCTGGTCGCGTTCACGGCCACTCGCTGGGGCGCCCTGCTCAAGCCGCAGCTCGACGGCCACACGCCCACGGCCGGCGACTGTTACCGCTTCGTGCTCACGGAGCCCGCCGTCGACGTGTGCCTGTCGGGCCCGCGCAATGGTGACGACGTGCGCGCGGCTGTGGCCGCGCTCGCGCGCGGACCCATGACCCTGGACGAGCGGGGCTGGATGCGCGCGGTCGGTGATCGGGTCTACGGCCGCCGCTGATCTGTGGCAAGCTCCCCCCATGCGTTTTGCAAGTGCGTTCCTGGTGCTCCTTCTGGCCCCCTCGACGACCGACGCGCCGCGCCACGAGATCGGCAACCTGGTCGTGGACGGCGTTCCCGAGATCCCACGCCGAATCGTCGACCGGCTCAATCAATACCTCAACACGCGCGGCGCCACCCTGCTCGACTGGGAGCCCGACGGCAGCGGGATCCTCATCAGCACGCGCTTCGGTGACACCCCGCAGATTCATCGGGTGGCGGCGCCGGGCGCGGACCGGCAGCAGCTCACGTTTTTCCGCGAGCCGGTGTTCTTTGCGCGCTTCGATCCCAAGTCGAAAAGCGGCGGCTTCGTGTTCCAGATGGACACCGGCGGCGGCGAGTTCTACCAGTATTACTGGCTCGACCGGCAGACCGGCAAGCACACCCTGCTCACCGACGGCAAATCGCGCAACCAGGGCCTCCTCGTAGCCCACGGCGGCGGCAAGCTGGCGTTCGCGTCGACCGCGCGCAATCGCACCGACTTCGACCTCTACGTGATGACTGGCACCGCACCCGGCGGCGCCAAGCTGGTCAAGGAGGTGCGCGGGGACTGGAATCCCATCGACTGGTCGCCCGACGACAGCAAGCTCCTGGTGCGCCACGAGATCTCGATCAACGAGTCGTACCTGCACCTTCTGGATCCGCAAAGCGGCGAGCTGAAGGATGTGAATCCGCTGCCGGGCAAGAAGGTCAGCTACGATGGCAGCGCCGTCTTTGCCCGCTCGGGTGACGCCCTCTACTACTCGTCCGACGAGGATTCCGAGTTCCTGCGCCTGACCCGGTACGATCTCAAGACCGGAAAGAAACAGGTCCTGACGCCCAAGATCAACTGGGACGTGCTGAACCTGGCCGTCTCGCTCGATGGCAAGTGGCTGGCCTTTACGGCCAACGAGGGTGGGACCAGCGCGCTCTACCTGGCCGAAACCGCGCGCCCGCAGCAGGCCCGGCGCGTCGAGCTGCCCAAGGGCGTCGCGTTCGGCCTTCGGTTCGACCGGCAGAGCCACCGGCTCGGCTTCACGCTCAACGGCCCGCAGTCGCCGAGCGACGTCTACTCGATCGACGTGCGCACGCGCAAGCTCAGCCGCTGGACCACGAGCGAGATCGGCGGCCTCAACCCCGACAGCTTCGTGTCGCCCGATCTCATCCAGTACAAAACCTTCGACGGCCGCATGATCCCGGCCTGGTACTACCATCCGCGCAGCGCGGGCGCAAAGCCGGCGCCGGTGGTCGTGCTCATCCACGGCGGGCCCGAAGGTCAGGCTGAGGCGACCTTCAGCTCCCAGGTCCAGTATCTGGTGGTCGAGCTGGGCGTGGCGGTCCTGGAGCCCAACGTGCGCGGCTCCTCGGGCTATGGCAAGAGCTACCTTCTGCTCGACAACGGCTTTGCGCGCGAGGACACCATCAAGGACATCGGCAGCCTGCTCGACTGGGTGGCCACCCGGCCCGAGCTCGACAAGGGGCGGGTTGCGGTGTTGGGCGGATCGTACGGCGGCTTCATGGTTCTGTCCTCGATGTTCCATTTCAATGACCGCCTGCGCTGCGGCATCGACGTGGTCGGCATCAGCAACTTCGTCAGCTTCCTCGAGCACACCGAGAGCTACCGGCGCGACCTGCGGCGGGTCGAGTACGGCGACGAGCGCGACCCCAAGATGCGCGCCTTCCTGCAGTCGATCTCGCCCACCACCAACGCGGCCAAGATCAAGCGGCCGCTCCTGGTCGCGCAGGGCAAGAACGACCCGCGGGTGCCGGCCAGCGAGGCCGAGCAGATCGTCAAGAGCGTGCGCGGCGCTGGCGGCCGGGTCTGGTACGTCCTGGCCACCGACGAGGGCCATGGCTATCGAAAGAAGGCCAATTCCGACTACCTGCTGGCCGCCTCCA
Source organism: Polyangia bacterium (assembly GCA_035258845.1). GTDB lineage: Bacteria > Myxococcota_A > Polyangia > JAHFDS01 > DATFWX01 > DATFWX01. The sequence continues at coordinate 46,772 of DATFWX010000190.1, read as the reverse complement.
TGCTGTTCCTGGAGCAGAACCTTTTGCCATAGATCCCGGCGCCGCGCTGGCGCGTTGAAGCTGGGCGACACCCTTGCCAAGGAGGTCCCCCGGTGCGCACCAGGCTCTCTCTCGTCGTCGCGGCCGCCGTGGCCGCGCTCACTTTCTTCCCGCTGCTCGCCCAGGCCCAACAGAAGGAGCGAGCCCAGTTCGAATCCGACATGGAGAAGGCAATGCCCTCGGCCAAGCCGGGCGGCCGCCCGGCCCCGGCCAGCGACGGCGACGCCGACGGCAAGCTCGGCAACACCGAGATGCGCAAGGCCAACCGCACCGCGGCCGAGATCCTGAAGCGGCGCATGGAGCAGGAGCGGCCCGACGACGCCAAGATTCTGCGCGCGGCCGTGGGCGCCGACGTGGTGGTGGTGTCGGGCGTGTACGACCGGGTGCAGGATGTGCTGCGCGCCGTCGAGGTCAAGCATGTGGTCATTCCACCGTCCCTGCTCGATCGGCTCGACCTTCTGCCCACGCAGACGCTGATGGTCAACTGCCCGGGCCAGGTTTCACCGGCCGGCATCAAGAAGATCCACGATTTCGTAGCGCGCGGCGGCTACCTGGTCACCACCGACTGGGCCATCAACGTGACCGCCAAGGCCTTCCCGGGCACCATCGAGCACAACGGCCAGCGCACGCCCAACGACGTGGTGGCGGTCACCACACACGACGCGAACGAGCCGCTGCTCTCGCACATGAAAGGCCTCAAGGACAAGCCGCGCTGGTGGCTCGAGAATGCGAGCTTCCCGATCCGCATCCTCGACCAGAAAAAGGTGCGCGTGCTGATGTCGTCCGACGAGATGAAGAAGAAGTACGGCGAGGGCGCGGTGGTGGTCGCGTTCCGATTCGGCGACGGCAAGGTCCTGCACATGACCAGCCACTTCTATCTGCAGCAAGCCAAGCTCCTGGTGGCGAGCGAGAAGCGGGGCGGCTCGGCCTTTGCCAAGGACGTAGGGCTGTCGGACGCCGACGTGGCCGCGATGAAGAAAAAGGGCGTCAACCCCGACGACGTGCGCGCCGGCGAGGTCAACAGCGCCTACTCGATGCAGCAGGTGTCGGCCAATCTCCTGGTCGAGAAGCAGCGCGAGAACGACCGGCTGATCAAGGAGCGCTATAACGGCACCATCACGCTCGACAACGTGCCGCTGGCGGGTTCGCCCGCGCTCGCCACCACCAGGCCGCCACCGGCAGCGCCGCCGCCCCCCGCGAAGGCGGGGTCGAAGCCGTCCGAGCCGCCGGCCCAGCCGACCACGGTCAAGCGCGACTACCGGGTTCAGGTGCTCGAGCAGAGGGGCGACAAGGTGAAGGTGCGCGACCTGTTTGGGAATGAGGGCTGGGTTCCGGCGCAGGCGGTGAAGAAGTAAGTCGCCGGTCGGGCGCTCAGCGCGCGCTCGCGCTGAAGCTGGTGAACGCGAAGTCGGTATTGCTCCCGCAATTGCGCCGAAAGAAACCGATTCCAGGATTGCCGGTCGGGTACGTGCTGTCGGAGAATTGGGCGACCACCATGCCGTTGACGGACTCGGTAATCATGCTGCCGACAATGGTTGCTTCGAGCGTGTCACCGTCGCGCAAGCCGGGGAAGGAACCACCGGTCAGCACCGTGAAGTCTCCCAGGGCGCCATTCCATCTCACGATCTGCGCGTAGCCCCCGTCGAAGCTGAGATTGCACTCATATCCCTGTGCGCTGGTCGCTGAGTCGTTCCAACGCAGAAGGATCTCCACCTCATGGCTGCAGCTGGCATCGATCGGGCTCGTAAGGTGCACGACCCCCGATGCGGTCTGGTCGGGTGGGAATCCGGACAGGATGGCGTACGAATCATCGTAGCCGCCATTGCCGGTCTGGGTGCCGTAGGCAATTCCGCCGCTCTTGACGGCGTGCTGCCAGTACTGGCCCAGATGATGCCACGCTCCCCCTTCCGAGAGCGGGTCCTCCATGCCGTCGAAATTGGTCGAGTAGGTCGCGAGGCCGGCGTCGGTGCCGCCGCTCCCTCCGGCTCCGCCCGTGCCTCCGGCTCCGCCCGTGCCTGCGGCGCCTCCGCTGCCGCCGGTGCCCGCGGTGCCGCCGCTGCCGCCCGCGCCCCCGGTTCCGCCGGCTCCATCCCTGCCGCCACCTGCCGAGTCCACCGCGGCATCCCGGTTGGGGCCCCCGCCGACGGTTCCGCTGTCGCAGCCCGCGATGGCAAGCGCGACCCATGGCAACCAGCGTCGCACTGAAGTCGATTGGAGCCTCGCCGCGCGAATCAGTCAAGGGCAACTCATCAAACGTTGCTATCATGCCGGCGCACCGTGCTGGCCGATTCCCCGCGCCTGACCCCGATCCACCACCGCATCCTCGCGCTGGCCTTCCTGGGCTGGATGTTCGATTTCTACGACCTCATCCTCTACACGTTCCTGGTGCGGCCGATCTCGGCTCAGCTCGGCCTGTCGCACATGGACCATGCGCATGCGCTCGGGATCTCGTTCGCCGCCACCGCAGTCGGGGGCATCGCGAGCGGGTTTCTGGCTGATCGTTTCGGGCGCCGAACCCTGGTCTCGTGGACGATCCTTCTCTACAGTGCGGGCAGCCTGCTCTCGGGGCTGGCCACCGGCAAAACCATGCTCCTCTTCGCGCGCGCGGTCACCGGGCTGGGCGTGGGCGGCGAGTGGGCGGCTGGCCACGCCCTGGTCGCCGAGACCTTCCCGCCCGCCGTGCGCGGCCGCGCGGGCGCCCTCCTGCAAACCGGCGCGCCCATCGGCGTGGGCCTGGCCACCCTCGTCGGCACGCTGCTGGCGCCGCGTATCGGCTGGCGCGCCTGCTTCATCGGCTCCAGCGCGACCGCGGTGCTGGCCTTTGTCGCCCGCCGCGCCATGCCCGAGTCGGACCTGTGGCAGAGCGGCCGCGCCGCCCACTTCGGCGCCGGGCTGGCGCGCCTTCTTGGCGGCGACCACGCGCCGCGCTTTTACCTGGCCCTGCTCCTGACCACAACCAACGGCGCCTCCTACTGGCTCACCTACTCGTGGCTGCCCGAATATCTGCGCACGCGCGGCCTCGGGCTGGCCGCCTCGGGCCTGTATCTGGCCGTGGTCGTCGGTGGCGAGATCGTCGGCTACAGCATCTTCGGCTGGTTCTCGGACCGTCTGGGGCGCCGCCCCGCCTTCAGCGGCTTCGCGCTCGTGATGGCGCTGGGTCTCCTGCCGCTGACCGTGCTCTGGGAGCGCCTCGCGGGTGCGCCCGCGCTCATCCTGGCTGCCACCGCGCTGGTCGGCGTCGGTACCGGAACCTGGAGCAACTTCGGCCCCATGCTGGCCGAGCTGTTTCCGACCGCGAGCCGCAACACCGCCATGGGGACGGTCTACAACCTGTCGCGGGCGGCCCAGTTCGGCGCACCCGTCCTGATCGCGGCGCTCGAGCCGCGCTACGGCCTGGCCGCGGGCATCGGGCTGGCCGCCGCGTTCGCGAGCGCGGCGGCGGCGCTCATCTGGGTCTTGCCGGAGACCCGCGCCCGCGCGCTATAATGAGAGAATGGGGGCAACGTGCACGAAGAAGGTCCTCCTGATCGAGGATGATGAGGACATCCGGAATGCCATGCGCCAGGTCCTGGAGCTGGAAGGGTACGTGGTGGTGCCGGCCGGCAATGGCCGCGAGGGCCTGGTCGCGCTGGCGCAGCACGGTGAGCCCTGCGTCATCCTGCTCGATCTGATGATGCCGGTCATGAACGGCTGGGAGTTTCTAGCCGAGCGCGCGCACCAGCCGCAGGGCGCAAACGTGCCGGTCGTGATCGTATCGGCGGCCGGCGAGCGGGCGCGCAAGACCCCGGCGGTGGCGCACCTGGGCAAACCAGTCAACCTGACCCGCCTGCTCGATCTGGTCGAGCAGTATTGCCAGTAGCCGCGGCGGACGTTAAATATTGACGTAGATGTCGCTGGTTGCCATCGACACGCTGGTGCGCAAGCAGATGGTGCGGGCTCAGGACGCCGCGCGCGTCGAGTGGCTGTGGGGCGAGATCCGCCGGCTCAAGCGCGAGAAGAACGCCTTTCTGCCCGCGCATAACTACCAGGTGCCCGAGATCCAGGCCATCGCCGACTACGTCGGCGACTCCTTCGAGCTGGCCGTCAAATCGCGCGACATCCGCTCGAGCTTCGTGGTCTTCTGCGGTGTGCGTTTCATGGCCGAGGGCTGCTACACGCTGGCACCCGAGCGGCCGGTCTACCTGCCCAGCCTGCAGGCGCTGTGCTCGCTGGCCGAGGTCGACGCCGACGAGGTGGCCGAGCGGCAGGAGTTTCTGCGCGCGCTGGGACGGCGCTTCGCCACCATGACCTATGTCAACACCTACGCGGACGTCAAGGCGCTGTCGGACGTCTGCTGCACCAGCTCGAACGCGCCCAAGATCGCCGAGCGCCTGGGCATGCCCGACATCCTGTTCGTGCCCGACCAGAACCTGGCCTATCAGGTCGCCCTGAAAACCCGGCGCATGTACCTGCCGCCGCCCGACCCGCATCTGTTCCATCCCAAGGAGTACCGAGAACGCATCGAGCCTTTGATCCGGGAGGGCGAGCGCCAGGGTCTGGTCGGCAACGTCTTCGCATGGGAAGGCGCGTGTCACGTGCATCATCAGATGACGCTGGCCGACATCGAGGCCATCCGGCGCCAGGATCCGGGCGCGCTCGTGATCGTGCACGGCGAGGTCAAGCCGGAGCTGCAGAGGGCCGCCGACGCGGTGCTCTCGACCTCGCAGATGGTGCGCTACGTGGAAAGCCATCCCGAAAAAACCCGGTTCGCGATTCTGACCGAGTGCGGCCTGGTCGTGCGCATGGAGCTCGACCACCCGGAAAAGCAGTTCTACAAGCCGTGCCGGCTGTGCCAGTACATGAAGGCCAACGACCTCGAGAACGTCTTCGAGACGCTGCGCGACCAGCCGCCCGAGCGGCGCGTCACGGTGCCCGAAGACATTCGGGTCGGCGCAGCCAGGGCCATGCTGCGCATGATCGAGCTGGCGAGCTAGGTTACTCCGTTACGTTTCCAGTGCCAGCCCGCGTGCTGCTCATGATTCGTCCCATCTGAGTGTGCGCGGTGCAGGCCCACCTGGGTCGGCGCCGAGCGGCGGAACCCTCGGCGCGACGGCCGCTGTCAGCCGGTTTCGGGTGCTTGCTCGCTCGCGGCAGCCATCGCGCCTCCAGCGCTCGCAGGTGAGACCGACCTATCTTAGCTCTGCTGCGCGCGCCGCGCCCGCCGGAACTTCTCCATAAACTCGCGCCCCCACGTCTGATCGGCCGCGTGCTGGTTGTGGACCGCGCAGGCAAGGATGAGATTGTCCTCGGTGCTCGGGCCACCCTTGCCGCGGTCGATCACGTGATGGAACTCGACGCGCTGGCGCGAGCCGCAGATCCCGCCGCCTTCGGTCGGCCACTGGCACCGGCCCTGGTCGCGCTGCCACACCGCCCGCCTGACCGGACGCGGAATCGCTGCATCGGGTGACGGGCTCGCGGCCGGCTGCTTGGGCGGGCGCGGCCGCTCGGTCAGCCCCTTCCGCTTCTCGTGGTCGCGAATGATGCACCGCAGCCCCTGCTTGAGGATCTCCAGCTCTGAGGCGCCCGGCATCGTGTGCGAGAGCGCCGAGCGGGCGCTGGCCAGAAGGTCCTCGAACTCCCGGTCGGTGGTCAGGTGCCGCCGCGCGAGCTCTCCGGTCAGCAGCTCGACCTGGACCGGGCTTTGCGCAACCTTTCCTGGCACAAGTACAGGCGCCTTGCGGACGAAGTCCCTGGGTACGGGTTGCGGGGCCAGCCGGGCCTTGATGCGCTCCACCTCGCGCTTGGGCTTTTCCATGGCCTCGGCCAGCACGTCGTCGCAGTTGGCCTCGGTCACGACCGGTGCCAGAGTGGCCAGGGTCGTGATGCACAGTCGGCCCGCGCGCAGTGGCTCCACCGCCTGCGGGAAGCGCTGGACGAACCGGGCGGCGCTAACCCGATAGTGCGTCATGGTCTCGGATTGGCCGAGAGCGCGCTGCACGTACTCCCATAGAGAGCTGTAGCCGAGCTCGAGATAGCCCCGCTGGCGATCGAAGTCAGCCAGCGCGAGCACGAGCTCGACCAGGATCTGACGCTCCCGGCCCAGGAGCTGCTGGAGCCGGGCGGTCCACTCGCGGGCAGAAGATTTGGTCATGATTCTTCTCTACCACGCGATTTCGGGCGTTCCTGGAACGCCCTCCGCGTGCGTAGGAGGCGCGTTTTCGACCCAGTTGGCGCCGACGCCCTCCGACCATCCCATGACGCGCGAGCGGGGCGCCGTGCACGCGAGAACGCGTACCTACACGTTGGCGGAGTCAGCAAGCGCAAATGGCTCTGATTCTCGTCAAGCGGAAAAGCAAGAAAATGCGCAGCCGCCGCGTCACCCAGCTTCTCCCCGACCCTTCCTCAAAAGCCGCTTCGGCGGCGCACCGCCGTGCAGAGCTGCAACCACGATGCGATCAATCATAAGGGCCCAGTGCTAGCCCGAGTACAAGCGGTCACACTTGGCCGCGAACACGAAATCGCTCTCGGTCAGCCCGTCGATCTTATGAGTCCACACCTCGACCTTGACCTTGCCCCATGACAGGTGCAGGTCGGGATGATGCCCTTGCTCCTCGGCCATCGCGCCCACTCGGTCGACGAACGCGAGCGCGCTCTTGAAGTCGGGGAACCGGAAGGTCTTGCTGAGGTGGTGGCCTTGCGGCGCCTCCCAGCCCTCCACCTGCTTCAAATAGCCGGCCACCGCGTCGAGACCCAGCGGGGGGACTCCGCCGCGGCAGGGCACACATTTCTGATCCGCAAGATCCATCGTGCACCTCAGTTGAGTGATTTCTTGAGCTCGCGCAGCGCGGCCAGGCAGAAGGGCTCGCCCGGGTGCAGCGCCAGCGCGCCCTCGAACTCGGCAATGGCGCGCCCGATCAGGCCGCGCGCCGCGAAGATGCGGCCCAGATTCATGTACGGGAAGTGGCGCGGCTCGTAGCGCTCGGCCGTCTTGGCGCGCTCGAGCCAGGGCACCGCGTCCTCGAGCTTGCCCTGGGCCATCAGGTACGAGCCGATGTCGTTGTAGGGGTTGCCGAAGCTGGGATCGGTCTCGATGGCCCGCTTGCACTCCTCGATCGCTTCCTCGATGCGGCCCTGGAAGCTGTAGGCCCAGCCGCGAAACGTGTAGGCCTCGGCGGTGGGGCAGACCGCGAGCGAGCGGGTATAGAGCTCGATGGCGCGCTCGATCTGCCCGGCCAGGTGCAGGTTCTGCGCCTCCTGCCACAGGACCAGCGCCCGCCGCCGCGTCAGCTCATCGGACATGCGCCGGCAGGGTAGCACGCACCATGACAATCCGCACTTGCGGAAAAAGCTTGCTCTAAAGTAAAATAGCGACGGCAGCGCGCTTCTTGCTACCGCGCAGGAGGTCATATGCTGGTCCTGATTCCAGGGCGCTCTTTGGTGCGTAACACGCTGTTAGGGGTACTGCTGGCAGTGCCTGTTTCCGGGTGGGCGCAAGCGGGCCCGCTGGCGTCGAATGATCCGCCGACGGCGGCAGCCGACCCGACCGGACGAGCCCAGCCCAAGCAGCCCAAAGCCTCCGCACCGACCCCGCGGCCTCCGCAAGCGGGATCGGCGAAGCCGGCCGAGCCGGGGGACTCGGCGGGGCAGGCGCAGCCCGCGGGGCAGGCGCAGCCGGAAGCGCCCGCGCCCAACCCGCAGCCTCCGCAGGGCGGACAGAAGGTGGCGCAGGCCGAGCCGGCTCCACAGCCGACCGCACCACGCCAGCCGCCGGCGCCACCGGTGAGCGAGGTGGCCCCGCTGGAGGCGCTGATCAACGTGCCGGTGTCGACCGCCAGCGGTGGTCAGGCCGAGGCACGTTCGCTGACCAGCGCCAACGTGGTCTCGATTTCGCGCCGCGAGATTGCGGCGCACGGCTGGCGCACGCTGGCCGAGGTGCTCCAGCACACGCCCGGATTCTACGTGGTCGACGACTTCGTGCTGCCGTCGATCAACGTGCGCGGAGTCTCGGGCGAGCTGCTCAGCGGCTCGCGCCTGGTCAAGATCATGATCAACGGAGTCCCGGTCAACTACCGGCCGCTCCTGAGCGCCTTCCTGGGGCCCGAGTTCATTCCCATGGAGGCAGTCGAGCGCATCGAGATTGCAAAAGGCCCCCTGTCCTCGCTCTACGGCGCCAACGCGTTTCTGGCCGTGGTCAACGTCATCACGCGCCGGCCCAACGCCTCCAGCGGCGAGGTGTCGGGGCACGTCTACTCGGGCAGCCATCAGCAGGGCCAGGGCGCCTCGGGCCAGATCTCGTTCGTCACCCCGCACCTGGATTTCATGGCCGCGGTCAGCGCCGATGAGATCAACCGATCGGGCATCCGCATCGACCGGACCTTCCCGGGCCAGGACCCCTCGTCACCCGACTTCGCCAACCTGTTCAGCGATTCCAGCACCAACGACGTCACCCATCCGTTCACCGCCTACGGGCAGCTCGGCCTGTTCTCCGAGCTGGCGGGCACGCTGCGCCTGCAGGGCGGCCTGCAGCAGCTCGATTCGGTGGCCGAGTTCCAGCCGGGCTCGGTGCTCACGCACGGATCCAAGTGGTACCTGACCAACGCCTGGACCAGCGTGAGCCACCAGCAGGACTGGTCGAGCATCTTCTCGACCCAGCTCTCGTTCGGGTACTCGCAGGGCGATCCGCGGCAGCGCGAGGAGCAGCTCTTCATCACCGGCAGCAACTCGCTCGCCTTCAAGCGCAACTTCGGCTACCAGGCCTACGATGCCGCGGTGCGGCTCAAGCTGAATCCGTTCGAGCGGCTGTCGCTGAGCGCGGGCGCCGACTACAGCCGCGAGACCGAGAAGGTGCTGTACTACACGGCGGTCGTGAACGTCCCGCCGATGGGGTCGTCCCTGCGCACGGGCGACCGGACCGACATCATTGGCCCCGGCGACCCCCGCTCGGTCGAGCTGTCCAATACCGGGGTGTTCGGACAGGTCGCGGTGTGGCTCGACAAGTTCCACCTGACCGGAGACGCCCGGGTCGACGTCCCCGGCGACGTGCAGGCCAGCGGGGAGATGCCGCAGGCGCTGTTTCCGACCCAGTACAGCGGCCGCGGCGCCATCGCGCTCGAGCTCAGCCGGCGGCTCACGCTCAAGGTTCTGGGCGGGCAGGCCTTCCAGACCCCGTCGGCGGTGCTGCTGTTCGCACGGCCCGGGTTCGGGTTCACCAACAACGTCATCGGCCCCTACAACTTCACCGCGGGCGCGACCCAGCTGCGCCCGCAGCAGGTGCAGAGCGGCGAGTTCGTGCTGAGCGCGCGCCCGCTCGACCGGCTGGCCATCGAGGCCAGCCTCTACATCCAGTCGATCAAGGACCGCATCGCGTTCCAGCTGCTGGTCAACAACTTCGTGGCCCAGAATCTGCCGCAGAACCTGGTCGGCGGCGGCGGCGAGGTGAGCCTGCTGCTGGCGCTGCGCTACCTGGTGCCCTATTTCAAGATGGGCATCCACCAGAACCAGGATCAGAACGGCGCGCCCGTGCTGGTGGCGTACCCGAAGGCGGTGATCATCACCGGCCTCGACGCGCGCACGCCTGACCTCCCCTTCCTGGCCAACTTCGAGCTGCGCTACGTGTCCGAGCGTGGAGCCACGCAATCGAACATCCTGCTCAACAACACGGTGCCCTACTACCTCGGCAGCTACACCGACGTCGATTTCACGCTGTCGACGCTCGGCATCGATCTGCCGGGCGAGGGCGCGCAGGCCAAGTTCACGCTGTCGGTCCGAAACTTGGCCGACGAGCGGCACTCGGAGCCCGGATTCGGTGGCTTCGACTACCCGACGCTGGGCCGCACGATCTTCTTCGATTTGCGTCTGTCCCGCTAGCCTCCTTACGCCCGCAGGGCGAGCTGTCCAGCGGGGGGCTAGACTTAGTCGCTTCGACCCGCCGAGCGCGCATCTAACTAGAATCATTATTGATTTGTTCGGATTCTCGGGGTATGGAATGTGTTTTGAATCTCACATATATTTGGACAGCTGCCGTGATATAGTGGAGCGAAGCCGGGTCGCAAGTTTTGTGAGTTAGAGGAGGTGGCGGATGAAACGCTCAGTGGCTCGAGTCCTGGTTGGCCTGTTTGTGATCGGATGTGGAGGCGGGGCCAACCCTCCGCCGCCCGGCAAGCGGGTCGTGATCGGCGCGGTCATCGATCGCACCGGCAACAATTCTTCGCCGACCTGGCCCGATGCGCTCAAGCTGGCCGAGAGCATCGCCAACGAGGGCCTGGCGCGTGCCAACATCACCAGCTTTCACTTCGAGATCCTGATCCAGGACTCGCTCAACAACCCGGCCACCGCGCTGACGCGATCGCTGAGCCTGGTGCGCGACCAGGGCGCGAAGGCCATCATCACCGACTCGAGCCAGAACGACAACCTGCTCATGAAATCCTTCTACGACAGTTCGGGCAACGCCTTGAACGTGCCCATCCAATGCGGTGGCTGCACGTCGGGCAAGATCAATAGTCCGACGTCGACGGATACGGATCCGGCCAACCAGAAAGGGCTCCAGAACCCGGACGGCTGGAACTTCCGCTCGATCATGGCGAGCAAGCTGGAGGCGTTCGTTCTGCTGCGCGAGCTGCTCAGCAAAGGAAACGGCGGGGACATCAACGGCGACAACGTGTTCAAGGTTTCCATCTACGCGAGCAACGAGTCGTTCGGCAAGGCAACCGCCCAGGACCTGTACAACTACGCGACGCAGACGCTGCGCCCGGCACCGTGCCCAACGACGGGAACGATACCGGGCAGCGCGGTCCCGGGCAGCGGGTGTACCGATATCGAGACCATCTACGCGCCCGGCAGCCCCAGCGTCAACACCTATAACTGGACCGCGGATCTGGCCAAGCTGACCGACAACAACAATGAAGCCAATGGGCTGACTGCCCCGTTGCCCACAAAGTTCACGGGCGACGGCTACCCGGATGCCATCATCGTGGTCGGGTTCGCCGAGCACTACATCCCGTTCGTCGAGAACTACAAGCTCAACCACTACACGATCCCGGTCTACCACTTCCACAACTTCCGCAACATCACGGTGCTCACGGCTCTGGGCAGCACGGCCGAAGGCGAGCGGGGCATCTCGCACGTGATCTTCGATCCGGTCGACTCGCCGGTGCGGAGCCTCACCCAGAACCGGTATGGCCACGACCTCGCCTATCGCGACACCACCTTCTTCGACGCCGCGACGACCTTCATGCTGGCAACGGTCTTTGCCGCTCGCAACAACCTGCAGGATCCGTTCTCACTGACCGGCCAGCAGATCCGCGACGCCATGGGAACCTTGCCCGTGGGTGTTAGCCTGAACGCCGTCGAGGACACTATGGCGAGCCTGACAATTGGCCCGGGCGCGGCCGACTTCGCGCAGGCGGCCATGCAAATGAGCGCGGGTTTCACGGTCAACTACAACGGCGCCTCGGGCCCCATGGACTACGATGCCAACCAGAACGTGAAGCAGAAGCTGGTCTTGTTCCACGTCGAAAACGGCATTTTCGTGGACGACCACACGTTCGACTGCACCCACCCCAACGGCGCCGACCTGTGCCCGCAGGTGAATTGATCGCCTCCCGCCGCCCCCGACAATTTGATTCAAATTAAGGCTATCCAGACCCGAAAGTGGTATGATTCGCGTGGGACGGGAGCGTCTTTACCGAAGGAGGTGGTCGATGAGACGCGTAATGGCCCCGATTCTTATGGTCTTCGCTTCAATCGGGTGCGGCAGTGGAAGCACACCGCAGGCCGGCACCCGGGTCGTTGTCGGCGCCGTCGTCGACCGCACCGGCAACAACGCGTCGCCCACCTGGCCCGACGCGCTCAAGCTGGCCGAGAGCCTGTTCAACGAGGGCCTCATCAAGGCCGGCATCACCAATTACCACTTCGAGGTCGTCATCGAAGACTCGCGCAACACGCCCACGATCGCGGTCAGCCGCGCCCTGGCCCTGGTGCACGACCAGAATGCCAAGGTCATGATCGCGGACTCGAGCCAGAACGACAACGCGCTGAACCGGACCTTCTACGCCCCGCCGCCGGACGATGTGAACAGTCTTGGTGTTCCTCTGATGTGCGCCCGCTGCACGTCGGGCTCGATCAACAGCGCAACGGCGACCAATACGGATCCAGTGCTTCAGACCGCGCTTCGCAACGGCAAGCTCCTGAACTTCCGCGCGATCATGGCGGCCAAGCTGGAAGCGCTGGTGCTGGTCCGCTATCTGCTCAAGCAGGGTGACGGCAATGGCGATGTCAACGGCGACGGCATCTTCAAGCTCTCGCTCTACGCGAGCAACGAGGCCTTCGGCCAGGCGACCGCGAAGGATGTGGCAACCTACGCCAACCAGCTGCGCCCGAGGCCCTGCCCCACAACCGGTCCCGTCGCCGGGAGTGGGTGCACCGATATCGAGACCCTCTACTCACCGGCCAGCCCCAACGCCAACACATACAACTGGAACGCAGATCTGGCCAAGCTGACCGACATCAACAACGACGCCACTCTCTTGACGGCCCCCGCCCCCGACAAGTACGTCGGGGATGGCTACCCTGACGCCATCATCGTCATGGGCTTCGCCGAGCACTACATCCCGTTCGTCGAGAACTACAAGCTCAACCACTACACGATCCCCGTCTATCACTTCCACACGTTCCGCATCAACTCGGTCATCACCGCGCTCGGCAGCATGGCCGAAGGGCAGCAGGGTATCTCCCATATCGTCGTGGATCCGACGAACCTCGGGATGGCGCAGCTCATGATCAACCGCTACAGCCACCCGCTGGCCTACGGCGACACCATGTTCTTCGATGCCGCCACTACCTTCATGCTCGCGCTGGTGAACGCGACCATCGCGAACAGCGTGGCGACTCCGAACGAGCTGAACACCGAGCAAATCAAGGCCGTCATGGCCCCGGGCGCGGGCGGGGGAGTCCTCCAGAACGGCACGAAATTCAATCCCGACCAAATCGCCGACGGGTCAGCCATCCTGGCCGTGAAGGCGGGCCCCATCGACTTTGTGGGCGCCTCGGGTCCGATGAACTGGGACGCGCTGAACAACGTCAAGCAGAAGGTCGCCATCTTCCACGTCCAGAATGGGGTCTATGTCGACGACTACACCTTCGACTGTACGGTGGCAGTGGACCCGATGGACCCGATGTACCTCCAGCTCGCGTGCCCGTGCGTGAGCGCGACCTGCCCGTAGCAGCTACCGCAGGCGGATGACCTTGACCCCCCGGGTGTCGACCCCGGCCAGCTCCGACTCCAACACATAGCCCACCGCGCCCGGCGTGGCCGCAACGCGGCCGAGCAGCACCCCCACGTCCGAGATCGCATCCGGGCGCGAGGAGCCGAGGGGCCCCGAATCCCAGTATTCCCGATATCGCGACGCGCTCATCTGGAGCACGTCCGAGTAGAACTTCCGGCCCGCATCGCTTGCTGCCGGCCGATTGAGCAGATAGACCGGCGTCCCGTTCGGCCAGTACAGCGAGTGGCCCAGGTAGATGCCCTGGATTTGCGACGAGCTGAGGCTGCCCACGCCGCTGCGCGCGCTCACCACCATCACCAGCGGGTCGCTGTGCTGGCGCTCGATGCGCAGCTGCTCGGCCCGCTGCCTCTCGAGTTGCGCCTGCAGCTTCTCCTTCTCCAGGCGCTCCTGCTCGGCCCGCTGCTGCGCAATCTGGAGCTCGAGCTTCTGCCGCTCCGCCCGCTCACGATCCAGACGGTCGCGCTCGGCCTGCTCGGCCGACCGGCGCTGCTCCTCCTCGCGCCGGAGCTGCTCGGCCCGCTGGTCGGCCCGCTCCTTCTCGATCCGGTCGCGCTCGATGACCTGGGCCACCTTGCGCTCGGGCTGCTTGGACTTGGGCGGCGAAGGCTTGGGCTCGACGCGCCGCTTGCCGTTCCCGTTGCCCGAGCTCGAGCCCGCGGCCAGGCTGCGCGGGGGTGGGCTGGGGGGCTCGGCCTCGGCCGGTTTGGCCGGCGGCGATGGTGCCGGGGACTGGGCCGCCGGCGCGGGCGTGGGCTCGACCACCGGCACAGGCGCGGGCGGCGGCGCAGGTTGAGGCTGCGCGACCACCGGCGGAGCCGGCGCCGGCTGAGCCGGAACCGCCGCCTGCGCTTGCGGCGCGACCTCGGGCGGCCCCATCGGGCGATGCGAGCGGTCGCTCAGGACCACGAAAATCACGACCTGAGCGGCCAGAAGAGCGGTCGCCGCCACGACCGTCGCCTGCACGTGCCGCCTCCGGCTCGTCCGGGGCGGTCTTTCCATGGGTGGCACTTCAAAGGGTGGGGTCATGTTTGTTTTCCCTCAGTCTCCAGCCAGGAGCCGCCGGAGTATCAGCGCACCCGGATGACCTTCACTCCCCGCGTATCCACCGACGGCAGCTCTGATTCTAGCAGATATCCTACGGCGCCGGGGGTGGCCGCGATGCGTCCAACCAGAACCTCCGCATCCGAGATCGCATCAGGCCTGGAGCCCCCCAGTGGCCCCGAATCCCAGTATTCACGATACCGCGACGAGCTCATCCCGAGCACGTCCGAGTAAAACTTCTTGCCGGCCCCGCTCGAGGCGGGCCGGTTGAATGGGTGCACCGGCAGTCCGTTGGGCCAGTACAGCGATCGGCCCAGATAGATGGCCTGGATATCGGACGAGCTCAGGCTGCCCACGCCGCTGCGCAGGCTGATCACCATCATGAGGGGGTCGTTGCGCTCGCGCTCGGCGCGCTGCTGGTCGGCGCGCTGGCGCTCGAGCTGGCCCTGCAGCCGCTGCCGCTCCATCCGCTCCTGTTCCGCCTTCTCCTGGGCGATCTGCAGCTGAAGGCGCTGGCTCTCGGCACGCTCTCGCTCCAGGCGGTCGCGCTCGGCCTGCTCGGCCGCCACGCGCTGCTCGTCCTCGCGGCGCACCTGCTCGAGGTGCTGCTGCTCCAGCCGTTCGCGCTCGGTCTGGGCGACCTTGCGATCGGGCGGCTTGGACTTGGGCGGCGGCGGTCGCGGCTCGACCCGCCTTTTGCCCCCCGCAGAAGCGCTGCGCGCAGGCGGCTCACTCCGGGGCTCCGACTTCTCCGACCTCTCGGTCTTCTCGGTCTTCTCGGTCTTCCCGGATTTTTCCGACTCGGGGGCCGACTTGCTGCTCTCGGTTTCCTCGGTCGGCGGCTTGGGTGGCGTCGGGAGCGAGGTCACGAGCGGCGCCGGCGCCGGGGGCGGCTGCGCGGGCATGACCGCCGCCGCGGGCGGAGTCGACGGCTGCTGATTGGCCTCGGGCTCGGGATTGCGATGCGTGCTGCGGTCGCTGAGCACCACGAAGATCACGACCTGCGCGGCCAGAAGCCCGGTTGCGGCAAAGATCATGGCCTGCACATGTCGCCGCTTGGTCAGCCGGGGCGGGCTTTCCAGCGGCGGCACTCCAGTCAGTCGACTCATCGACACCTCTCCCAGCCTACCTCAACCGCGGGAACAAGACGACCCAGAATAACGCGCTCAGCAACACAAATGCGACGAACAGCCAGAGCGCGACCCGGTAGCTTCCCTCGTCCGGCAGCGAAGGCTCCAACGAATGCACGAGCTCGATCTCGGGCGCTTCCGCGAGGTCGGCCTCTTGCGCCCAATCCCCCTTCGATGTGATCGTGACCAGGGGCGTCGACAGGGTCGAGGTCGACCCATCGGGCACCCCGAAAAATGGCAGATCGAGGTCGCGGCCGCCCGACAGCTCGGCCGCCGCGCGCTTGCTCGCGAACAGCTGGCGCATGAAGGCCGCCAGCGCGTTCGCGGTCGTGACCCACTGGCTGCGCTGCGCCAGATCCTCGAGGTCGGCCGCCAGGTCACGCGCGGCCCCGTAGCGCACCGAGGGCTCGCGGTCGAGCGCGCGCAGCACGATCGGCTCGAGCCCGGCCGGATATTCGGCCACCACGCTCGAGGGCGGCGGAATCGGATCGGTCAGCACCGCCGCCAGGGTGGCCGCCGCGGTGGGCCGCTTGAACAGCCGCCGACCGGTCGTCATCTCCCACAACATGATGCCGACCGAGAAGATGTCACTGCGATGATCGATGGGCAGCGAGCGCACCTGCTCGGGCGACATGTAGCTGTACTTGCCCTTCAGGGTGCCCACCTTGGTCAGCGCGTCCGACTCGAGCGCCTTGGCGATTCCGAAGTCGAGCAGCTTGACCTGGCCGTCCATGCCCACCAGCACGTTCGAGGGGCTGGCGTCGCGATGCACGATGTGACGCGGCTGCCCGTCGGGGCCGGGCTCACTGTACGCGTAGTCGAGCGCCTCGCAGACCGCCGACATGATGCGGATCACGAGCCCGATCGGAATCTGCAGGTTGCTGGCCGCCGCCTCGCGCAGCACCGTCTGCACGTTTTCGCCGTCGAGATACTCCATCGCGATGATGTACGAGCCGTTGGGCGCGTCGGCGAAAAACTCGTAAATGTGGACGATGTTGGGATGCGACAAGCCAGCCGCGATCTGCGCCTCGTTGAGAAACATTTTCACGAACAGCGGATCACTCGAGATGTGGGGGTGAATGCGCTTGAGCACCACCTGCCGACGGAAACCTCCGGCCCCCGTCTGCCAGGCTAAGAAGATCTCGGCCATGCCACCTTTGGCCAACCGCCGCACCACCTCGTAGTTCCGGATCCGCGCGAGCGGCTTTCCAGTAGGAGCAGGGTTCGGTGTCATCCGGGCCTCAGTCCAGAGCGCATTGATGGCACGTCTTCGGTCAAAAATATCACTATTCCAGGGTACGTTTCAAGTCCCCCCTGTAGAGATTGGGCTCCCCCAAAGGATACGACCGAAATCCCGTCGCGGATGCACTCGAGCGCTTGATTTCACTCTCATTTTCAAACTACACTGCCCCCCGGGGGCGGACTGCCTCCCACAGGGTGTGTGGAATGGCTGGCAGCGACAAAGAAGTCACCGATCCCCTGGTGCTCATGGGAAGGCAGCTCCTCGCCCGCTACACCATCCAAGAGCGCATCGCACACGGTGGCATGAGCGTGGTCTACCGCGGCCTCGACGAGCGGCTGCAGCGCGCGGTGTGCGTCAAGGTGTTCTTCGGTCTCGATCCCACGCAGGCGGTGTATCAGACCAGCTACGAGCACTTCGTACAGGAGGCCTTCGCCCTATCGCAATTGCAACATCCGAACGTGATCCGAATTTACGACTTCGGCTATCTCGACGAGGAGCCCAAGAGCCCGTTCCACGTCTCCGAGTTCATGAACGGCGGGACGCTGCGCCAGCACGTGCACCGGCTGGGCCGGCTGGGGCTGCGCGATTCGATCGCGATCCTGGAGCCGCTGGTGGGCGCACTCGCGGAAGCGCACGGCCGCGGCATCGTGCACCGCGACATCAAGCCCACCAACATCCTGTTCGGGCACGCCGGCACCCGCCAGATCGTCAAGCTGGCCGACTTCGGCATCGCCAAGGCCCACATCAGCGACGAGGAGCGCGGGCTGCCGCACCAGGCCGGCGATACCCAGGCGATTGCGGGCCGGCGCGTGTCGCTGTTCTCGCCGGGCTGGGCGTCGCCCGAGCAGTTGCGGGGCCAGAAGGTGGGCCCGACCTCGGATGTGTTCGCGCTCGGCCTGGTCACCGTCTTCATGCTCACGGGCAAGAAGCTGTTCTCGGACAAGAACGTGCACCGCACCATCGAGGACCGCTCCAAGGGTGACGCCTACATCGATCACACGCTCGAGCTTTTGGACCTGCGCGAGTCGGTGGCGTCGGTGATTCGGCGCGCTTGTCGGGTGGATCCAGACGCCCGCTTCCAGAGCGTCGACGATCTTTTGACCGAGCTGCGCAAGCTGCGCGGCAGCCAGCACGACGATACCGGCTCGGACGTCCTGACCGACCGGGTTCGGCGCATGGAATCGGAGCCCGACTTCACGCCCCTGCGCGCGCTCAATTCGGAGCCGGTTGCGCTGGCCGAGCCGGCACGGACCGAGCCGCCGCGGGCCGAGCCGCCGCGGGCCGAGCCGCGCGCCGAGCCGCGTAGCGAGCCGCGCACCAAGCCGCCGCCGCTGCCGCTCGAGGTGCTGGCGGCCGCACCCGGGCTGCCCGTCATCGGCGACGAGCTGGTTCCGGTCAACCTGTCGGCGGACGAGATCCTGGCCTCCGGCCGCGCCGTCCGGCTCGTGCGCGCCGACGACCACGTCGATCTCACGAGCGGCGACAAGTCACAGCCGAGCCGGGCCCGCTTCCGGGTCACCCTTTTGCCGGCCGCGCGTGGCCGCCAGCGACTGCACGTCAAGGGCCTCAACTGCTTCGTGGCCAAGCGGGGCATGCGGCCCTCGAGCGGTATCGACGTCGATGACGACACGTCGATCGAGCTCCTGTCGCCCGAGCGCAAGCGCATCGGCACCGTGCGCTGCGACTTCGGGCACCCCTCGAGCGAGGCGCGCCTGTTTCCGGTCGGCTCCACCACGCTCGCGGTGCCCGCAGCCGGCTCGCGGCGCGCCGCCATGCTCGACCTGGGCCCAGATAGCGATCTCATCCTGGTCTACCTTCCGACCGCTGCTCCGATGAAGAGGAGTCGCCTATGAACCGCCGCCCGCTTGTGCCTACGCTTCCGCCTTCAGTCACTTTCGAAGAACAGACCATGCCGGGCTCGCCGCGGGCGCTGCCCGAGCCGGCCGGCCACGTGCTGCGCACGCGCGCCTATGCGTTCGTGCTCGACCCCATGGGCATGCCGATCGAGCTCGGGTCGGGACGCTTCGCCAAGGCCTACCTGGGTGAGGAGCGCTGGCTGGAGTCCAAAACCGCGTTCCGACGCAACGTGGCCATCAAGATCTTGCAGCGCGGCGTCAGCGAGGAGGATGCGCTGCGCTTCCAGATGGAAAAGGAGCTGCTCGAGCGGGTGCAGGGCCACCCCAACATCATCATCCTCTACGCCTCGGGCGAGTCGGACAATCCGGATTTCCTGCCGCCTCCGATCCGCGACCGCGTCGAGAACGACTTCTTGATCATGGAGCTATGCGACCTCTCGCTCGAGGAGCGGCTCAAAGGCTCGCGCAACAAGGGTCTGCGCGACGATCTGCTCGCGTACGGCATGCGCGAGCGGCTGTTCCGGGTGCTCGAGTACATGATGCCGGTATCGGCCGGGGTCGAGTTCTCGCACCTGGTCCGCAACATCGTGCATCGCGACATCAAGCCGGCCAACGTTCTTCTGCGCCTACCCGATCCGCGCCTGCAGGGTGCGACGCTGGATGTGCGGCTGGCCGATTATAACGTGGGCAAGCTGCGCGAGGAGGCGATGGACCTCTCGATCACGCGGCTGCAGGGCGTTCCGGGCACGCTGTTTTTCCAGTCGCCGGAGCAGGAGACCAACGTGTTCGAGCTTCTGGTCAACGTGCAGCAGGGCTCGAATGAGGTCGACTACTTCGAAGACTTCTATATGTACATCTCGCAGAACGACACCTTCCAGATCTTCAATCGGCCCGAGCGCTACCCGATCGCAGGCACCGACCGTGCGCACAAGAAGGTGCTCTTGATGACCCACTTTCGCGAGCCCACCGAAACCAACGTGCGCGCAAAGATCATCAAGAGCGTCGACCGCCCGGCCGACATCTACTCGCTGGGCGCGATGTTCTATTATCTGGTCACGGGCGCGTACGGCAATCCGAAGGCGCTCTACGACGCCTTCCACAAGTTCATCGAGTACGAGCGCGAGGACGAGCAGAACACGGTCGATGCCTACATCGAGCACGAGTACCGGGTCATCAACAGCCTGCGCGCGCCCAAAGCCGAGCAGCCGCAGGTGGCTCCTGCCGATCGCTTCTTCAGCTACAAGCACTATCTCGACGGCAACGGCGAGCTGATCGACAAACAGATCATGAAGATCATCGCGCGCGCGATGATCCGCAACAAGCCCGACAGCTACTGCCAGGCCTGGGACATCGCCACCACCGGCATCAGCGACGTCATCAGCGATCTGATCCGGCTGTACGGCGACTACGGCGTCGACGCGTCGGCGCGGCCGGCCTACTTGGGCCGCTACAGTCAGACCCGGCGCGCGCAGGGAGCGCTGCGGCGACTGTGGAGCCGGGTGCTGCGCCCCAAGCCAGAGCCGCCGCGGCCGACCAAGAAATCCTGATCACCCAACCCGGAGCCCTGTGTTATAGAATCGTTCGTCCATGTCTCACGTCGACGATCTTTTGCCCGAGCATGTGCTGCGAACGCTCGGCGCGTCCGAGCGCGCGCGCGTGGCGGCGCATGTTGACGCATGCGGGCACTGCGCGGGTGAGCACGCCGCGGCGAGGGCTGCGCTGGATGCGATCGCGGCCGCGCTGCCAGCGGTCACCCCCGCGCCGGCGGTGCGTGCGCGCCTGCTCGAGCGGGTGCGCGGCCGCTCGCGCTTCGCGCCCTTTTGCGAGCGCGTGGCCGCCCTGTTCGACCTTGCAGTCGCCGAGGCTGAGGCGCTGCTGGAGACGCTCGACGAGCCCGCTGGCTGGGTGCGCGGGCCGGACGGTACGAGTGAGCTCTCCCGCGTGCTTGGAGGGCCGCGCCTGGCGCAGGCCGAGGCTGGCTTCGTGCGGCTCGATCCGGGCGCGCGCTTCCCGCACCACCTCCACCGGGGCCAGGAAGTCGCGCTCCTGCTGCAGGGCCAGCTGAGCGACGCGGACACCGGCGAGATCTTCGGTGCAGGAGACTGGGTCCTGCGGCCGGCCGGCAGCGCTCATTCGGTGGTCGCCCTTTCGGGCGGCTGCCTGTTCGCAGTGGTTGCATGGGGCGGGGTGGATTTTGGCGAGCCCGGTTGGGGGGCCTGACGTGCGCGCCCAGGGCGAGGACGAACGGGCGAAAGCGGCCGGCTCCGACACCCCCGCACGACGCGAGGACGAGCGCGAGCTGGTGGCACGCATCGCGCGCGGTGACACCGCGGCACTGGAGGTGGTCTACGATCGCCTGTCCAGTACCGTGTGCGCGCTCGCGTTGCGCGTGACCAACAGCCGCGCCGAGGCTGAGGAGGTCACCCAGGAGGTGTTCTGGATGCTCTGGAAACAGGCGGCGCGCTTCGATCCGGCGCGCGGCAGCCTGGCCTCGTGGCTGTTCACGATGACGCGCAACCGCGCGCTCGACGTGGTGCGGGCGCGTGGCAGCGCGGGCGGAGCGCTGGCACGAGCGGCCCGCGCCCAGACCGACGACCCGCCGCCCGGCCGCGTAGGCACGCCCGAGCGCACCGCAGCCGACACCGAACGCGCACGCGCGGTGCGGCGCGCGCTCGACGAGCTGCCGGCGCCGCAGCGAGAGGCGCTCGAGATGGCCTACTTCGGCGGGCTTTCACACAGCGAGATCGCGGCCCGGACCGGGGATCCGCTGGGCACCGTCAAGTCGCGCATCGCCCAGGCCATCTTGAAGCTACGCGCCCTACTTGCTCGACTCGAGTGACGCAGCAAGCGCTCACCTTTGCGACCGCCTTCCTGACACTGCGCGAGTATCTCGACGAGCATCATGGCGCGGGTGCATTCCACCGCGTACGAGATGGTCTGGCGGCGCGCGGTCTCCAGCTCGATCCGGTGATCGTGCCCCACCGCTGGTACCCGACCGCGACCCTGTGCACGGCGCTCGACCTGGCGCGCGAGCGCTACGGCCCCGACGACTTCTACGAGCGCTACGGCCGCGCGGCCGCCGAGCGCCAGGTCCACCTCGCATTCCGGTTCCTCTTGCGCTTCACCACGCCGGCCTGGCTGTGGCAGCGCGGCGCCGGCATGTGGCGGCGCGCGCATACGACCGGGGTCTGGAATATCGAGTCGCGCGGGCGCTGGGTGCGCGGCACGCTGTCCGATTTCGGCGTGGTCCACGTGGGCTACTGCAGGATGCTGGTCGGCTGGCTGACCCGGGCCTGCGAGATGACGGGCGCGCGCCCCGGCGTGGTCAACCATTCGGCGTGCCGGGCGCTGGGGGCGGCGGCGTGCGTGTTCGAAGGCGAGTGGTGAAGCCGAAAGCAACCACCTGGCCCATCTGAAGCGGTCGGCTGACCAGGCGCTCGTACTTGACGCCCGCGGACAGCGACAGGAAATCGGTCAGGTCGAATCCGGGCTCGATCCCACCCGCGCGCAGCCACCGGCAGAACACGTGCCCGAAGGCGCGCGGAGCCGGCTGCAAGACCAGAGCGGCTTGCGCGAGCGTGGCGGACGCCAGCTCGGTCCCGTCGAGCCATACACCGAGCCGGGCGGCCATGCCCGCGGGCAGAGGCGCGGCCAGCGCGGGCGGTGCCGGCAAGGCGGGCGGCGCCGGATCGGGCGCCTGGGCGCTCGCAAGCGCCACCTGCACGAGCGCCTGCGTACCCAGCTCGAACAGCCGCGGCTTTTGCGCCCCGGTCGTGTGCGCGCGCAACCGCGCCTGAACGGTCGCGCCCGCTTCCACCGTCACCTGCACCGCCGCCACGCCCAGGATCCACGCACGCGGGGCCACCGGTTCCGGGCACTCGAGGCGCCCAACCAGCGCGCGGTTGACCCATAGATCGAGGTGGGGCCGGGTCATCGCCCGGGCGAGCGGACGCGCGCACCCTGGCCACGCGGCACGCGTGGAATCTCGATCTCGCCGCCCCCGGGCAGCGCGATGAGCACCCCGCCCGACGGCGCCGGCCGGGCGCGCTCGAGCAGCGCAAACGCGCCCGCACGCGAGAAGCGCGCCGGCAGCGTGCCGCCCCTGACATCGCAGTACGGCACGTCGTTCTCGTCGATGCGCAGGGTTTTTGGATCCAGCGGCTCAGTCTCGTCATCGGACAGGTGAAGCCGCATCTCGGCGTCGAGCGCGCGCACGACCAACGGCGCGTCGTCGACCGTGACGAAGCACCAGTCGACGTCGTTTTTCAGGATGTAGCGGCCCGTCTCGGAATCCAGCGCGATCCAGCGCGCAAACGCGCGCGCCAGCCCGGGATGCTCGACCCGTGCTCCCTCGTGCCAGAAGTGTCCGTCGCGATCGATTCGGATCTTGCTCTCGCGTGTGAACAGCGGGCGCACCATGTCTGCTGGCCTACTTGGCCTTCTGCGGCTCCGAGGGCCCCATCCAGCTCGGCTGCGCAGTCGGGGCCGGCCGCGGCAGCGTCTCCCTGGCTTCGGCGGCCGCCCACGCCAGAACCGCCGCTGCACCCGCACTCCACGCTAGCTCGAGCGGATCGATCTTGTCGAGCGTGTCGGCTGCCGTGTGGTGCCAATCGAAATAGGACGACATGTCCTGCTGCAGGCCCACCGCCGGCACGCCACGGATCTGCATCGGGATCACGTCGGCGCCGCCGAAGCGGGTGCTCGAGACCTCGGCCGCCTGCAGCGTCGCCAGCGGCGCCACCCACTTTCGCACCAGCGCGAGCGCGTGCTCGTCGCCGGTCACCGAGAAACCGAGCGGCCGCCCGGCCCCGCTGTCGGCCTCCAGCGCGGCCACGTGCTTGTCGAGCTCGTTCTTGTGACGCTCGGCGTAGGCCCGCGCGCCCGAGAGCCCGAACTCCTCGTTCATGAACAGCACCACGCGCACGGTCCGTCGCGGCGGCGTCGGAAGATGCGCAATCAACCGTGCCGCCTCGATCACGATCGCGCACCCGGCGCCGTCGTCAATCGCGCCCGTGCCCAGGTCCCAAGAGTCCAGGTGCGCCCCCAGGAGCACGATCTCGCCCGCCTTGTCGCGCCCCGGCACTTCTCCCATCACGTTGGACGAATCGACGTCGCCGAGCTGCTGGCAGCCCAGCCGAAGCTTGACCCGCGGCTTCTCGCCGCTGGCCAGGAGCCGATGCAGAAGATCGGCGTCCTCGGCCGCCAGCGCCGCGAACGGGATCTTGGGCGTGCCGTCCTCGTACGAGGTCATGCCGGTGTGCGGCAAACGGTGCGCGCCGGTGCCGACCGAGCGCAGGAGCGCCGCCACCGCGCCCACCTGTGCGGCTGCCACCGCGCCCGAATGGCGCAGCGGCACCACCTGGCCGTAGCCATCGCCATGCGGCGAGCGCGCCACCGGTTTGTTGATGAGCACGATCCGGCCCCGCGCCTTCACGCCCAGCGCCTTGATCTCCTCGAACGAGCCGGCCTCGACCACCTCGGCCGAGACGCCGCCGGCCGCCGTGGCCACGCTGCCGCCGAGCGCGGTCACGTGCAGGATCTCCGACGACGGCGCCAACAGCTCGGCCGATTCCTCGCCGCGCACCCAATGCGGCACCTTGACCGGCTCCTTGCGCACGTTCTTCAGACCGGCCGCGCGCAGCTCGGCCAGCGCCCATTCGACCGCGCGCTCAGCCGACACCGAGCCCGCGGGTCGCGCGCCGATTCTGTCAGTCAGCGACTGCGCGGTCGCATAGGCGCGTCCTCCCGTGAGCGCCCCCCCGACCAGTCGCGCCGGGACATCGCTCTCCGACCCACTCACGGCCAGCAGCAGGAGGAGCGCGCTCGCCCGCATGTTCGGCCGAAGCATACGCGATCGCGCGTCAGCCGGCCAGCGCCGCCCGCAGCGGCGCGTCGAGCGCCCGCAGCAGGTCGTGCACGCGCTCCATGAGCAGGCCGACCGCAAACCACACGGGCGCGTAGTCGAGACGGATCACGCCCAGAAGGTTCGTGCGCGCGTACGAGTAGTCCCACGGACAGCGGCCCAGCAGACGCTTGAAGAGGAGCCCCACGCCGGCCTCGGCCGCAAAGAAGGCGCCTGCGTAAAGCCCTCCGCGGAGCGGCCAGGCAAGAGAGCGCACCGCATCATGGAGCGGCTCGAAGCCGAACAGGACGCCCGCGCCGTAGAGCGGCAGCATCCACAGATAGGTGCGCCCGAGCAGCACCGCGCGCTCGCGGGGCGTGATCGGCACCCTGCTGACGTCGCTGATGGAAGCGCGCCGCGTGCCCGTCACCGCGTCGTAGCAGGCGGTCCACACGATCTCGGCGCACCAGCCAAAGACGCCGTAGGCGAAAAAGTGCAGCCACATCAGGCACGGCTCCGCAGCCGCACCTGCGACGGCAGCGGGCGCTCACCGCGCTCGATCGCCGCCAGCACGGCGGCCGCGTCGGCCCGCACGAGGTCGAGGTCCATGCCGTCGAGCGCCGGCGGGGCGTCGAAAAGCTTCTTGAGCGCCTTCTTGAACAGGGTCACGGTCACGTCCGAGCGCCCCCGCGACAGCTTGTGCAGCCCGGTCGCGATCTGGATCAAACCCTGGATCCAGGTGCGGTCGGGGTCGTCGATCACGTCCCATACGGCTTCCCACAGCTCGTGCGCCTCGTAGAACTGGCCGGCCAGGAAGGCCTGCCGGCCCTGATCCATCAACGTGCGCCGCTCCGCCGCATCCATGCCGCTCGAGTGCCATAGTATGATGCCCCCGGCATGGCGAAAAGCGACCAGGACCGGCTGTTCGAGCTCATGAACGAGCGCGCATACCGCGAAGGCGACTTTACGCTCGCCAGCGGCGCCCGGTCGAGCTTCTACTTCGACTCCAAGCCCGTCCTGCTCGATGGTGAAGGCGCGCGTGTGGTGGCCCGCTTGATTCTGGCCGACATCGCACGGCTCCGGCTGGCGCCGGTCGCGGTCGGCGGCATGGAGCTGGGCGCGGTGCCCATCGCATGCGCGGTCAGCGCGCTCTCGCCCGAGCCGCCGCTGCGCGTGTTCATCGTGCGCAAGCAGCCCAAAGCCCACGGCACCGGCCAGGCGCTCGAGGGCCGCCTCGAGCCGGGCGATCGGGTGGTGGTGGTCGAGGACGTGGTCACGACCGGCGAGTCGACCTGGAAGGCCCTGCAGGCGGTCGAGGCGGCGGGCGGGCAGGTGGTGGGCGTGTTCGCGCTGCTGGACCGCGAAGCCGGTCACCTGCCGGCCTTCGATCGATATGCCGATCGCTTCCACCCGCTGATGACCCTGTCCGAGTTCCGCCGGCGCCGCGCCGCCTCCCGCGGCTGACCGTTGTCGCCGCCCGGCGACGGTCGCAACCGATTGGTTGCAGCACTCGGCCCGCAGCGTCGCCTCCCATCGACAGATGTCACCTCGCAACGACCCGAATTCCTGATCACCCGGCTTGGCGCATCGTTTGCTCCCTTACGACAAATAAATGCGCTACCAGGGATGGATTGTGGCCTTGTCCCTCTATGGGTGCGTGGGGGACGTTGGGCTTGGAGGCAACGCGCCCGGCGACATCGGCGACGACACTCCGCCGCCAGCCACGAACGAGGACACGACCATCGTCGGCGCGACCGTGTTCAATCCCGGCGATATGGCGCGCGTGTGCAACGTGACCTGGCTCAACCAGCGCAGCGGTGCCGGCACCAGCTACTCGGTGCTGCGCTCGATGCCCACCGACACCACCGTGGTCATCGTCGACCGTTCAGCGGGCTGGTACCAGAACAACTGGGGCGGGCGCGTCGGCTGGTCGTACGGCGCGTACCTGTGTCCGGTGACGGGTGGCTCGGGTGGCGGGGGCGGGGGCGGCGGAGGAGGCGGCGGTGGTGGCGGTAGCGGTAGCGGCGGCGGCGGCGGTGGCGGCGGCTCGAGCGCGTGCGGCTCCGGCGGCTCGTTCAATCCGGCCGGGATCACCCCAGATGCTGCGATCTGCATCGGCAAGGCCGCGGTCGGCTACGCGTACTGGTGGGGTCACGGCGTGTTCGGCGGCTCGAGCCCGTCGGGCGCCTGCTACGGGACCTGCCCCAGCTGCACGCACAGCGGCAGCTACGGCGCCGACTGCTCGGGCTTCATGGGCAAGGTCTGGCAATTGCCCGAGGCCATGCCAATCACCGCCGACCGGCATCCTTTCACGACCGATTCCTTCTACAACCAGTACACGCACTGGTCGGATGTGTCGCGCTCGTCGGTGCGCCCGGGCGACGCGCTGGTCTATCGCTCGGGCGGCGCCGGCCACATCTTCTTGTACGAGAGCGGCGATGGCTGGGGCTCGATGTGGGTCTACGAGGCCAAAGGCTGCTCGTATGGGGTCCTGCACGACCAGCGAACCGCCGGCTCCTCATTCAAGGCCATCCGGCGCACCGGCTTCTGACGAAAAATCCAACACAGGCTAGCCAAGAAGCCGCCTGAGTCTCCACTTGGCGCGGGGGCCTCACGTAATATCAAATAGCTATTCGCTGTAGGGGCAGGCATGAGGCTTGCTCACATGCCCGGCGAATTTGCATGCGCTGCCTGGCTGAAAACACGGTCGTCGACTTGCTGGGAGACAAGCTCGCGCCCGAGACGGCCGCGCAGACGCGCGCCCACGTCGAGCAGTGCGCCGACTGTCAGCAGCTGGTGGCGGAGGCCGCGCGCTTGCTGCAATCGGGCGACGCGCTGGCACTGGCTTCGACCGCCTGGGAGCGCGTGCACGCGCGCCTGATCGACGGCGCCCCGCCTCCGCTCGAGCCGGGCGCGCGGGTGGGCCGCTACATCGTGCTTGCGGAGATCGGCGCGGGCGGCATGGGCGTGGTGTATGCGGCCCACGATCCCGAGCTCGACCGCAAGATCGCGCTCAAGCTCCTGCGGGCCGACCTGCTGCCCGAGAGCGCGATGGCTGACATGCGCAGCCGCCTGCTGCGGGAAGCCCAGGCGATGGCGCGGCTGGCCCATCCCAACGTGGTCACGGTCTACGACGCCGGCACCTTCGGCGATCAAGTGTTCGTGGCCATGGAATTCGTCGACGGGCAGACGCTCGGGAGCTGGCTGCGTGCGCAGGCGCGCCCCTGGCGTGAGGTCCTTTCGGTATTCCTCCACGCCGGGCGCGGGCTCGCGGCCGCGCATGCGGCCGGCCTGGCCCATCGCGATTTCAAGCCCGACAACGTGCTGGTGGGCGAAGGCGGACGCGTGCAGGTCACCGATTTCGGGCTGGCGCGGCCGACCGGGCCCATGCCACCAAGACCGGAAGACGCGCCCGCCGGGTCTGCGCCGAGCTCGGTCCGGAAATCTCCGCTGTCGATCACGCTGACCAAAACCGGCGCGCTGGTGGGCACGCCGGCCTACATGGCGCCCGAGCAGTATGGCGGTGGCGGGGCCGACACGCGCACCGATCAATTCAGCTTCTGCGTCGCGCTGTACGAGGGGCTCTATGGACAGCGCCCCTTCGTGGGTCAGACGCTCGAGCAGCTGGCGCTCGAGGTGGCGCAGGGCCATGTGGCCGACCCGCCGCCGGGAAGCCGGGTGCCCGGCTGGCTGCGCCGGGTGGTGCTGCGTGGAATGAGCCTCGACCCGGGCGCGCGCTTCCCGTCGATGGATGCGCTCCTGGAAGCGCTCGAGCGCGATCCCCGCAAGCGGCTGGTGCGGCGGCTCCTGATCGCGGCCGCGGCCGCTCTTTTGCTTTTGGGTGGGCTCGGCATGCGCCATCTGAGCCGTTCCAGCGGGCCGCGCTGCGACGATGCCGGGCGCCGGCTGGCCGGGATCTGGGATGGCGCCCGCCGCAACGCGATGGAGCAGGCGTTCGGGGCCAGCGGGCGTCCGTTCGCGGCCGCCGCGCTGGCGGGCACCGCCCGCGTGCTCGACGACTACGCGCGCCGCTGGACCCGCATGCATGGCGAGGCCTGCGAGGCCACCTGGGTGCGCGGCGAGCAGTCGTCCGAGCTGCTCGATCTGCGCATGCAGTGTCTCGACCAGCGGCTGGCCGAGGTGGACGCGCTGGTGGGCCTGCTCACGCACGCCGACCCCGAGCTGGTGGCGCGGTCGGTCGAAGCCGCACAGTCGCTGAGCCCGCTCGACGGCTGCGCCGACGCGGCCGCGCTCAAGAACCAGGTGCCGCCGCCGCGCACGCCCGCCATGCGTGCGCGTGTGGATGCGGTCTCGAAGCAGCTCGCACAGGCCAAGGCGATGCTCGACGCCGGCAAGTACGCGCAGGGGGTGGAGGTTGCTCAGTCGGCCGCCGATGCCGCGCGCCAGGTCGGTTACCGACCGCTGGAGGCCGATGCGCTCTATGCGCTGGGCGAGCTGCAGGAGCGGGCCGGCAGCGTCAAGCCGGCCGAGGCCACGCTGCGCGAGGCCGTGCTGGCGGCCGAGGCCGGCCGCAACGACGATGCGGCCGCGCACGCCTGGACCCATCTCATCTATGTGGTCGGCTACGCGCAGATGCGTCATGCCGAAGGCCACGAGTGCGCACGCCACTCGGCGGCCGCGATCGAGCGGCTGGGCGGCCATCAGGAGCTGGAGGCGCGCCGGCTGTACACCGACGGGAGCGTCTACCTCGAGGAAGGCAAGTACGAGCAGGCGCTGGCGCTGTTCCAGCGCGCGCAGCCGATGATGGAGCAGAAGCTGGGGCCGGAGCATCCCTTCGTGGCCACGATTCTCGACGGGATGGGGCTGGTCTACTCGTCGCTGGGCAAGAACCAGGAGGCGCTGACCTACCATCAGCGGGCGCTCGAGCTGCGCGAGCGTGCGCTCGGGCGCGACCACCCTTACGTCGCCATCTCGCTCAACAACGTTGCGGGCGCGTACCTCGGGCTGGCCCGGCACGAGGACGCGCTGGCGGCGTTCAAGCGCGCGCTCGTGATTCAAGAGCAGTCACTGGGCACCGGCCACACCGAGTACGCCGACTCGCTCAACAACGTCGGCATGATCCTGACCGACCAGGGCAAGCTCGAGGAAGCGCTGTCCTACTTGCAGCGGGCGCTTGCGGTGTACGAGAAGGCGGTGGGACCGGAGCACCAACGGGTGGCGCTGTGCCGCACCAACCTCGGCAACGCGCTCAACGAGCTGGGCCGGCGGCGCGAGGCGCTGGCCGAGTTCCAGCGTTCGCTCGCGATCTACCGCAAGACGCGGGGAGAGGACAGCCGCGACGTGGCGCTGTGCTGGCACAACATCGCGACGGTCGAGCGCGCTCGGGGGCGGGCACGCGAAGCCCTGGCGGCCGAGCAGCGCTCGCTGGACCTGTTCGAGCGCTCGGGTGGCGGCGAGCTGCCCGAGGTGGTTCCCGTCCTGGGTGGAATCGCGCTGGCCGAGCTGGCGCTGGGCCAGGCCGCGCAGGCCGTGCCGGTGCTCGAGCGCGCCCTCGCGCAACGCGAAAAGCTGGAAGGCGATCCCTCGGATCTGCCCGATCTGCGCTTCCACCTGGCCAAAGCGCTCTGGCAGGCCCAGAAGGACCGCGTGCGCGCGCACAAGCTGGCCCGAGCTGCCGTCGACGAGTACGCCCGGGTGGCCCCGCAGGCCAAGCGCGAGCGCGCCGAGGTCGAGAGCTGGCTTCGGCGGCACCCGCTCACAGACTGAGCGCGAGCCCGGCTCCCAACGTCACCCATTCCTCGCCTTCCTGGTTTCGGCCGCTGGCGTCGCTCGCGGTCACGACTTTGTTGTAGAGCAGGTGCGCGCCCACGCCGAACCGGGGCGTGAACATGACGTCGAGCCCGGCGCCGCTGTTGACCGCAAAGCCGTCCTGACCCACGTCGATAGTGCCCATCTGCGCGGACTGGAGCTTGATGCCCAGACGCCCGTAGCCCAGGTGAGCCGCGATCCAGGGCCGGATCAGGCCGCCCAGGATGGTCCAGCGCAGGCCTGGCATCACGGATAGCTGCCACTCGCTGGCGTCGGTGTCCGAGGCAGCAGCACCCCAACGCGCGAACGTGACCGCCAGCTCGGGGGTCAGGCCATTTCGAAACTCGTAGCCGCCCCGGGCCAGCACGCCCACACCGGTCGACAGGAGCTTGCTTGAGTCGGTGGTCACCACGGCCACGCCTCCGTCGACGCCCATGGCGACGCCCGGTTCGCGCTGCCAGGACTGTGCCCGCGCACGCGCCGGCAGGGTGGTGGCGGCCAGCGTGAGAGCCAACACAAACATGATCTTCCGCATCGGTTCCTCCTGCTTGGCTGAGGTTCATGATGAAGACGCCGGATGTGGGATGAGGTCGCACAACAAAATTTCGCGCGATTTGATATAATGGTGGCGGAGCATTTTGCGTTGAACGATCGGGGGACCGGGACGACGCGAAGGCGCGTGCTGCGCGTGGTGACGCGCTGCTCGACCCGCGAGCAGTTTCTCGATCTGTTCGGCCCGCACGCCGATCAGGACTCGCTGTTCATCTTCACGAACTCGCCGCGCCCGGTGGGCACGCGCCAGTGGTTCCTGATTCAACTGGCCACCGGCGAGCCCATGATGCGTGGCGAGTGCGAGATCATCGAATGCCACACGCACGGCGAGGGCCCGCAGGGCCGCAACGGGATCCGGATCCGCCTGCTGGTGCTGGATGTGCCGAGCCGCGAGATGCACCGGGCCTTGTTGGCCCATCGGCCTGATCCGGCGGAGCCCACCATCCCAGAAGCAGCGCTGCCCCAGTCCGAAGCGCAGCCGCTGCCGAGGCCGGGAACGCAGCCACTGCCCCTGCCCCCCACTCCGTCCCGAGTGACCCCGCAACCCGACGCGCTGCGGACCCCGGGTGCGAGCGACGTGCTGCCGGCCAACCCGTTCGGCGACCTGGCTGCCGAATCGCTGCTGCATTTCGTCGAGTGCACGATCTACGAGGACACGGGCGGAATCGCGCTGCCCGGGGGGAGCAACGGGCACGGCCACGAGCCGGCCATGGTCATGCCGTTTCCGATGGCGGCCCCGGTCCCGGACGCGCTCGACGCCGAGTCGGAGGCAACCACCCCGGGCGAGGCGGCCCCGGGCGGGCTCCGAACCAGGCATCGTTGGGCCCTGGCCGCCACCGGCCTGCTCGCCAGCGCGCTTGGCATCGCGGTGGGCTATGTGATTCGCGACGTGCGGCTCGTGCCCAGGCGCTCCGCGGCGGCCGCGCCGCCGCCTGCGCGCCGCGCCGACCCGGCTTCCGCGCCCGCACCCCCGCCCACCGATCCGTCCACCCAGGCGCCCATCGTGCCGCCGTGCGCGGCCACCGTGACGTCGGATCCGCCGGGCGTCGACGTGATCTGGGAGGGTGAGCGCATCGGCGTGACGCCGCTCGCGGAGGTGCCGGTGCCGTGCGGCTCCGCGCTGGTCGTGCTTGCGCACCCGCACTACCGGCGCGCCAAGAGACAGCTGCTGGCGCTGCCCGATCAACCGGCCTCGTGGTCCGAGCAGATGGTCGCGCCCGATGCACGTCTGGATCTGAGCTCGAAGCCGCCCGGCGCCCGCTTCGTGGTCGACGGCAAGCTGGTCGGCCGCGCGCCCACCTACGCCAGCGTGACCGCCTATTCCCACGTCACCGTGAGCGCGCACAGGAGCGGTTATCGGCGCTGGTCGCGCACCATCTACGTGGAGTCGCCGCTGGTGAGCGTGCAGGCCGAGCTGGAGCCGTCCACGCACGACCACTCGCAATAGGACGCGCGCGCGCGGACGGGTCCGCGCAGGGTCAGCGCAGGAAACCTTGCAGGCTCACGTCGAGCTGGCTGCGCACCAGGCCCATCAGACTGTCGAACTCGGAGCGACCCAGGCGCAAGCGCTCGCCCACCTGCCGCCGCAGCTCGCCCAGAAGCGACTCGCGCGCCTTGACGAGCCAGCGGGCCGCAGTGGCGCGATGCACACCGTGTGCGGCCCCGATCTCGTCGATGCTTCGGCCCTCGATCAGGTGCGCGCGCAAAAGCGTGCGGTCGCGCTCGGGCAGGGCCTGGAGGGCGTCGCGGAAGGCGTCGCGGAACGTGCCCCGGTAGCGCGCCTTGATGTAGGCCAGCTCCGGATCGGGCGACTGCACAGGCAGCCGGCTCGGGGACACGAGCGCCCTGGGTGCATGCCGCTTCTTCTGCCGGATCAGGCTGAGCGCCCCCCGGACGGCCGCCACCCGCACCCACGCCGCCAGCGGGCCGCGGCCCGAATACTCCGCGATCTTGGGCGGGCTGCCGTCGACACCGACCACGAACAGCTTGGTCCGCAGGATCTGCGCCACCTCGTCTGCAATGGTGGGAAGCGCGCCCATCCGCCCCAGCGCAGCCCTGACCTCGGGGCCAAACCGCTTCTCGAAGGCCGCGATCGCGCGCGCATCCCCACGCGCGCAGGCGCAGGCCAGGTACAGGTCCGCCCCGTGCACCTCGTCCACCGAGGCTGCACGCGCCTCCAGCCAGCGCGCGAACTCCTGCCGATCGAGCTCCACCCCCGGCCAGGTCGCGCGCCCGGCGTCGTATAGCTGCGCGAGCGCCTGCTTCATCGATCCCCCGTCAATGTACCCCCCACTCAGTCTACCTCAGGGAAAGCGATAACTGCGGATCTCGATGCCGTCGGGGCCCGGCAGCATCTGGTAGATGGTGCCGTCGTCGCCCACCGCCAGCTCGCGGAACGATTCCTCGGGCTCGCCGGGCGCCGGCAGGGCCAGGGTGCCGGCGGGCTGACCCGAGGCCTGCGTGAGCCGCACCACCGCGATCGCCTGGTCGTACAGCGCATAGGGCGGCTCGGGTTGCTCGCGTGCCACGAAGGCGCCTACGTACATGAACCCGCGCCGATCGCTATCGAGCAGGGACAGGTGCAGGATGGGCTCGCCGGCGGCCACCACCCGCTGCCACGAGAGCTGCGCGTCGCGCCGGAACGCGCGCACGGTCACGGTCCCGGCCGCGCGATCGGCCATGGCGGCCCACAGCCACAGGGTGCCGTCGCGGCTGGGCCGACCGGGCTCGGTCGCGCGATCGGGCAGCGGCTGGCTGGAGGCGTTGGCGATCCGCACCGACTCGGTGTGCTCGCGCTCGAGATACACCCCGTCGCCGTCCACGAACAGGCCGCTCACGCCGCCGGCCTCGATGATCGCGCCCCCCACGACCGGGATGCGATCGAGCGGGGTACCGTCGGGGCCATAAACCAGAACCTCGTGGTCGCCCGTCCGATCGAGCACCAGGAGGTGGCCGCTGGCGTCGGTGGCCACGTCCTGCGCCGTGGCCGGTCCGATGGGCAGGCTGCCGAGCGGCGTTCCGTCGCGGCGAAACCTCTGCACGCGGGCATTGACCTGATCGAGCACCAGGAGGTCCCCGTTCGGCGCCACCTGCAAGGCCATCGGGCCCTCGGCGTTGCCTTCGCTCTCGCGGTGCCGGCCGAACTGACCGGGAGCGCCGCCCCAGCGGCCGCGCACCAGGCTCGCCAAAGGGGCCGCGCGCGCGGGCGGAGCGGGCGCCAGGCCCGGTGGTGTCGAGCCCGGCGGGGCGGACACGCTGGCCGCCCGGGCCGGGGACCGGGCGGCGCGGCGCAACGTCGACCGGCGCATCATCTCGAGGAGGGTGGTCAGCACCACCAGCACGACGACCACCGCCACCAGCGTACGAGTCCGGGCGTTCGCCAAGGGTTGGATTATACTTCGTCTGGCATGCGGGCTCTGGCGGCTGTGGTGGCTTTGCTTCTGCTCCAGGCCGCGCCGGCGCCGGCCGGCAGCGGCGGCCGGGTGGTCGAGATCGAGATCGACGGCGAGATCGACCTCGGTCTGGCGCCGTTCGTCGAGCGCGAGCTTGCGAGCGCGGGCGCCTCCGATCTGGTCATTTTGCACGTCAACACCTTCGGCGGGCGGGTCGACGCGGCGGTTCGCATTCGCGACGCGCTTCTGCGCTCGCGGGCGCGCACGGTGGCGTACATCGATCACCGCGCCATTTCGGCGGGGGCTCTCATCTCGCTGGCCTGCGACACCATCGCCATGACCACTGGTGCCACCATCGGCGCCGCCACGCCCGTGCAACTCCAGGGTGGCGAGATGAAGCCGGTCGAGGCCAAGGTGGTCTCCTACATGCGCAAGGAAATGAAGGCGACCGCCGAGGCGCGCCATCGATCGGGCGAGGTGGCCGAGGCCATGGTCGACTCCGACGTGGTGGTGCCGGGCCTGAACGAGAAGGGCAAGCTGCTCACGCTCACCACCGAGGAGGCGCTGCGCGTGCACGTGGCCGATTTTCAGGTCGACAGCGAGACCGCTCTCTTGGAGCGGTTGGGCCGCGCCGGCGCCACCGTGGAGCGCCCGGGCCTGTCGTGGGCCGAGCGGGTCGCGAGCTTTCTGTCGAGCCCGGTGGTGTCGGGCCTCTTGATGACGCTGGGGCTGCTCGGGATCCTGATCGAGCTGTACTCGCCCGGCCACTCGCTCGCCGGCGGCGTGGGGCTGCTTCTGCTCTTGCTGTTCTTCTTCGGCCATCTCGTGGTCAAGCTGGCCGGTTTCGAGACCCTGCTCCTGTTCGGCATCGGGGTCGCGCTCCTGGTGTTCGAGATCTTCGCCGCGCCCGGGCACATCGTGCCCGGGGTGCTGGGGGTCGTGTGTATCCTGGGCAGCCTGGTGCTGGCATTCTTGGATCTGCGCCACGTGCCGCTCGACGTGCAGTGGCACGCGGGCGCGGTCAAGCACGCGCTCGCGGTGGTGGCCACTTCGCTGGTCTCGACGGCCCTCCTGGGCGCGCTCGCGATCCGAGCGCTGCCGCAGACCCGTTTCGGCCGCTCGCTGGTGCTCAAGGAGGCCATCGCCGGCGCGCCCGCCGACAGCGCTCCGCAGGAGCTTCTGGGGCGGGAAGGGCGTGCGCTGACGCCTCTGCGCCCGGCCGGAAAAGCCGAGCTCGCCGGCGTGCGCGTGGACGTGGTGGCGGACGGCGATTTCGTAGACATCGGGGAGGCGGTGCGGGTGGTGCGGGTGGAGGGCATGAAGGTCGTGGTGCGGAGAGCCTGATGGCGCTTCTGATCATCGCGCTTCTGGTGGTGGCGCTCATCCTGCTGGTGGCCGAGGTGCTGGTCATCCCCGGCTTCGGCGTGGCCGGCGTGCTTGGCGTGACGGCGCTTTTGGGCGGGGTGGCGCTCGCGTTTCTGTACCTGGGCATGCTGTGGGGCGCGGGCGCGGTCGGGGCCAGCGTCGCCATCGCGGGCTCCACGCTGTGGCTGCTCCCGCGTACGGAGCTGGGCCGCGAGCTGGTGCTCCAGCACACCAATCGTCAGGCGGCGCCGCGCCCCGAGCTGCAGGCGCTGGTCGGGCAGCGCGGGGTGGCGCTGACCACGCTGCGCCCGGCCGGCGCGGTCGAGATTGCAGGTCAGCGGGTCGATGTGGTCACCGACGGCAGCTACATCGACGCCGGCACGCCGGTCAAGGTGGTCGCAGTGCAGGGTGCCCGGGTGGTGGTCGAGCAAGAAAGGACAGGCGCATGAACAACGCCATCGATTTTGGACAGATCGGGATCATCGTGCTCGGGATCATCGCGTTCCTTCTCTTGATCCTGATCCTTTACATGGTGCCGCTCCGGCTCTGGATCGCGGCCAAAGCGGCCGGCGCGGGCGTCTCGATGCTGTCTCTGATCGCGATGCGGCTGCGGCGCGTGCCGCCCGATCAGATCGTCAACGCCCGCATCAACGCGGTCAAAGCCGGGCTCGAGGTGACGGTCAACCAGCTGGAGGCGCATTATCTGGCCGGCGGGCGGGTGGCGCTGGTGGTCAACTCGCTCATCAGCGCCGACAAAGCCGGCATCCCGCTGCCCTTCCAGCGCGCGGCCGCCATTGATCTGGCCGGCCGCAACGTGTTCGAGGCCGTGCAGATGAGCGTCAACCCGCGTGTGATCACGACGTCCAAGGTGACGGCAGTGGCCAAGGACGGCATCCAGCTGGCCGCCGTGTGCCGCATCACCGTGCGCACCAACATCGATCGACTGGTTGGCGGCGCGGGCGAGGAGACCGTGCTGGCGCGGGTCGGCGAGGGCGTGGTCGCCACCATCGGGGCCGCGCACGACTACAAGATCGTGCTCGAGAATCCGGACTCGATCTCGAAAAACGTGCTGAAGAAGGGCCTCGACGCCGGCACCGCGTTCGAGATCCTCTCGATCGACATCGCGGACGTGGAGGTCGTGACCAACGTCGGTGCGCGGCTGCAGGCCGAGCAAGCCGAGGCCGACAAGCAGGTCGCCCAGGCCAAGGCGGAGGCGCGGCGCGCTCTGGGTGTGGCGCAGGAGCAGGAGATGCGGGCCAAGGTGCAGGAGATGCGCGCCAAGCTGGTGGAAGCCGAGGCGCAAGTGCCGATGGCGATCGGCGAGGCGCTGCGCGCCGGCAAGCTCGGCGTCATGGACTACTACAACATGCGCAACGTGATGGCCGACACCGAGATGCGCAGCGGCATCGCGCAGATGGGCGGCGGAAAGAAGGAGGGCGATGGGCAATAGCAACCCCTTCTGGTGGCTTCGAGACCGCGACGCGCTGCTGATCCGGTTCATCATGCGCGAAGTGATCTTCCGGAGACGCAGGTGGACGAGGTGGACGAGCTACTGGAAATCATCGTCCGGCTGATCGTCGATATCCTGCGCGGCGCGGCCGAGCGCAAGGAGAAGCAGCGCGCGCAGCGTACGATTCCGGCTCCGCAGCGGCCCGCGCGGCCGGCGGCACCGGTGCGCCCGGCCCCGCCCGGGCCCGCGCCCGCGCCCAGAGCGGTGGCAGCTCCGCGCCCGGGCCTCAGCCCGCTCTCACGCCCGCTCTCGCGTCCGCTCTCGCGCCGTCTGGGGCCACAGCGGCCGGTGCCGGCGCCGGCGCCGGCGCCGCCACGCGCCGAAGGGCCGCTGTCCGCACAGGTGGTGCGTGACGCCGTCCTACTCGACGCCGTCCTGCGCCGCCGCCGCGCATGACCTGCGCGGCTGCCATCCTGGCCGGCGGCCAGGCCACCCGCATGGGCGGCCGTCCCAAATCGTTCCTGCTGGTAGGTGGCGCGCGCGTGATCGAACGCCAACTGCCCGTCCTGCGCGGCCAGTTCGATGAGCTGCTCATCGTCGCCAACGACGGGCCGCTGTACGAACCGTTCGGGCTTCCGGTGGTGCCTGACCTCATGCCGGGCGGGTTTGGGCCGCTCATCGGCATCCTGAGCGCGCTCGAGGCCGCGCGTTCGGATCAGGTGCTGTGCGTGGCCTGCGACATGCCGTTTCTGGACCCGCGCGCGCTGGCGCTGGTGCGCGACCACGCTCCCGCGGCCGAGGTGGTGGTGCCGATGGTGGGTGGGCGCGAAGAGCCGCTGCATGCCCGCTACGCCCGCTCGGCCGCTTCCGCCATTCGCGCCCAGCTCGCCAGCGGCGATTACAAGGTCAGCCGCTTTTTCGAGCGCGTGCACACGGTGCGGCTCGACGAAGACACCCTACGGGCGCTCGATCCGACGTTGCACTTTCTGCAAAACGTCAACACGCCCGATGAGCTCGCTGCGCTCGAGTAGCCGGCGTGCTATCGTTCTCAGGGTCAGGGGGGATGTGAATAATGCCAAAACGCGACCGCGGGGACGACTGGCCGGGGCACCCAGACGACGCCCCGGCCGATGATGAGCTCGAGCACGACGACTGGCTGGGGCACCAGGAACCCGGGGACGAACGGCACCCGCGCCGGCCGGACGACGCCAAGATCGACTGGTGGTTTCCGGCCCCGCCCGCAATGGCGCCGAGAACCACTCCTCCGGAGCCGAAGCCGCCGGCACCCCCGCCCGCGCCGCCGCCGGCTGCCGATTCCACCGCGCCCGAGCCGACCACCACCAGCACCACCCCCACCGCCACGGATCCGATCAAGCAGTTCGAGCTGATCGAATTCGAGGACGTGCTGTTCCGTAAGTTCAGCGCGGTGATCCCGCCCGACCATCCGCTGGCCGCCGACGGCTCGCCCAACCCGAGCGTGACCGGCATCGGCATCGTCGCCTCCTGTATCAAGTACGCCAGCGAGAACCCGGACCGCGAGCTGTTGGTGGCCGGTCATGCCGACGTCCATCCCTCGGAAGCATACAAGCTCAAGATCTCGCAGCAGCGCGCCGCCATGGCCCGCGCGCTGATCCAGGGCGATCGAAATCAGTTCGCCGAGCTGGCCCAAGACAGCCATCGGGTCGAGGACTATCAGCAGATCCTGAAGTGGGTGGCCCAGACGCGTGGCTGGTCGTGCGATCCGGGGAAAGTCGACGGTCAGCACGGTTCCGGCACCACGCGCGCGCTGCGCTCGTTTCAGCAGACCTTCAATCAGGAGAAAGGCGGGTCGCTCGCCGAGTCCGGCGCCATGGACGGCGAGACCTGGAAGGCCTTCTTCGACTGCTATGAAGAAGCGCTGTGCGACACGCTGGAAGCGGATGAGGCGACGCTGAGCTCGGCGCGCGCCAGCATGAGCTTTCTCGATCCGAGCGCGGTCGGCTGCGGCAACCACCACCCCACGACCGGCCCCTACCGCAGCCAGACCAACCGCCGGGTCGAGATGCTCTTCTTCGAGCAGGGCCAGGAACCGAGCCTGGCCTGCCATGCGGGCGGAGGATGCAATCCGGCCGCCTGCGAGATCTATGACACCGA
The DNA here is from genome assembly GCA_035258845.1 of Polyangia bacterium. Lineage (GTDB taxonomy): Bacteria > Myxococcota_A > Polyangia > JAHFDS01 > DATFWX01 > DATFWX01. Next base: position 7,698 of record DATFWX010000190.1, on the reverse strand, counting down.
CAAGTACCAGCGCATCCACATCACGCCTCCGATCGGGCCGCTCAAGCGGAAAGAGCGCCATCCCTTTCGTTTTGGCTTCTCCAACCGCCTGTGCGAGCAGCGGATGAGCGAGGTGTTTTTGCACATCGACAGCAACGACGGGACCCAGAGCCGGGTGTTCGCCATGTCGGAGGGCGTGCTGGCGGGCGGCCTGCGAGTTTTCCAGTTCGACGACGCGGTGGCCGGACTGCACTACCACGCGTTTCTGGTCTGCGGCAGCCAGAAGCTGATGCTCGCGCAGGACATCCCCGTCGATCAGATTGTGAATCCCGGCGACCCGGTGAGCACGCTGGCGCCGGCCTATCAAACCGGACCCGCGAGCTGAGCGAGCGCCATGGCCACCTGGATTGAAGTGAACGGGGTCGACGTCAACGGGAAAGCGGTGACCCTCAAGAACGCACAGGTCGGGCTCGACGGTGGGCCCTTGAACGCGCTTCAACCGAACGCATCCGGGACCGGCTTCGAGGGCGATGTGACGGGCGCCGGGAAGGTGCAGCTGCAAGTGCAGGCCGACGGGTTCTGGGACGTCACGCAGCACCTCATCGTGCACGCTGGCAATCCGCTATGGGTCGAGCCGGACGACGCCAAGGCCACCTACAACCCCTACGACTACGAGATCAACGTCGATCCGCCGATTGTCCATACCCGCGGCGCCGGCGACTGGGGCATCTCCATCACGGTTCGGCTGAGCCACCTCCGCGACGCCGAGCCCAAGGCGCGCCAGATTTTGAAGATGTCTCACGACGTCGGGTGGGCTCAGCAGTTCGACACCGAGATGGACTTTGACCTGGCCCGCGTCTGCTCGACCCGTCTGGTCCAGAAGTACGCGCTCGGGCCCGAGGGGGCGCAGGGCGCGGAGCGGCTCAACATGGCGCTCGATGTCGCGGCCCCGGGCGGGACCCTCTACTTCTTCGAGCGCACGACCACGCCGAAGCTGGTCCTGGTGTGGCAGCCGAAAGGCATCACCATCGGCGAGTGGTACGAGGACAATCCGGTGCCGCTGCACTACCACCTGTTCTTCCACCCGTCGATCCCGTGGTCGGACCACCCACCGGGAGAAGAAGCCTATCCGTGGAACTTCGACTCGCTGAACCTGCCGCACCGCTATCTCATGGGCCGCCCGCCCCATCCGCCCGCCGATCCAACCCCCGACCAGCTGGCGATGCTCAGGCGGAACGCGCTGGGGGAGCCGGCCAACAAGAACAAGCATATGCTCCACCAGCTCATGGCCTCCCAGGCGTCGGTCCACTTCGTGTATCCGGTCGGCAGCGCGGCCAAATGGCTCAACGAGCTGAAGGCCCAGGCCGGAGCGCTGCTCTTGCTGCAGGAGATCAATCATTTCGTGCAGCGACGAGGCGCCGCCGAGGTGGCCATCCAGCCCATCGGCCGCATCGGTGTGTCCGGGTTCAGCTTCGGCTACAACGGTCCGGTCGGGCTCGCCAGCGACCCCAAACCGGTGCCCGAGTTCGACGATCACTGGGACGAGATCTACAACTTCGACGGCAACGATCCCAACTTCGTCCAGCCCACGCGCGCGTGGTTGAAGAAGAAACCCGACAAGCGCCGGGTGCGCATCTACTCGCACTCGGACCAGTGGCTGAGTCTGGTCAAAGGCGACACCTGGAAGCGATTTTCGGCCACCGAGATCGAAGGCGCGGCCGGAAGCGTTCTCTTCCTGCCCCTCTCATTCTGGCAGGGCGCCTTTGGGACTTCCGACTTCGACTTGATCCACCAGGTGTTTCCAGCGCTGTTTCTGCATCACGCCATGCTGCGCTGGTTCTTCGTGTAGCGGCTCGGCTCCTCTACTCGGCCGCCACCACCTTGTCGGCCTCCTTGAGCACGTCGTCGGCGTTCAGGGGCAGCTTGATCCAGCCCACCGAGTGCTCGCTGCGCGCGTACACATCGGGCTTGGGCGGCTCGGCCGAGGACAGGGCGGGCGGCGCCGCGGGCGCAGTGCGGCCCAGCTCGATCCAGCCCTTGGGCTTGCCCTTGGCCGCGTACTCGACCCGCACCACCACTTCGGGCGCGCCCACGGCCGGCTTTTCGCCCGCGCCCAGAAGCTCGATCGGCACCAGGCGCCACACCTTGTCGCTCCAGTTCGAGGCCAGGTCGTCGGCCTTGCCGGGGCCTAAGCGGCCGGCCAGGCGCACGCCGGCCGGCGTCGCCTGCAAGACCGTGAGCTCGCGGCGCTTTCCGCCCACCTTGATGGTGACCGCGTCGTAGTCGGCGGGCAGAAACTCGTGGAGTCGGCGGTCGACCAGCCGGCTGCCCGCGCTTTCGAGGTCGCCCATGACGGTCGCGGTGGTCAGGTACACCCGCCCGTCGCGGTCGTCCTTCCAGTAGGTGCCGCCGAAGCCCTGGCTGGAGATCGCGAACGAGCGTTGCTGGCCTCGCGCCCATACGGTGACCTTCTTCTTCGAGGTGTCGAAGCCCAGCTCCTTGCGCTTGGCGGCGTCGAGCACGCCGAGCGCTCGGGTGGCGCGCAGGGGCGCGAACTCGCCCAGCAGCTTTTCGGCCGCTTCGCCGCCGCGCAGCGAGCGCGCGGGTATCTTGCCATCGGCGCTGGCGCTCACGCGCACCCAGATCTTGGGCTCGTCGTCGCGCCGGCCGCGCTCGACGTCGGTCGCGCGCGTGCCGTCCTCGTAGTGCACCTTCTGCACTTCGTTCTTGGTGGCCTCCAGCAGCACCACCTCGCCGGCGGCCCGCTCGGGCTCGCGCTGCCAGGTGCCATATGCCAGAAGCAATCCGCACGCCGCCAGACCACCTTGCAGGGCCGCTCCGCGCGCAGTCATGCCGTCCTCCCCGGGCTGGCCGCGGCCGCCGTTCCCTGGGGCCGCTCGGCCTTTCCGCCGCTCTTGCGCCGCCGCGTGATCAAGAAGCCCAGACCCAGAACCAGCGCGGGCGCCACGAAAACCGTCGAGTAGAACCAGGCTACATCCTGTTTGCGCGTGTGGACGATGGGCGCGTCGGCCTCGCTCTGGGTCTCGCCCGTGATGGCCTCATCGCCCACCATCCACTTGACGCCGTCGAGCAGGATGAGCGCGTTGCCGAGCTGCGGATGTGCAATCAGCGCATCCGACAGCGCGTCCGAATCGGCCAGCACGATCACGCGCGCCTCCTCGCCCTTGCCGTCGGGCGGCTTCTTGCGCACCGCCGCCACCAGCTGCCAGGCCTTGCGCGTCTCGGCGGGCGCGTCGAACTCCCAGTTGCCGTTGGCATCGTTCCAGGTCGAGGTGTGCGCGCGCACGGTGTAGTCGATGGTGACTTCTTTGGGCTTGTCCTTGCGGTCCTCGAGCCATCCCGCACCGCCGAACGCCACCGGTGCACGCAGCCGGCCCAGCGTGGTCACCGAAGGGTGCGACGAGAACGAGCCGGTCACGATGTTGGCGCGGTCGCTCTTCTGGTTGGAGCGGCGCCCGTAGATCACGTCGTTGGCGAGCGTCACCGGTTTGAAATCGAGGCCCAAAAGGGTGGTCAGCTCGTGCTGGTCCAGCCCGGCCTCGGGGTCGAGCGCCACCATGAGCCGACCGCCGCGGTCGAGAAAGCGGCTCAGCGCCAGCACCTCCTCGGCCAGAAACGGCTTCGAGGGCCCGATCACGAGCAGCGCCGACGCGTCCTTGGGCACCTCGGTGGCCAGCCCCTCGGCCGCGCCCAGCGTGCGCACCGCGTAGCCCTGATCCTGCAGGAAGTCGCGCAGCGCCCGAATGGTGGCGCGCTTGTCGGTTTCGCCGGCCGGGTCGAAGGTGCGCTCGCCGTGCCCGGTCGTGACGTAGAGGGTGCGGCCGGTGCGCGAGACCTGGAGCAGCCGGCGCTGCACCTCCTTGTCGAGGTTGCGCAGCATCGTGCGCGCGTCCTGGATCTCGAGGCCCAGGAAAAGCTGCTCGCGGCGCCCACCGCGCGCCAGCACGACCGTCCCGTTGCCCGACACGCCCAGCTCGCGCGCCTTGGTCACGTCGATGGCCTGGTCGTAGCGCGCCACCTGAAGCTGCCCCGATTCGCGCCGCAGGTCGTCGAAGTAGCCGCCCACCTGATCGGCCACGTCGTTGGCGGGCGGAAAGAAGATCCCCACCTGCACGGGCTCGGTCAGGGTGCGCGCGATCTTGCGCGTGGCCTCGCCGGGCCGGGCGGTTCGGAAGTAGGACAGGTCGACTTTCTTGTCGCGCTCGGAGGTGACGTAGGCGAGCGTGAAGGCCAGCACCAGGGCGCCGGCCAGCCCCAGGCCCGAGTACATGGCGTCGCGGATGCGGCGCAGCTCGAGCCGCGGCGCGCGCACGACCGCGGCATAGGCGGCCTCGACCAGCGCAGTCGGCGCAATCGCGGCCACCCACGCGGCCGGCCACAGCACGGCCAGAATCGTGGCCAGGCGCGGCCAGCGGTCGGCCAGCGAGCGGCCGCCCAGATGGGTCATCACGTCCGACTGGAGAAAGTAGAGCAGCACCGCAAACGCGCCCACCAGCTGGAGCCAGAGCAGGATGCGCTCGACCGTGCGCCGTTCGCCCTCCTGGGCGCGCACGCGCAGCCCGCGCAGCAGAATCGCGAGCCCGAGCAGGAGGAGGCCAACGAGCGTCAGCAGCACCCGAGCGCCACCCGCGCCCATCACCCGCTCGCCGCCGTACAGCGTCAGCATGGCGGCGCCGTAGATCATCGACACCGAGAGGCTGCGGCTGCGCATGGCTACCTCCACCTCCGCGCTTCTAGGACCCGCGTGCCGCCGAACAGCGCGACGTACGTGATGCCGACGTAATAGGTAAGGTCGCGCAGGTGCACGACGCCCTCGGTAAAGGGCGGGAAGTGGCGGTTCCAGAGCGCCAGCGCCGCGAAGATCTCGCTGAGCGGCCGCTCGGTGACGCGGGCCAGCATCCAGCACACCACCAGCGCCGCCACCATGCAGGCCGAGATCAGGGCGGCGATCACCTGCGAGCGAGCCAGCGACGAGCCAAACGTTCCCACGGCCAGCGCCGCGCTGCCGAGCAGGAGCACGCCCAGGTAGCCCGCCCCCACCTGGCCCCACGAGATCTTGCCGTTGACCAGGATGAGAGCGGGCATGTAGACGGTGGCCGCAGTGATGATGGCCAGCATCACCAGCGCCGACAGGAATTTTCCGATCACGATCTCGCGGTCACGCAGCGGCGACGAATACAGCAGCGTGATGGTGCCGGCCTGCCGCTCCTCGGCCAGAAGGCGCATCGACAGCAGGACCGAGGCAATCATGGTCACGCCGCCTGCGATCTGGAAGAACACGGCCAACACCTCGGAGGAGCGCTTGGCCTCGCCGCCCAGGGCCATCCCGTTGAAGAACAGACCGTCGACGAACAGGGCGGCCGCCATGATGGCGTAGCCCGACATCGAACGCAGATAAGCCGCCAGCTCGCGGCGCGCAATCAGGAGAATCGGCTTCATGAGGGTTCCTTGGTTTGCGTAAGCTGCAGGAAGATCGATTCGAGCTGGGCGGCGCCGCGATCGATCCGGAGCAGGTCGAGATCGGCCGCCACCAGCGCGCGCACCACTTTCGGCCGCAGGTCGGCGGGCGCGGCCAGCCGCAGCGAGGCCACCTCGCCGTCCTGGCGCAACAGCTCCGCCTGCGCGACCCCGTCGACCGCACGCAGGACCGCGAGCGCGCGCTCGGCCGGCGCCCGCACCTCGAGCTCGATCACCCCGCGCGCACCCATGCGCGCGGCCAGGTCGGCCTCGCTGCCCTGGGCCACGATCTCGCCGGCCTGGATGACCAGCAGCCGGTCGCAGGTCTGGCTGATCTCGGACAGGATGTGGCTGGACAGGAGGATCGTGTGGGCGCCGCGCAGGGCCCGGATGAGCGTGCGCATCTCCACGATCTGCACGGGGTCGAGGCCAGCTGTCGGCTCGTCCAAGATGAGCAGGGTCGGATTGTTGACCAGGGCCTGGGCCAGGCCGACCCGCTGGCGGAAGCCGTGCGAAAGCGTGCCGATGACCTCACCCATGGCCTCGCGCAGCGCGGTCTTGGAAGCCGCCTCGTCGGCCCGTGCGCGAGCCTGGCTGGCCGGCACGCCGCGCAGCTGGGCCACGAACTCGAGATAGCGCGCCACCGTCATCTCGCCGTACAGCGGCGGGTTCTCGGGCAAAAACCCGATGCGCTTGCGGATCTCGTGGGGGTCGCGGTCGAGATCGAAGCTGTCGATCACGACCCGGCCGCAGGTCGGAAGGAGCACGCAGCCGAGGACCTTGAGCGTGGTGGACTTGCCGGCCCCGTTGAGCCCCAGAAAGCCGATGACCTCTCCGCGCTCGATCGAAAAGGTCAGGTCCCGAATGGCGGCCTGCTCGCCGTAATACTTGGATAAGCCTTCGACCTGAATCATGGTTGCCTCGTAACTCGGATCAGGGGGAATTTATTCCCAAAAGACCGGGCCCGAGTCAAGCGGCAGATACCTCAATCGGGCCCCCCGGCCTCCTCGGTCAGCTCCTTCATCGACTTCACCTTCTTGGGCGCGCGGGCGGCCGGTGGCTGGTCGGGATTGGCCTCGTCGGTGAGCTCCTTCATCGACTTGACTTTCCTGGGTGCCGGCGCGGGGCTGGCCGGCGAGGCCAGCGGGGCGGTGGTGGAGGGCCCGTAGACGGCGTCGACCAGGGTCAGTGACACCCGCGGCACGTAGGTCACTGCGCCCAGACAGATCAGCATGAGCGCGACGAAGGGCGCGGTCGCACGCACCACCTGCGGAAAGGTCCGGTTGAACATGCTGGCCGACAGGAACAGGTTGAGCCCCACGGGCGGGGTCAGGTAGCCGATCTCCAGATTCACGATGAACACGATGCCCAGGTGCACCGGATCGATCCCGAGCTGCGCGGCCATGGGTGCGATGAGCGGCACCAGGATCATGAGCGCCGACAGGATGTCGAGCAGACAGCCCACGATGAGCAGCAGGAGGTCGAGGATCAGCAGGAATCCCCACGGGCCCAGATGCATGTCGCCAATCCACTGTGCGGCCGCCTCCGGCACCTTGTTGGTTTCCAGAAAATCGGCCAGCCCCATGGCCATGATGATGATGATCATGAAGCTGCCCAGAAGAGTGACCACTCCCGCCAGCACGCCCGGCACCTGGCGCCAGGTCAGGCTGCGATGGAAGTAGACCTCGACCAGGAGCGCGTAGACCGCCGCCACCGCGGCCGCTTCGATGGCAGTGAACAGGCCGCTGTAGATGCCGCCCAGGATGATGGTCGGCAGAAGCAGCGCCCAGAAGCCGTCGCGCGTGGCCACGCCGAGCGTGCGCAGCGAGAACTTCTGACGCGGCACCTTCTGGCGCCGGCCCGACAGGATCGCGTAGATGCCTAGGCAGGTCGCGATGAGGAGCGCCGGTCCCACGCCACCCAGCCACAGCCGCTCCACCTCCAGGCGCGCGCCCGTGTTGAACAGGCAGTAGATGATCATCGGGATCGAGGGCGGCACCAGGATGCCGATCGAGCCCGCGGTCGTGACCAGCCCGAGCGAGAAGTTTTCGCGATACTTCTCCTTGACCAGGGCCGGGTAGACCAGTCCCCCGATGGCCGCCAGCGTGGCGGTCGACGATCCGGTGATGGCTGCAAACAGGAGGCAGGCGCCGATGCCACTCACCGCCAGCCCGCCCGGCAGCCAGCCTACCAGCGCCTTAGCAAAGTTGATGAGGCGGGTCGAGATCTGGCCCTTGGCCA
>DATFWX010000189.1:0-4341 GCA_035258845.1 Polyangia bacterium | reverse complement strand
GTTGAGCCAGGGGCCATCGATCGGCAGGTCGGGAGCGTGCACGGGCGGCATGCGCGCAGTCTACCCCGTAACCTTCCAGGGCGCGCGCGCGTATCCCCCGGTGGCATGCATGGACTGGGCCTGCGTGGTTTGACGTGCGCTCTCCTTTTGGCCAGCGCACCGGGCGTGGCCGCCGCCTCACCCTGGACGCGCGATGCCGGCGGGCTCTATCTCAATCTCAGCTACGCGCGCATCGCGGCCTCGTCCTACTTCGGTCCCAACGGTGGCAAGCCCGCCATCGGCGCCGACTACACGCAGCAGACCCTGGGCCTGTATGCCGAGATCGGGCTCCAGGAGCGCTGGTTGACCGCGCTTTGCGACTGGCAGCTCGTCCGCAGCGCGAGCCTGTCGGACGGCCCCTCGGCGGCCGGCGTGGGCGACCTGCGGCTGGGCGCGGCCAGCGGCCTCCTGGTGGCGCCGTTCCGGCTCACCGCCACTTTGCTGCTCGGGCTGCCGGTCGGAGATCCGGCGCCCGGTGTGGGCGGCGACCTGGCGACGGGCGGCGGCGACCTCACGCTGGAGGCGCACCTTGCGGCCGGCCACTCGCTCGTGCTGGGACCGGTCGGTCTCTATGGCATCCTCGACGCCGGATTTCGCAAGCGCGGGCTGGCCTCGCGCGACGGCACCATGCCCACCCCGGCCACCACCCGCTACGCCGACGAGCTTTTGTACCTTGCCGAGCTGGGCGCGCAGATCCGCAAGCCCGGGTTCGACCGCGTGTGGCTGGCGGTGCGCTCGAATGGGCTCGACTCGCTGGCCGCCGATCGCGACATCGTGGACGGCTACTCGGGTCTGCGCCCGGGAACCCGCTACACCGGCCTCGGGATCGCGCTCGATGCGCGCGTCGTTGCGACCTGGCATGTCGGCGGCGAGGTCGACAGCGCGCTCGATGCGCGCCTGGTGCCGGCGGGCGCTGCTCTCAAGCTGTACCTTGCGTTCGAGCGCTGACGCCTCAGCGGCGCCGGATTACCGGGGCTCCAGCCGCCACCTGGCCTCGGCCGCCGCATGAACCTCGGCCGACGACCACGCAAAGTCGAAGTACTGGTTCTTGGACCAGTACTTGTCCATCAGGTCGCGATAATGCGGCGAGCTGCGATCGAAAACCTCACCGCCCGGCAGCGCCATGCGCGTGGACAGCGCGCCTCCAGTCAGGTACGAGACCAGGTGCCGCATGACCGGACCGCTGCGGTAGCTGTAGGTGGTGCCGCTGAGGCCTGGGTTGGAGGCGTCGACCGAGAAGTTGTCGCCGTGGCGCGGGTAGCCCTTGCGCAAGCTGGGATCGGGATCGTCGGGCGGCGGAATGTTCAGCTCGGGGTCGGGCAGGAGCGAGGCCAGGGTCAGGGTGTGGAGGAGCCCCCAGTGCCACTGCGTCGGATCGGCGGTCCCGAAGCCGGCCGCGCTCTCGATCCAATCGAGCGCCTGATCGAGCGCCTCCAGCGCAATCAGCGTGCAGCTCTCGACGGTGCCGCTGGTGGTGAGGTCGTCGCACAGCACCGGCTGGCCGGTCTGGGTCGCGATCCCGGAGACCAGGTCGGTGGGCCGCTCGAACACGGCCAGGCCCGCGCGCGCGGTTTCGAAGTCGTCGATACTCAGGCCCAGGACGGCCAGCTCGTCGCCGAACGCATCCTGCAGGAACTTGCGCGCCCACACGTTGAACAGCACCGTGGCCGCGCTGTCGCTCTGGGTGGCGGCGTCGGTCTGTGCATCGGTCGCGGGCGGCGTTTCCAGCGTCCAGCCCGAAAACATGCTTTGCGCCCCCAGAAGGCGGGTGCGCTTGGCGGCCGGCAGCGCGGCCACCCAGCTGGCCAGGTCGGGATGCCGGCCCGGCATCGCCACCTCCTCCGAAAACGCGGTCAGCGCGGCCAGAATGTGGGGCTTCAGAGCATCGCCATAGTTGGAGTGAACGTCGGCCTGCACCGACGCCAGGTCGTCGAGCGTCAGCGGCCGGCCCGCCTGCGCCAGCATCTGCAGCCGGCGCGTGATGCGGCCTACGCGGAAGCCGGGATCGTAGTAGGCGCCCAGATACATGCGATGCGTGCCCACCATGGGCCCGTTGAGCGCGTCGCCGTCGGCGGTTTCGCCCACCGGATCCCCGTTCGCGGTGGCCAGAAAGCCGGTGTCCGGATCCTTGGCCTTGGGCAGGTACTGCGATTCCATGTAGCCTTCCCACTCGCACGTGCCGTCGCCCGGCAGCACGAAGAAGGGGGCGACACCATCCTGCGCGGTGCGCTTGTCGTAGCCGAAGCAGCCCGGCGTGGTGCGCCAGGGCACGTTGGCGTGCGGGTACCAGCCGACGTGGCCCTGGTCGTCGACCACGACCCAGTTGAGCGCGCCGAAGCCCCAGTTCTCGAGCGCGGCGAAGGCGTCGTCGACCGTGGTCGCCTTCGCGAGCAGGTACACCGCGCGGATCTCGCTGGTCGGCTCGTAGCCGGTGTAACGCACCGACAGCGCCTGGCTGGACGTGCGCGGCACGATGGTGTGGTTGACGATGTTCGGGATGATGGGCCCATGGTGCGGCACCCGCTCGTAGGTGACCGTGAAGCTCGAGGTGATGGTGCCGAGCCCGCCCACCTTGATCGTCTCCTGCCAGGTCTCCAGGTGCACGTCCTGGCCCTTGAAGCGCACGCAGTCGCCGCCGCCTGCGGCGCAGGGCGCGATCTGCTCCTGGTAGACGTCGGTGACGTCGTGGTTGACGTCGGTGCCGCCCCAGGCGACGTGCGCGTTGTGACCCAGGATGATGCCGGGGACGCCGGGCAGCGTCATGCCCTCGATCTCGAGCTTTCCGGGCACCGTCATGTGGATGAAGTAGAGGATCGACGGATTGGAAAGCTGCAGGTGCGGGTCGTTGGCCAGAAGGGTCTTGCCGGCGCCGGCCAGCTTGGGGCCGACCACCCAGTTGTTGGAGCCATTCCAGGCCTGCCGGAGCTGCAGGCCCATCTGCGCGGGCGGGTCTAGCGCGGCCAGCGCGCTATCGAGAACCGCGGGCGCGACCTGGGGCCGGCGTGCGCGCGCGGCGACCGGGGCCGCGCTGCGGCGACGGCCCAGGCCCGGGAATCCGTCGACGGTCGAGGTCGGATCCATGGGCCGTACGTCCCACAGATCGGCATACAGGCCGGCGCGGCGTGCGCGATCGGGCGGCGAGGAGGCGTTGAACATGGCGCGGGCGGTCTGCGCGGCCTTCGTGTGATAGATCTCCTCGTCGGCCGAGTAGTCCTGCGCCCACGCCTCGAACCGGCCGATGGTCAGTGAGTCGACGGCCGTCCAGGGGTCGGTGCGCGCGGGGTCGAAGTAGGCCGCCACCCGGCTGTCGATCGTATGTTGATTCTGCTTGAGCTCATCCAGGTACTGGTTCACCCCGTCGGAGAAGCGGTTGAGCAGGACGACCAGGTCCTTGTCGACCGGATCGGTCGATGCCTGCAGGGTCTGCCAGGTCTGGGTGGCGATGGGACGGAAGCGGTGCATGCGCATGCTGAGGTCGCTATCGATCGAGGGCGGATTGAGCGCGCCGAACAGCTCGCCCAGGGTGCCCGACGCGACATGGCGGAACAGGTTCATCTGCGCCAGCCGATCGGCCGCGCTCACGTAGCCGTCGCCGAAGGCGGCGTCGCCGAGCGTCGAGGCCCACACATGCGGCACCCCGAACTTATCGCGAACGATGTCGATGGGACCGTCGAGACCCATGACGCGCTCGGTGGCGGTGGCGGGGATGTCGGCGTAGGGCGAGGTCAGGGACGGTTTGGTATCGTCCCCGCATCCGAGGACGGCGGAGACGGCGAAAAGAGCGGCTAAGAGTCTAATGTTGCGCTGCATGGGCGGAAGATACACCTCCTTCCGCGTCGCGTCGACGTGGCCCCTCACCTACCCGTTGATGCGCTTGCGCACAACCATGACCGGGGCGGGCGCGCCGCCGGATGCGCGCCGGACCAGAAGCTCCACGGTCGTGCCCTCGGGGCCGCGGATGTTCTGCACGGACTGCACGAAGCCGATCTGGGCCACGCCCTGGCCGTCGACCGCCAGGATGGCGTCGCCCACCCGCAGGCCCGCGTCGGCCGCGCCGCCGCCCGGGAACACGCCCCGGATCACGATCTCGTCGACGTTGGCGCCGATCGCGATGCCGATGCCGGTCATCTCGCTGCGCGGCTCCTCGCCAGGAGCGAGCGGGCGCAGCTCGATCGAGATGGGCCCCAGGTCGCCACCCGGCTCGACCGAAAGGCGGGAGGCGATGTAGTTGTGGTGCCCGGACGCACTGGCGAAGATCGAGTGCAGGCCCGAGCCCAGCCCGCCCAGCTCGAACCGCCCATC
>DATFWX010000188.1:0-11993 GCA_035258845.1 Polyangia bacterium | reverse complement strand
CGTTCGAGTGGATCGAGGTGAGCGCGCTGACCATCTGGCAGCAGACCGGGCCCGGCGCCACCTCTGCGCCTGGTGCGGGCTCGCTGTGGGCCGAGCAACTGGAAGCGCGGCTGCGCGCGCTCAAGCTGGGCGAGCGCGGGGCGCTGTTCGGCCAGATCGATTACCGCATCGCGATCCAGGCCACGATCGCCAACCAGGTCGTGCCCAGCCTCGGCATCGCGGGCCGCTGGCATCGTTTCGACGGCACGGCCCAGGTCGGCTATGCGCACGGCTTCGGCGGCATCGACCCGACCATCATGGGACCGGACAAGGGCCTGCGCGACTCCAATGCGATCCCGTTTCGCGCCGGTCTCGCGGTCGACGTGATCCGCGGTGAGATCGCACCGCCGCTCCAGCTCGGCGTCGAGATTGCGGGCGAGGCCCTGCTCGACGGCCTCAACGACTTCAACAAGACCGACCATTCGCACGCCAATCTGGGGCCCACGGTGTCGGCGGCCAGGGGGCGTCTGTGGCTCACCACCGGCGTGCTGTTTCCCCTGGTCGAGCACCAGCCCAGCCCGTTTTTCCGGCTCCTGATCGGGGTGGCGCTCTGACCGGCGCTCGGATTACCGCTTCGGGAACGCCACCCAGAAGGGATGGCCCTCGCGCTTGAGCAAGAGCAGCACGGTCGAGCCGCGCGTGATCCCTTCGAGCGCGCGCCGGTAGTCGGCCGCGCTGGCGACCTCGGTCTTGCCCACGCGCACGACCACGTCGTCGCGCTCCACGCCCGCCTCGACGGCCGGGCTGCCCTCGATGAGGTCGGTCACCACCACGCCCTGGGTGCCGGCCAGGCCGCGCTCGGCCGCCAGCTGCGGGGTCAGCTCCATGACCGTGATGCCAATCGGGTCGCCGGTGCGGGCGGCGGCCGCGTGCACCGGGCGCTCGCGCGTGCGCGCCGGCTTGTCGTCGGGATCGGGCACCATGACCACGCTCAGCTTGCGCTCGGCGCCGTCGCGCACGATCACGATCGGAACGCGCTCGCCGGCCGGCGTGGTCGACGCGAACCAGGGCAGGTCGTTGTGGTTGCTCACGCGCCGCCCGTTGAACTCGATGATCACGTCGCCCGCGTGCAGCCCCGCCTTGTCGCCCGGTGAGCCCGCAGCAACGCGCGCCACCAGCGCGCCCTCGGGCCGCGCCAGCTTGAACGCCCGCGCCAGATACACGGTCACCGCCTGGATGTCGATGCCGAGCTTGGAGCGCGGCGCGCGCCCGTACTTGACCAGGAGCGGCAGCAGATGCTTGGCCATGTTGATCGGGATCGCGAAGCTGATGTTCTGGGCATCGTGGTAGTCGGGCGTGCCGGGACGGCGGTAGATGGCGGAGGCGATGCCCACCACCTCGCCGCCTGAGTTGATGAGCGGGCCGCCCGAGTTGCCCAGGTTGATGGCGGCGTCGGTCTGGATGAAGTTGGCGTACAGCTCCTCCTTGCCGGTCGGCTTGACGTTGTTGCGGCCGACCGCCGAGATGATGCCGGCCGTGACCGAGCGCTCGAATTCGCCGTACGGGTTGCCGATCGCGATCACCCACTCGCCCACGCGCAGCCGATCGGAGTCGCCGAGCGGCGCCACCGGCAGCGGCTGTGGCGCCTCGATCTTGAGCAGCGCAACGTCGGTCTTCTCGTCGCTGCCGATGACCTGCGCGTAGAAGTCGCGCCCGTCGGCGAGCTTGACCCGGATCTCGTCGGTGCGCTCGACCACGTGAAAGTTGGTCAGGATGTAGCCGTTCTTGTTGATGATGAAGCCGGTGCCGACGCTCTTGCCGGAGGGGTCGCTCTCGAACCGGCGACCCAGCCCGCCGCTCGAGCTGCCGCCCACGCGGCCCGCAATGTAGACCACCGCCGGCGCCAGCGACTCCGACAGCTTGACGAAGTCGGGCCGGACGGCGGCCGGGGTCGCGGTAACCTTGGCGGCCGGGTGGCCTTCGGTCCACAGCGGCTCGTCGGCGCGAGAGGCGGCGGGCGCGAGCGCGAGCGCAAGCAGGGCCAGGGCGGCGGCGGCGGCGACCAGGGATAGGCGGCGCATACCAGATATTATGATCTGCCTGCGGGCGCCAGGCGAGCGCTAGTGAGGCGCCGTCGGAGCGGTCGGAGCGCTCGGAGTGGTCGGAGCGGTCGGACCCGCCAGCTCCTCGAGCGCGGCCTGGCCGCGCTGGTTGCCCGGGTGAATCGCCTTGCGCACCAGATCGACGTCGAACGCATACTCGCCACCCGCCGCCGGGAGCTGACACTTGACCCGAACGAACCCGCGGCAGCCCGACAGGATCTCGCTCGACCAGTTGGCGGCCATGTGAGCGCCCGGATCCCTGCGCGCCAGCAGGTCCTCGAGCGTGCCCTGCCGGCCCGCGAACGTGCGCACCAGCCGCTCCGCCTTTTCGTGATCGGCGCGGTCGAACATGCCCTGCACGATCGCGAACGAGGCCGCGGTGCCGAGCGCAATCACGACCAGGATCACGTTGTGCCGGCTCACTTACTTCTTATGGTAGCGATCGATCGAGCGCTGCATCCACTTGCGGTCCTCGTGCGCCTGCTCGACCGAGCCCGGCTTGCCGACCTCGCGCACGCCGCCGTCGGGCTGCAGCGTCCGCGCGAGCTTGTCGATGACCGGGCGCGCGGCCTCCTTGGTGCCCTCGACCAGCTCCTGGGTCTGGTCGGTGCGCCAGATCGACTGCACGTGCTCGAACAGGGTCTTTTTGCCCAGCGGAACCGTCATGCCGAACCATACGAATCCGCCCAGCGCCGCCAGCCAGAACAAGAAGCGGACCAGCCGAAACACGCTTTCGTGATACCACCCCGAGCCGGAGCGGGCAAATTTCAGGGCGCGACCAGAAGCCGGGCCCCGGGCTCGGCATACTCGAACACCTCCTCGACATCCTGGTCGCGCAGGGCCAGGCCGCCCTCGACCGGGTCGATCACATAGGCATAGCCGTGATCGAGCGCATACATGCCGCCGCCGTGGAGCAGCAGCCGGTCGCCCAGCCCGACCAGGTAGCGCTTGAGCACCAGGTCGCCCGCGCGCGCCTCCAGGACCCGCCCGCGCGGATGCAGCGCCAGCGAGCGCGTGAGCGCACGGCCCACCCGGTTCTCCAGCGTGCGGATCCGCGTCGACGGCGTGGCTCCGCAAAGCCGCGGCGGAATGGGCACGCGGACGACGCGGGCGTCGCCCTGCGCTAACATGACGAGCAGGTCCACGATGGTCACGTCTGCTAATACGAACCGTCCGGGCAAACCGTTTTATCCCGGCGCGGCATGGCTGGCGGGCGTGGCGCTAAGTATGGGCTGCCACTACAAAGTGGTTGCCTTCGGCGAGATCGACCGGCGGGCGGCCGAGGAAGTGGTGGCCCGGGTGGTGCGTATAAGGGGCCTGGCGCCGCGCGAGCCGGTGCGGTTCCAGGCGGTGTCGGCGCGGGCGCTCCGGCGCGAGCTGGAGGCCGATCTTTCGCGCCTCAAGGCGAGCGGGCAGCTCGAGACCTGGCGTAAGGCGTGGTCGCGGCTGGGGCTTCTGGCGGCCGATGTCGACCTGGAGCGGGCGTACGCAGATCTGTATAGCGACGAGCCGGCCGGCTATTACGACAGCGAGACGCGCCGCATGCGCATCGTGGTCAAGGATCGGGTGCGCACCGAGGTCATGGAGGTGGTGGGGCTCCTGCGGCGCCGCGATCCGATCTACGGCGAGGCGCTGGCCCACGAGACCGTGCATGCCCTGCAGGATCAGAAATGGCATCTGACGGCGCTCGAGCACGCGCAGCAGGACGACGAGCGGCTGGCCCGGCGCGCGCTGGTGGAGGGTGACGCGTCCAAGGTCGGCTTCGCGTATGGGGCGCTGTTCTTCTCGAGCTTCGAGAGCTTTTCCGAGTTCGTGGCGGCGCGGATTGACACGGTCAACGCCGGCGACACCACGCCGCCCTGGCTGCGCGACAACTTCCAGTTTCCGTATGTGTGGGGCTCGCTGTTCGTCGAGAAGCTGTACGCGCGCGGGGGCTGGGCGGCGGTCGACGCGGCCTACGAGCGGCCGCCGCGCTCGAGCGAGCAGATCCTGCATCCCGAGAAATATCTGGGCCCGGCCCCCGACCCGCCTCGGCCGGTGCCGATTGAGCTGCCGCGGCCCGACGGCTGGAAGCGCATCTACTCGACCACGCTGGGCGAGCTGGGCACGCGCGCGCTGGTGGGGCGCGCGGCCGCGCTGGGCTGGGGGGGCGACCACGCCGAGGTGTGGGAAGATGGCGCCGGCCGGCTCGCGCTGGCCTGGGCCACCGTGTGGGACGACGAGGCGGCGGCCGCGCGGTTCGAGGCGGCCTACCGGGAGCACGCCGGTCGGGTGTCAGAGCCGTTTGCTATGGTACGAAGGGGGCAAAGGCTCGCGATCGTCAGGGGCGTGGAGGCGGCGGCAACCGTAGAAGCCGCCCTGACCCCACCCGCCCCCTGAGTCAGCCACTCTCTTTCCCGGGGGGAGCTCAGGCCTTGCGCTCGAGCGGTGGCTCGGTGGTCGGACGCAGCTCGCGCCCCGCGCCCACCGAAGACAGCCACTCGGCCAGGTACGACGTCGACGGTGCGGTGCCGGCCTCGACCAGCACGCGCTCGAGCTGGCGCGCCAGCTCCCGGCAGTCGGGCCACCTATCGGCGGCCTTGAAGGCCAGCGCCCGGAACAGGATGTCGTCGAGCGCGGGGGGCAGGTTGGGCTGAAGGCGGCTGGGCGGCTCCAGGTGCGGCCAGCCGGCCAGCCCGAGCGCGACCATGCGCGGCAGGTCGAGATCGATCTCCTGGCCGGTCACCATCTCGTAAATGATGGCTCCGACCGCGAACAGATCGGCGCGCGCGTCCACGGCCTCGCCGATCCGCTGCTCGGGTGCCATATAGGCGGCCGTGCCGGCGATGGTGCCGACCTCGGTCACGTGCATCTGGCGGCTGGCTTTGGCGATGCCGAAGTCGGTGACCTTGACCGCGCCGTCGAGCGAGATGAGCACGTTCTGCGGCTTCATGTCCCGATGCACGATGGCGAGCGGGTGGCCATCGCTGGCGGTGGCCGTGTGCGCGTAGTGCAGTCCCTCGCAGATGGCGAGCCCGATGGTGAGCGCGGCCTTGAGCGGCAGGGGCTTTTCCGCCTCCCGCAACCGCTGCTCGAGCATGGCCAGATCGAGCCCCTCGACCAGCTCCATCGCGATGAAGAAAGAGCCGGTCTCGTCCCGGCCCAGCTCGTAGACGTGAATGATGTTGGGATGCGACAGCTGCGCGACCACCCGCGCCTCGTCGAGGAACCACTCGCGCACCTCGGGCCGCTCGGCCAGATGCTGGTGCATGCGCTTGACGGCGATGCGTTTCTGGAACGCGGCCTCGCCCTGCACTTCGCACAGGTACAGGTCGGCCATGCCGCCGGTGGCCAGCTTGCGCACCACGCGATAGCGGCCGAACGCGGGCAGGCCGGCCTGGGTGGGAGCGCGCGGATCGACCGGGCCCAAGAGTCGGGTGTCGGTCCCCGGGCCCGCCGCAGCGGGCTCGGACAGCGCCGGCGCCCGTTTGCGCGGCCAGGCCGCGGCCGCGATGGCGACCCCGACGCCGGCCGCCAGCGCGAGCAGCGCACTGACCGGATTTGCCGGTGGAACCGGCGCCACCGCGGCCTCGATGCGCGCGTCCGGCAGCCCGAGCTCGGCCGGCAGCGGCACCTCCACCCGGTTCGCAGCGCCCGCAGCCGGGCCGCGCCCGAGCAGGTCGTAGCCGAAAAGTCGCGCTCCTCCGTCCACGCCGCGCAGACGCGCCAGCGGGGTCGTGGTGTCGACCTGTCCGCGCACCGATAAAAGCCCGCCCACGAGCCCTTCCACCTTATACATGGGCTCGATCGGCACGCTCACCCATACCAGGAGCCGCGGCGGGCTCCAGTCGAGCCGCGTCCCGGCGGTCGCGATCTCGGCCGTGTCGTCGGGCTGGGCGTACAGGCGAACCGGCGGCGCGCCCTGCACGAGCTTGGCGAAAATCACGCCCTCGGCCGGCCCGATGCGCAGCGTTTGATCCTGCTTGACCATGTCGCGCACCGTGGTGGCGTCGGTGGAGATGGCTGACCGCACCGCGGTCGTGTCGGACAGCGACTGCGCGCGCGTGCGCGCTACGCTCACTGCCTGCGTCAGCTCGGCCAGAAGCTCCCGCGCCGCCTGCTCGGCAATGCGGGCGCGCTCGTCGCTCAGCCGTCGGGTTTCGGAGCGCGCGCCGTTCCACAGAAACCAGGCCACCCCGGCCCCGGCGGCGAGCGCGACCAGGCTAGTAGCCAGCCGAGCGCGGCCTGCCATGTTTGTCCGGCGGCGTGACCGGCGCCGTGTCGGCGAGCACGCTCACGCTGACGTGGTTCGTGCCGGTCCCGATGGTGACGTCGGTTGCGCTGCCCCGCTTGGAGCGCTCGTGCCAGACCCGCACCCGGTAGCGGCCGGGCGGCAGGTCGCGCATCGTGAACCGCGAGCCGTCCTCGACCAGCGTGAAGTAGGGCTCGTCGAGCACGACGATCCAGCCCATCATCAGCGCGTGCAGGTTGCACAAGATCTGCACCACGCCCGGCTGCTCGAAGGTGACGTCGCGCGACTTGTTCTGATCGAATACGCCGAGATCGAACTTCTTGGCCGGTGACAGCGAGAACACGTTGTGGAAGAACACGTCGTGGTTGGGAAAGGCCACTGTCGAGCCCACCGCGACCGCGAGCACGTGCGGCCGGAAATTTTTCTGCAGCTGCTCCATCGTGTAGTGGCCGGGTCGGTGCGGGCGGCGGGGGCCGGCCTGCGGGGTCAGCGCGACCACGGCGGCCCCGCCCGCGCTTGCGTAGGGGCCTTCGAGCTTGAGGGTTCCGGTCAGGGTGCCGCGCGCGGGCACGGGAGAGGGCTCGGGTGTCGGGGCTGCCATCGGAGCAGCCGGCGCCGGCTCTGCGCTTGCCGACGGGGCTGGCGCAGCCGGCGGTGCCGCGCTGGCGGCAGGCGCCGGTGCGGGTGCGGGTGCGGGTGCCGCAACCGGGCGCGCTTCCAGCGCAGCCAGCCGGGCCTCGATCTTGTCGAGCCGCGCCGCGACGTCCGAGTGCTCGTGGGCGGGCGCGCACGCGGCCGCGCACGCCGCCGAGAGCACCCCGATCGCCATCCTCCCCCAGCTTCGCACGCACGGCATTATACGATAATCCGCCGTCACATGTCGGCCGCGACCTCGGTCTCGGTGTGCGCAACCACGATCCGGGGCCCGCGCGCACCCGCGGCGGCCGCCAGGTCGGGCACGACCGCCAATCCAGCCGCACACAAGAGCGCATCGAGCGCACCGTCGGTTAGATAGGGCGTGCGCACGCCGGCCGTCATCTCGCTCTTGCGGTTGACCACCAGCACGTGCAGGACCTCCCGCCCTGCCATCGCGTTGTCGAGCACGCCCGCCAGCTCCGAATGATAGAAATTGGTATCGCCCATGACCGCGACCGGCAGCGCGGCCACGCCCGCGTCCGCCAGCGCACCCGCAGCCGGCGCCGCGCACCCCATCTGCAGCTTGAGGTCGACCAGACCGTCGCGGATGCCGAGCACGCCGGTGGTGCCGGGGTCGCTCGCAATCAGGGTCGGGCGCGCCAGCGCGCGCAGCGCGCGAAACAGCGCAAGTCGCGGATCGGTGGCTGCGAAGCCGGGCATGCCCGCGCGCGCGTGCGCGTAAAAGCTGGCCCAGTCGGACGCGGGCAGCTCGGGCAGCTCGGGCCGGACAAGCGGCGGCGAGGGTACGGCCGGCGGCAGCTCTCCGCGCAGCACGCGCGCGCCCAGGCCGAGCGCGCGCACGGCCTCGGTCAAAAGCGGCAGGCCTTCCTCGACCACCACCAGCTCGTCGAGCGCGTGGGCGAAGCCGCGGATGCGCGCGGCTGGCAGCGGGTGGCAGCCGCCCAGACGCAGGGTGGGGGCGCCGGCGGCGGCCAGCGCGCCCATCTGGCCGGCCACAAGGTAGCCGCGCGGACCGGCTCCGGGCGCGAGCGCATAAGGCAGCTCGACCGCCGCCAGCAGGCGCGCGCGGCGCTCGACGTGGAAGCCGCACGTTTTCGCGGTCGATATCAGCGGGACTGGCTGCTGCCAGGCCGGCGGTTCCGCGGGCAGCGTGGCCGCGGCCTCGACCGCCACCTCGGCCTCGGCCGACAGCACCCGCTCCTCGGCCCGAACCACGACCGGCATGCCAGAGCGCGCAGACAGCCGGGCCGCCCAGCGCGTGAGCGCATAGCACTCGTCGGGGTTGCCGGGCTCGAGCGCGACCACGCGCGCGTGCGCGGACCACAGCGGCCGGTTGTCCTGGGCATTCTGGGACGTACGCGGCCGGGCGTCGATCCCTTCTACCAGCAGGCACGGCGACGCGTATTCGCTCAGCTGGGCACCGGTCGCCAGCGCGTCCAGCGCCACGTTGGTGCCTACGTGCTTGATGATGCACGCGGTGCCCCAGTTGCGCAGCGCAGCGCCCGCCAGCGCCATGGTGGCGGCCACCGCTTCGTTGACGGTCCAGGCATGGCGCACGCGCCCGGCGCGCTCGAGCGCCTGCGACACTTTGGTGGCGGGCGAGCCCGGGAACGAGTAGGCCGCCCGCACTCCGGCGTCGGCGAGCGCCTCGGCGATGGCGGCCGCCCCGCTCAGCCTCATCGTGCGCTCGGGGCTCACTCCAGCTCGAACTCCTTGCAGAAGACCAGCTCGCGCGGCTCCCGGTAGTACGCCTGTCGGTGCTCGTCGGTCGGATACTCGTGCCGGCAACGCTCGCGCCGCCGGTCGAAATGGGCGCACGACTCACACGTGAACGCAAACCGATACTGCGCGCGCTCGCGCTCGAACTCGTCGCTGTGTGAAAGCCGCATGGGCGCCTCATGCTATCATGACGCATGGCCGATCACATCACGCGTGCGCTGCTCGACCCGCCGCGCGTACGCGTGGTGTCGACGCTGACCACCGATACGGTGGCCGAAGCCGCGCAGCGCCACGGCCTTTCCGGAGTGGCGGCGGTCGCGCTCGGGCGCGCGCTGACCTCGGGCCTGCTATTGGCCACCCTGACCAAGGGCGACGAGCGCGTGACCCTGCACATTGCCGGCGACGGACCGATCTCGCTCATTACGGTGGACGCCAACGACGCCGGCGAGGTGCGGGGCTACCTGTCGCCGCGCGGTGCGGTGGCGCCGCTTTTGGCGCGACCGCGCCCGCAGGTCGGCCCGGCGGTGGGCCGGCACGGGCAGGTCTCGGTGCTGCGTGATCTGGGCCTGCGCGAGCAGTACCGGGGCTCAGCGGCCCTGGTGACCGGTGAAATCGACGAGGACGTGGAGGCCTATCTGCGGGTCAGCGAGCAGATCGACTCCGCGCTGGGCTGCGAGGTGGTGCTGCAGAGCCCGCGCGTCGCGTGCGCGGGCGGAGTCTTGATCCAGGCCTTGCCGGGCGGCGAGCCCGCGCTGATCCGGGAGATCCAGCACCGCCTGCGCCGGCAGGAGCTCTACGAGGCCCTGGCGGGCCCGGCCCCACCCGCCGACGCGGTGGCGCTGGCGCGCTTGCTGCTGCCCGACGCCGCCCTGAAAGTGATCGACCAGCGCCCGGTGTGCTTTCGCTGCCGCTGCTCGGCCACGCGCGCGCGCTCGCTTCTGGGTCTGCTCGAGCCCGCCGAGCTCGACGACATGCTGGCCCGCGACGGCGGCGCCGAGGTCACGTGCAACTTCTGCTGCCAGCGCTACCCGATCGATGGGGCCGCGCTCAAGGAGATCCGCGATGCAGCCGCCCGGCGGCCGCCCCGCGAGCGCAATTGAGGTCCTGCCCGAGGTTGCGCAGGCGCTGACCCGCCGCGCGCCCGTGGTTGCGCTCGAGTCGAGCGTGATCGCGCACGGCTTGCCGGCGCCGCACAATCTGGAAATCGCGCACGCGATCGAGGCCACGGTGCGGGCGGCGGGAGCGGTTCCGGCCACGATTGCGGTGCTGGGCGGACGGGTGCATGTGGGGCTCGACCAGGCCGGGCTGGCCCGTGTGGCCGCGGGTGGCGCGGTCAAGGCCTCGGCCGCCGATCTGGCGGTCGCGCTCACGCGCGGCGGCGATGCGGCCACGACCGTGAGCGCCATGGTGGCCCTGGCGGCGCGCGCCGGGATCGCGATTGCTGCCACCGGCGGCATCGGCGGCGTGCACCGCGGCGACACGCTCGATATCTCGCACGACCTGGTGGCGCTGGCCCAGCATGCGGTGGCGGTGGTGTCGGCGGGCGCCAAGTCGATCCTCGATCTGCCACGCACGCTGGAAGCGCTGGAGACGCTGGGCGTGCCCGTGATCGGCTTCCGGACCGCCGCCTTCCCGGCCTTTTACGTGCGCTCGAGCGGTCTGCCGGTCGAGCATCAGCTCGACACGCCGGCCGAGGTGGCGACGTTCCTGGGTGCGCGCTGGGGCGCGCTCGGGCAGCCGGGCGGCGTGCTCATCGTCCAGCCGATTCCGCTCGAGCAGGCGCTGGACGCGCGCGATGTCGAGGCCGCGATCACGGCCGCGCAGGCCGAGGCCAGCCGGCGCCGCATTCGCGGCAAGGCGCTCACGCCGTTCTTGCTGGCCGAGCTGGCGCGCTCGACCGGCGGGCGCTCGCTGGCGGCCAACCGCGCCCTCCTGCTAGCCAACGCGCAGGTGGCGGCCGAGGTTGCCTGCGCCTACTACCCCGGGCCGGCGTCGGGCGGCGCGGCATCGGGCGGGGGCGCGCTGCAGGCCTGAAGGCAGGAGCTGGACTCGCACGTGATGGCGGTCTGGATGCACATCCTGCAGTCCTGCGTGGATTGGGCCATGCAGCTGGTCGCGCACACCTGGTTGCACTGGCACGACGGCGACGGCGAGCAGCAGCCCTGCAGACACCTGGCGTAGCCGGCACAGAGGCCGGCCGTGAGGTCGCCGCTGCGCCAGCCGGGCCCGTAGCAGGTCGTGAACTGGCTGCCGCAGTTGGTCTGCAGGCACTGGCCGCACTGCCCGGTGGCCTCGTTGACGCCACACTGCTTCTTGTCGTCGCCGCACCCGAGCATAAGGCAAGCCAAAGCGAGTAAGCTTCGCAACATGGGGGCAAGGTAGCACAATGAAGCAGGCGCTGACCGTGCTGGCGCGCGAAGCCGGCGCCACCCTGGCCGCGTTTCTTTTCACACGGCTGGGCGCGGATGCGACGAGCGCGATCGAGGGCGGAAGCGTGCATGTGGGGGGCCGGCGAGTGCGCGATCCGGCGCGCCGACTGGCCGCCGGCGAGCGCGTGCTCCTGTATGACCCGCCGGCCCGGGCGCCACTCCAGCTCCGCATCGTGCACGAGGACGCCGACCTGATCGTGGTCGATAAGCCGGCCGGCCTGCCGGTGGCCGCCACCCGCCAATCGGCCGCTTACGCGCTCGACGCGCTCCTGCGTGCCGCCGGTCGCGACTATGTGGGGGTCCTGCATCGGCTCGATCTGGCCGCCTCGGGGCTGGTCGTGCTGTCGCGGCGCCGCGCTGCCAACGCAGCCCTGCATGCCGCCCTCTCGACGCACGCGGCCGAGCGGCGGTATGTGGCGCTCGTGGCCGGGCGGCTGCGCGCTCAGGCCGGACGCTGGACTGGCCCGGTCGGCGAGAAGCCGGCCGCCACCGGGTTTCGGGTTGGCGAGCGCCTTCCTCAAGCTACGCTGGTCGATCTCGCGCTCGAGACCGGCCGCACTCACCAGATCCGGGTGCACGCGGCCGCGGCCGGCCATCCGGTGGTGGGCGACCTGCGGCACGGCGGACCACCTGCCGCCCGGCTGATGCTGCACGCGCACACGCTCGCGCTCGCGAGCGGCCGCTTCCTGGCTCCGCCACCGCCTGACTTCGAAGCCGTGCTTACGGCGTGGCGGCGGCGTGCCGGATGAGACGAGCCGAGGGGCCCCGCGCAGATGGGGATGGTAGCTTTCGACCGGTTGTGCCCGTGCGCGGGGCGAGGCGAGTCTGGACCGACGATCTCAGCGGCGCAGCGACAGCGGAGCCGCCTGGTCGATG
>DATFWX010000187.1:0-23991 GCA_035258845.1 Polyangia bacterium | reverse complement strand
GGTCGGGGAGACCACGGTGATCCAGCATGCGGCCGGGATCTATCACCTGGGCGTGGCCAGCGAGCAGGCCTTTCGCGTCAACGTCGAGGGGACGCGGCGCGCGCTCGAGCTGGCGGCCGAGTGCCCGCACCTGCGCCGCTTCTGCCACTGGTCGACTGCGCAAGTGTCGGGCACGCGCAAGGGCGTGGTGATGGAGGACGAGCTCGAGTGCGGGCAGAGTTTTTTCAACTCTTACGAGGAGTCCAAGTACGAGGCCGAGCGGCTGGTGCGGGCGGCGGCGCGCCGGCTGCCGGTCACCATCTTCCGGCCTGCGGTCATCGTGGGTGACTCCAAGACCGGTGAGATCGACAAGTTCGACGGGCCCTACTATTTGATCGTGCTCATCGTGTCCTCGCCGGTCGACGTCTCGCTGCCGCTGCCGGGGCGCGGCTCGGCGCCGCTGCATCTGGCGCCCATCGACTTCGTGATCGAGGCGGCGCACGCGCTCGCCAACGACGAGCGCGCGCTCGGCAAGACCTTTCACCTGGTCGACCCGAGCCCGCTGGCAGCACGCGCGGTCTACGAGCTGATCGCGGCGCGGGCGCACCGCAAGCTCCCGCGCGGCGTGATTCCGACCGGCCTTGCGCGAGCGATCCTGCGCGCGCCCGGAGCCCGGCGGTTGGCGCGGGCGCCGCTGGCGTTTCTGGAATCGTTCAATCACATGGCGCTCTACAACGCGCGCAATACGATGGAGCTTCTCCGCGGAGGCGACATCTTCTGCCCACCCTTCGACACCTATGTCGACAATCTGATCCGGTATGTGCGCGACGTGCACGCGGCCAAGAAGGCGCGGCTGGAAGAGGAAGTGTTCGACCCCTTCGACGGCTGACCTGGGGCGCCCGAGAAACTTGAACCACAGAGAACACGGAGAACACAGAGAAAGGAAAAGGCTCCACTCGAAACAGGGAGGCCGATCCAATGGACCTTTTGATCCTCTGCGCTCTCTGTGTTCTCTGTGGTGAAGCTGCTTAGATAACGGTTGGCTTCCTCAGCGGCGGCGGCGGAAAAGCAGCAGCAAGCCGAGCAGCCCCATGAGATAGGCCGCCCCCGGGGCCTCTCCCCGTGCTCCCACCACACACCCGCAGCCGCCTGCTTGCTCGCCCACGCCGGCGTCGGGGCCGCCGCCGTTGCCGGCACCGCCCTCGCCGGTCCGCGCGTCGCCCACCGAGCCATCACGGCGCGGGCCATCGGCTCCGCCGTCGCGACTGCCGCCGTCGGCGCCGCCGTCGCTCGTGCAGCTCGGGTTGGGCAGGTGGGCGCACTGGTGGGCAACCGTGTCGCAGCTGTCGAATGTGCAGGGATCGCCGTCCCCGCATTCGGCGTCCGAGTTGCAGCAGCCCGGCATCGGGCTGTCGGTGCACACGCCGGTCATGGTGTCGCAGCTGTCCTGCGTGCAGAAGAACGCGTCGTTGCAATCGGCGTTCGACGAGCAGCAGCCGGCAAAGCCTGCGTGCGTGCACTGATTGCTAGTGGTGTCGCACAGGTCGCGCGTGCACACGCTGCCATCCACGCACTCGACGTCGTGCGTGCAGCAGCCTGCCCGCCGGTCGTGGAGGCAGCGCTTGTTGACGCAGGTATCGGCCGAGCACGGGTCGCCGTCATTGCAATCGGCGTCGGTGGCGCAGCAGTCGTCGATGGTGGCGTGGACGCAGTGCGGCGGCGAGCCCGAGCACGAGTCGGCCGTGCAGGGGTTGGAATCGGCGCACTGGGAGTCGGCGGTGCAGCAGCCCGACATCATCTGCGACTGGCAGGTCCCGGTCATCCGGTTGCAAGCTTCCTCGGTGCACGGGTTGCCGTCGTTGCAGTCGGCGCTGGCCGTGCAGACCCGGCAGTTGGGGATGGGCGTGCCCGTGCAGATGCCGGATGCACACATGTCACCCGAGGTGCAGGCATTGCCATCATTGCAGGGGGTGCCGCTGAGCGCGCTGTGCGTGCACCCGGTGGCGGCATTGCAGCCGTCGGTCGTGCACGGATTGCCGTCGTTGCAATTCAGCGCCGTGCCGGGCTGGCACACGCCCGCCTGACAGGTCTCGTTGCCATTGCACAGATCGCCATCCGGACACCCGGTGCCGTTGGCCAGATTCACGTGCGCGCACCCACTCGCCGCGTTGCAGGTGTCGGTCGTGCAGGGATTGCTGTCGTTGCAGTTCAGAGGCGTTCCGGGCTGGCACACACCAGCCTG
The DNA here is from genome assembly GCA_035258845.1 of Polyangia bacterium. Classification (GTDB taxonomy): domain Bacteria; phylum Myxococcota_A; class Polyangia; order JAHFDS01; family DATFWX01; genus DATFWX01. The sequence continues at coordinate 21,770 of DATFWX010000187.1, read as the reverse complement.
GCAGGTCTCGGCGCCGTTGCATTGGTTGCCATCCGAGCAGCTGGTCCCGTTCGCGACCGGTGTGTGGGTGCACGTGCTGGCACTGCAGGCATCGGTCGTGCAGGGATTTCCGTCATTGCAATCGGCGGCAGTCATGCACTGCACGCAATTGGGGATGGGCTGCCCGGTGCAGGTTCCGTTCCGACAGGCATCCATGTTCGTGCAAGGGTTGCCGTCCGAGCAGGCGGTCCCGTCGGCTACAGGGCTGTGCGAGCAGCCGCCGGTTGCCGGGTTGCAGGAATCGGTCGTGCAGGGATTGCTGTCGTTGCAGTTGATGGGCGTGCCGGGGCTGCACACGCCGGTCTGACAGCTCTCGGCACCGTTGCACAGGTTTCCGTCCGGGCAGGGCGTGCCGTCGGCGACCTGGCTGTGCACACACTGGCCGTTGGCGGTGTTGCACGAGTCGTTCGTGCACACGTTTCCATCGTTGCAGTTGATGGGCGTGCCGGGGCTGCACACACCGGTCTGGCAGGTCTCGGCGCCATTGCACGGGTTGCCGTCCGAGCAGCTGGTGCCGTTGGGCACCGGGCCGTGCGAGCAGCCGCCGGTCATGGGATCGCAGGTGTCGGTCGTGCACACGTTTCCGTCGTCGCAGTTGATGGGCGTACCGGGCGTGCACACACCGGTCTGGCAGGTCTCGGCGCCATTGCACGGGTTCCCGTCCGAGCAGCTGGTGTTATTGGGCACGTTCGTGTGTACGCAGGCGCCGCTCGACATGTTGCAGCTGTCGGTCGTGCACGGATTTCCGTCGTTGCAGTTGATGGGCGTACCGGCCGTGCAGACGCCGGCCTGGCAGGTCTCGGCGCCGTTGCAGGGGTTGCCGTCCGAGCAGCTGGTGCCATTGGCCACCGCAGTGTGGCGGCAGCCCAGCACCGGATCGCAGGTGTCGGTGGTGCACGGATTGCCGTCGTCGCAGTTGAGCATCATGGTTCCGGCGCGGCACGACCCGCTCGCGCATTGGTCGCCCAGCGTGCACATGTTGCCGTCGTCGCACGGCTGCGTGTTGTTCACGTGCACACAGCCCGAGGCGGCGTTGCACGAATCGTCGGTGCAGGGATTGCCGTCGTTGCAGTTGAGCGGGGGTCCGCCCACGCACGCCCCGCCCGAGCACATGTCGCTGGTCGTGCAGGCATTGCCGTCGTTGCAGGGCGCGCTGTTGTTGGTATGTGTGCACGCGCCGCCGCTGCAGGCGTCGTCGGTGCAGACCAGTCCGTCGTCGCAGTTGGCGCAGCTTCCGCCGCCCGTGCCGCACTGGCCCAGCTGGTTGCCGGGCAAACACGCCATCCCGCCGTCGCCGGCCGCGGAGACGCAGCCGGTGCAGCAGGAGGCAGCGAAGCAGCGCCCGCCCGGACAGGCCGTCCCATCGGTGACCGGCGGAAACTGGCAGCCCAGAACCTGGTTACACAGGTCCTGCGTGCACGGATTGCCATCGCTGCAGTTGAGCGGTGTACCGCTCTGGCACACGCCGCCCTGACACACCTCGCGCCCGTTGCACACGGTGGCATCGTCGCAGCTCGACCCATCGGGCTGCGGGCTGCAGTTCCCGGGGGTGGCACCGTTGCAGGTCTGGCAGAGGCCGCAGGATGCGACCACGCAGCATACGCCGTCGGTGCAGTGCCCGGTGTCGCACTGGGTGTCGCTGGTGCAGCTCCCGCCGACGACCTGGTACTCCCAGGTATCGATGAGCCGCGTGTTGCCATTCAGGCCGCCAAAGGCGACCACGCTGCCGCGCGCGCTGTCGAACGCCAGCCCTTCGGCGACCCGCGCGCCGGGCGCACCGCTGGCTGTCTGCAGCCACCTCGTCCCATCCCATTCCCAGGTTTCGCTGTGCGTCACGCCGGCGGCGTCGGTGCCGCCCAGAAGCACGATGCGGTTGCGCCGGCTGTCGGTCGCCATCTGATGACCCACCAGGGCGGGCGGGCTCTGTCCGGGCCCGAGCGTGATCAACGTCCAGACGTTCCCGTTCCAGAGCCAGGTGTCGCCCAGCGGACCGGTCGCTCCATTGCCGCCGAACAGCAGGACCACGCGGTTGACGCCGTCGAAGGCCATGGCCGCACGCTCGCGCGGACCCGGATGAGGCGCGGTCAACACCGTGCGGTTGGTCCACAGCGAGCCGTTCCACTCCCAGGTGTCCTCCTGCATGCCTTGCCCGTTCGTGCCCCCGTGCAGCACGGTCATGCCACCCGGGGCCCGCGAAGGATCCCAGGCCATCGCGTGCCCGCGCCGCGGGGGCGGCTGGGCGGACAAGTTGGGCGCCTGCCAGTTGCCGGTCGTGCTGTTCCAGAGCCAGGTGTCGCCCAGATAGATCGGGAAGCAGGCCACTCCGCAGAAGACGCCGCCCGAGCCGCCGAACATCACGCCCGTGCGGTTGACCTCATCGTAGACCAGCGGGCTGAGCCCGCGCACGACCGGCACGGTCGCGGGCATGCGCTGCTGCCAGGCGCTGCCGTTCCATTGCCAGGTCTGATTGAGCAGGCTGGACCCGCCGTCGTCGCCCCCGAACATGATCGAGACGCCGAGGTTGGGATCGAAGGTCATGCCCATGGCCAGACGCGCGTCGAGCGGCGACGGGCCGCCCGAGGCCTTGAGCTGCCAGCTCGCCATCGCCACCGGTACGATCGGGGTCGCGGCCAGGGGCTGCGAGCGCCGCCCGAGCCCGGACGACCCCTTGCTGCAGCCGGCCGCCCCCAGAACCGTCGTCGCCCACCAAAGGATTGCTGCGATGCGCGCGCCCTTCCTGCCTCGCAAGCGTCCCCCCTTTTCGTGTCAGCGCGTGCGCGCGGCCAGTGCGCGGATGCGCAGCCGCAGCGCATTTAACCGGATGAACCCGGTCGCGTCGCGCTGGTCGTACACTTCTTCCCGCTCGAACGTGGCGAACTCGGGCCGGTACAGGCCCTGCGGAGCCCGGCGACCGGTCACGATCGCGCTGCCCTTCCAAAGCTTGAGCCGTGCGGTGCCGCTGACCGCCTCTTGCGATTCGTCGATCAGCTTCTGCAGAAGCTCGCGCTCGGGCGAGTACCAGAAGCCGTTGTAGATCATGGCCGCGTACTCGGGCACCAGCGCGTCGCGCAGCCGCATGACCTGGCGGTCGAGCGTCAGGGTTTCGACGGCGCGGTGGGCCTTGTGCAGGATGGTGCCGCCCGGCGTCTCGTATACGCCGCGCGCCTTCATGCCCACGTAGCGATCCTCGACCAGGTCGACGCGACCCACCCCGTGCTCGCCCGCGATCCGGTTGGCGCGCTCGAGCAGCGCTGCCGGTCCCAGCCGATCCCCGTCGATGGCAGCCGGGACTCCGCGCTCGACCTCGATCTCGAGCGAGCGCGGCTCGTCGGGTGCGCGGCGCGGATCGCGCGTCATCTGGAACATGGCCGGATCGGGCTCGCTCCATGGATCCTCGAGGATGCCGCCCTCGTAGCTCACGTGAAACAGGTTGCGATCGATCGAGTAGGGCTTCTCGAGCGAAGCCTCGATCGGAATCTTATGCTGCTTCGAATAGGCGATCAGCTCCGAGCGCGAGCGGAAGGTCCAGTCGGGCTCGCGCCACGGTGCGATCACTTTGATGTGCGGGTCGAAGTGGAACGCGCTCAGCTCGAAGCGGACCTGATCGTTGCCCTTGCCGGTGGCGCCGTGCGCAATCGCGTCGGCGTTCTCGTCGCGCGCCACCTTCATCATGCCCTTGGCAATCAGGGGCCGGGCCAGCGCGGTGCCCATCAGGTACTCGCCCTCGTAGACCGCGTTGGCGCGCAGCGCGGCGAACACGAAGTCGCGCACGAACTCGTCGCGCACGTCCTCGACCACGCACTTGGAGGCGCCGGTGGCGAGCGCTTTCTTGCGCACGGCCTCCAGATCCTCGGCCTGCCCGATGTCGCAGCAATACGCGACCACCTGGCAGCCATACTTCTGCTTGAGCCAATGGATGGCAACCGAGGTATCGAGACCGCCGCTGTACGCGAGAACGATCTTGTTCATGACTCGATCATAGCTTAGCTGCGGCAGCCAATCACGCCCCGTCGCAGAAGCGATTCCAGGATCCGATACGCCTCCAGCCGCGGCATGCCGGCAATGTCGAGCAGATCGTCGAACGAGGTGGCGCCGTCGATGCGGTCGAGCAGGAAGCCGAAGCGATGGTCCAGGCCCAGACAGGCAATCTCGGCGGCCGGCATGGCGACCGCGGGCACGCGTTTGAGCGAACCGAGCTGGGTCTCGAAGATGCGAATCAGAAGCTGCCGCTCGGCCTCGCGCACTGGAGCCGCCTCGCCAGCCGGATCGCAGGTGAAGGCGCCTTCGGCGGCTAGGGCGGCCGCGGCCAGGTCGCCGCGCTCGAACTGCTTCTTGGCCTCGAGTAGGTGAGCGCGCACGTGTTCGGCGAGCGCGCCGGCCGGGCCGGGCTCGCTGAGCCGGGCGGAACCTTTGGGCTTGGTGGTCCGTGCCTCGCCTGCGTGGTCCTCGATCGCCTCGGGGTCGTAGGGTGGCGGCAACGGCGTCGACTCGTCCGAGAACTGCGGTTTCGCGCGCGGCGGCCGGCTGTCGGGCTCGAGCGGCGGTGTCACCGGCGCGCGGCGGGTGGCGGCGCGGCCCGTGATGCGATCCTCGAGGCCGGCCGGCGTGGGCTCGGCCGGGCCGGCCTGGTCGCGGGCGCGGGCGCTCGCAGGTTCCTCGAAAATGCTCGCGGGCGCGACCGCGCCTGGCCGCACGATTTCCAGGTCCGACTCGAGCACCCGCCACGCGCCCGAGCCTTCGGGCGGCGCCAGGGTAATGATCGGCCCCTCGTGCGGAGGCGGCGACACGTCGTCGGCAATCTCCTGGACGGCCGGGCTCACGGGCGGCGGCGCGGGCGACCTTGCGAAAGGCGGCGCCGGCTCGGCCCTGGGCGAGGCCGCTTTCTCCATCACGATCTCGAGCTCGGGAAACGAGGCCCGCGACGCGGTCGGGGCCGGCGGCGCCTCCTCCGGTTCCAATCCCAGAAGCGCGTCGTCGACCGGCGGTCCCAGGGCGTCCCCGTCCACGGGCACCGCCGCCTGCGGCCGCTCCAGCGTGGGCGCCTCCGCGTCCAGCTGCGAAACTGCGTCGTCGCTCTCGCTCGACAGGACCCCATCCGAGGTCGGCTCGGACGCCAGCCCGTCCTCGTCGGGACCCAGGAACTCGTCGGGCAGCTCGGCCACGTACTCGACCAAAAGGCCCCCCGCAGGCGTGCGCGTGACCTTGCGGCCCGGGCGCGACTCGATGTTGGGCAGCGAGCGCGCACGCGTCTCGGTCTTGGCCTCGTCCTCGCCCTCCTCGAGCAAGCCCGAAAAATCGAGCTCGCTTTCGCTGGGCGGATGCGGAAAGCTGCGGCGAGCGCCGGCGCCCGGCACCACGGTGGGCCGCTCGGGGGGCGGTCGAAGACGCTCGCTTGGCGGCGGCTGGGCAGGCGGCGCCGCGGCCGACTCCAGCTTGACCGCACGCTCGACCGTGGCGGCTTCGAAGGCCGCGATCTCTTCGGGCTCGAGCGGCATGGCGATACGCACCGGGGGCGGCCGGCTGGGCACGCGCGTCTTCGGCACCCGCGCCGACGGCGGGCGCGTGCGCTCGGGGTCCAGCCCCGGCTCCAGGCTGGCCAGCGGATCCGCATCCAGCGGCCGCACGCCCAGGGATTCCAATGATCCGCCGCTGCCCTGGATGGCCTCGCTGCCATGCGGCGGCGTCATCTGGACGCCGAACGGCTCCAGCACCGCCTGCGCGACCGCGGCCAGATCGTCGACCGAGCCGGGCTGCGAACGCGCCCACTCGTCGGCCGGCGGGACCTCGATCCCCTGCGGCTCCAGCGGCTGGCTGGGCGGCGGCGGTAGCCTTTCGGGCATGAAGTCCTCGAGCTCCCAGCCCGACGCCAGCTGAGCCAGCGCCTCGGTTTGGCTGGGCCCGCCGAACGGGTTTTCGCCGCCCGCACTGTCGTCGTCGAGCTCGGGAGCGAGCGCGGGCAGACCGGGCGCTGCTCGGCCCGCGTCCACCGTACGGCCGAACCGACTGGCTAGAAGCTCGTAGTTCTCGCGCACGTACTGGACGTATTGGCGCGCTCGCAGATTGGAGGGATCCAGGCGCAGCGCGTGCTCCCACTCGGTCAGCGCTGCCAGAAGCTCGCCGCGGCCGTAGCGCTCTAGCCCGTTCTCGATATGCTCGGCAACGAGTCGCGCCGGGCCCTCGTCGGCCATGCAGGGCTTCCTTTCATCCGATCATCCGAGCTTGGTCTTGGACACCACGCCCTTGAACATGTTGAGCGTGCGCGTCAAAGCCTCGGTCGAGTCGACCACGGCCTGCATGTCGTGCGAGCTGATCGCGCTCTTGGCGCGATCGAGGACGCTGCGGGCCTTGCGCACGGCGTCCTGACCGAAGTCGCTTCCGGAAATGATCTCCTCGACCTTGGGAAATAGCTGTTCGATCTCGTCGACCAGCCGCTCTGCGTTCTGCTTGTGCTTCTCGAACTCCTCGCCCGAGCGCACCTCGAGCATGTAGTCCTTGTTGGCCTCGACCATGCGGCGGATCTCGTCCTCGGTCAGGCCGCTGGTCGCCGTCACCGTGATCGACTGCTGCAACCCGGTCTCCAGGTCCTTGGCCGACACGCTCACGATGCCGTCGGCCGAGATCTCGAAATTGACCTCGACCTCGACCTCACCCTTGGGCGCCCGCCGGAGCCCGGTCAGGATGAACTCGCCCAGAAGCTCGTTTTCCTCGGCCCGCTCGGCCTCGCCCTGCAGGACCAGGATCTTGACCGAGGTCTGGTTGTCCTTGACGGTCGTGAACACGTGCGACTTCGAGCATGGCACGGTGGTGTTCTGCTCGATCAGGCGATGGAAGTAGCCGCCCACGATCATGATGCCGAGCGAGTGCGGCGTGACGTCGAGCAGCAGCATGTCCGACTGCTCGTCGATCAGCGCGGCGCCCTGGATGGCCGCGCCCAGCGCCACCACCTCGTCGGGATGCACGCCCTTGCACGGCTCCAGCCCGAAGAAGTCGGCCACCACTTCCTGGACTTTCGGCATGCGGGTCTGGCCGCCCACCAGGATGACGTCCTCGATCTCGCCTTTGTCGATGTCGGCTTCCTGCAGGGTCTTCTTGCAGATCTGGATGCAGCGCTCGACCAGATCGATGGTCAGCTCCTCCAGCTTGTCGCGTGCCAGCGCGCGCTGCAGGTGCAGGGCCTCGCTCTTGCCGGTCGAGATGATGAAGGGCAGGTTGATCTCGGTTTCCTTGACCGTCGACAGTTCGCACTTGGCCTTCTCGGCCACATCCTTGAGCCGCTGCAGCGCCATCTTGTCCTTGCGCAGATCGATCTTGTGCTCCTTGGCAAAACCGAACACGAGCCAGTCGATGATGCGCTTGTCAAAATCCTCGCCGCCCAGAAAGGTGTCGCCCGCGGTCGAGATGACCTCGAATACGCCGTTTCCGATCTCGAGCACCGAGATGTCGAAGGTGCCGCCGCCGAGATCGAACACCGCCACCTTGCGCTCGATGTTTTTGCCGAATCCATATGCGAGCGCGGCCGAAGTGGGCTCGTTGATGATGCGGATGACGTCCAGGCCGGCGATGCGACCGGCGTCCTTGGTGGCTTGGCGCTGGCCGTCGTTGAAATAGGCCGGCACCGTGACCACCGCCTTCTTGACCTCCTCGCCCAGGTAGTCCTCGGCGATCATCTTCATCTCCTGGAGGATGTAGGCCGACACCTCCGGGATGGAGAAGACCTGGTCGCGCAGCATGATGCGGACGTCGTTGTGCGGCCCCTCCACGATCCGGTAGGGCACCGCCTCCATGGCCGCCTTGACCGCGGGCGAGTCCCATTTGCGGCCGATCAAGCGCTTGGCCGCAAACACGGTGTTCTCGGCGTTGGTGATGGCCTGCCGCTTGGCGATGTGTCCGACCAGACGCTTGCCGTTCTCGGCAATGGCCACCATCGAGGGAGTGGTTTTGTAGCCGCCGCGATTCGGTATGACGACCGGGGTCCCGTCCTCGACCACTGCCACGCAGGAGTTGGTCGTTCCGAGATCGATCCCGATGACTTTATCTGCCATCCCTCAGGTCCCCCGTCTTAAGCCAGCTTCTGGACCTCTTTGAGCAAAGACCTCGCGGTCTTGTTCTCTGGATCCAGCTTCATCACGCGTTCGAGCGACCGCTTCGCATCTTTGAACTGCTTGGCCTCCCGGAAGACCTGCGCCAGGGTCAAGTGACCGGACGCGTTGGTCGGGTCGAGCTCGACCGCCTTTATACCATATTCGCGCGCACGGTTCAATTCCCGAATCTTTAAGAACATCTCGGCCGCTTTCACGCACGGCTGGAAGGTCGGCTGCAACGTGGCCGCGTGCTCGTAGCAGCGGGCGGCCGTGTCGAAGCGGCCCGCCGACTCCTCGAACACGCCGCGCCGGAAGTGGGTGGTGGCCTGCAGGGCGGCGGCCTCCTCTTGCGCCTGTTGCAGGTGCCCCTGGTACTCGGGGTTCTCGGGCGCGAAGGTGGCGGCCAGCTTGAAGCTGCCGGCCGCCGCCACCCATTGCCCGAGCGAGGCCAGGCGCGACCCTTCCTCGAAGTGGTGGCGCCCCTTTTGGAGTCTCTCGTCGAGCAGACGCTGGCCGATGACCTGCCGCACCAGCCGTCGCGCGGGTGCGCCTCCGGGCGGCATGATCGGCACCGCGCGCGGCGTCGGCGCGCGGCCCCCGGGCGGCACCGGCCCGGACGGTGCGCGGCCGGCGCGCTCACGCTCGTGCTCGGGCAGGGGCGCGGGCTCGGCTGCAGCGCCTTCGGCCAGGCGGCGACTCTCTTCCAGCGCGGCTTCGGTGGCGCGCTGCATGGTGCGCTCGAGGTCGCGCATCTCATGCTGCGTGCGGATCATGGCTTCGTACTCGGCGCGACGCGTGTCGTCGGTCAGAAAATCGGCCGCCTGTGACAGTGCCTTGAAAATGTCATCAATCAAGGCTTTATAGGGCCCCAGCCGCTTGCCGAAGTAGCGGTCGGGATGAAACTCTTTGGACAGCTTGTAATAGGAGCGCTTGACCTCCTTCTTGCCGGAGTCGAGCGGGATCTCGAGCAGCTCGAACAGATCGTCCTGTGCGATGCGCTGGTGCTTGCGCACGATGCGCTTCTTGGCCGAAAGCGGCAGCGCGGGCGCCTGCCCGAGCAGGGCCGGATCCAGCTCCTCGGCCGCGGCGGCACTGATCGGCACGACCGCCGAGGTTTCGGTCGCAAGCTCGACCTCGGGCGCGGCCTCGGCGCGCGCGGCTTTTGCCGGGGTCGGCTCGGGGCCGTCATCGCGCGGTCCCGGACGATCGACCTCGCTGGCGTAGTTGCGCAGGATCTGTGACAGATCCGAGGCCGGGGCTTTGGGCCCGGGCTGGGCGGCGCGGGCGGCGCGGGCGGACTGGGGGGCCCTGGGCTCGGGCGGTCCAGCCTTGGGCAGGGCAAAAATCGGTGGCCCCGGACGGCCGAGATCGGGCGACTCGAGCTCGAGCGCGTGCTGATCGGCCCTGAGCGCGATCTCCTCGGTCACGCGCGCGGCGGTGGTGGCCGCGGCCGCGCGTGCGGCCGCGTCGGCCTCCAGCCGCGCCGAGTGCTCGCGGCGCTGGGTGGCCTCGTGGGCCCGCTGCACGGCTTGCGAGGCCGCCCCGTGCACTCCGGTGAGCTCGCGACTGGCGTCTGCCAGCTTCTGCTCTGCCAGCGCACGCTCGGCGGTCACGCGCGCGAGCTCGGCCTGGGCGTGGGCAACCGCGTCGCGGGCCCGGGCCTCGGCGGCCTGGGCGGCCTCCAGGGCGGCCCGGAACGGGGCCAGCGTCGACTCGATGCGCGCAGTTGCAGCCTGCTGCTCCTGCGCCGCGCGCACGAGCGACTCCTCCTCGGTGGCGGCCGCCAGGCGGGCTCGCGTGGCCGCAGCCGCGGTCTCCTGGAGCTCGATCGCCTTGCGTTTGAGCTCGCGCGCCTCGCGCTCGGCGGCTTCGGCGACCCGGCGCGCCAGCTCGGGATCGTCGGGCCGGGCGCCATCCGAGGCATGGCTGCGCCACTCGCGCGCGAGCAGCGAGGAGGGCGCTCGGAGCGGCGGCGCGGGCTGCGCGACCGGCCGTTTGGGCGGGCTGGGTGGCTGCGCGGGCGCCGGCGCGGGCACGGGCTGCGCGTGCGGACGCGCGGGCGCGGGCGGCGCGGCACGAGCAAGCGCGGCCGGGCCGTTGCGGGTCAGGATGAGCCCGCGGGCGGCCAGGCCCTTCAGGATCACAACCGTCTGCTCCTCGCCCAGGCCGGTGATGAGGCACAGCTCGCCGAAGCTGGTATGGCCGTCCACACGCGACAGCACCCAGCCTTCCTGCGGCGACAGTGTGGCCGCGCGCGGATCCGCGGCCGGGTTCGGGCGCGGACACTCGTCGCGCATGCCGAGCCCCGGAATCGGCGCCGCCGCCATTGCTATCTCATTATAACGTAAGAAGCTTTTCCAGGATCGCCTTCTGTACGTGCAGACGGTTTTCGGCCTGCTGCCAAACCACTGAATGGGGTCCCTCCAGCACCGACTCGGCGATTTCCTCGCCTCGATGAGCGGGCAGGCAGTGCAAAACCATCGCGTCGGGGGCGGCCAGCGCGAGCAGCGCCTCATCGAGCATGTAACCGGCAAACGCGCGCACGCGCGCCCGCTGCTGGTCTTCCTGACCCATCGACGCCCACACGTCGGTGGACAGCACATGGCGGCCGCGCACGGCCTCGCGCGGCGAGCGCACCAGCTCGACCCGCCCGCGACCGCTTCTGTGCGCGCGCGCGAGCACTTCCGGGTCGGGATCGTAACCGTCCGGGCACGCCACCTTCAGGTCGAGGCCCAGGATGGCGGCCGCGTTGATCCACGAGTGTGCCATGTTGTTGCCGTCCCCGATCCAAGCATAGCCGAGCTCGGCCAGCGCGGCCCGGCCGCGCCGCTCGTAGACCGTGAACAGATCGGCCAGCACCTGGCAGGGATGGGCATGATCGGTGAGCCCATTGATGACCGGGACCTGCGCCCAGCGCGCCAGCTCCTCGCAGCGCGCCTGCGCGAACGTGCGGATCACGATGCCGTGGCAGTAGCCGCCCAGCACGCGCGCAGTGTCGCGGATGGGCTCGCCGCGGCCGATCTGGGTGCCCTCGGGCGCCAGGTAGACCGCGTGGCCGCCCAGCTCGGCCATGCCGACCTCGAACGAAACGCGCGTGCGCGTGGAGGCTTTCTCGAAAATCATGCCCAGCGTGCGGCCGGCCAGCGTGTGCGGATTGGCCCCGCGCGCGCGCAGCGCCTTGAGCTCGGCGGCGCGCTCGAACAGCGCGTGGATCTCGTCGGCCGATAGATCCCAGAGCGTCAACAGGTCGCGCTTCTTCACGCCGCCGGCTCCGCCAGCACGCGATCCAGGATCGCGAGCGCCTCGTCGATCTCTTCACGCTTGACGATGAGTGGGGGCGCGAAGCGCAGCACGGTGCCGCCGGCCGCCGACAGGAGCAGGCCCTGGGCACGGCAGCGCGCGACCAGCGGCAGCACGTCCTCGGCCAGCACCAGCCCGCGCAGAAGTCCCAGCCCGCGCGCGCCCTTTACGCGCGGCGCGTACTTTTGCGCCATCCGCTCGAGCCCGCGCTGAAGGTACTCACCGGCGGCGCGGCAGTTCTCGATCACACCCTCCTCCTCGAAGATCTCGAGCACGGCCAGCGCGGCCGCGCAGGCGAGCGGGTTGCCGCCAAAGGTGGAAGCGTGCGTGCCCGGCTCGAAGCCGCGCGCCACCTCGCCGCGCGCCAAGAGCACTCCCATGGGCACACCACCCGCGATGCCCTTGGCCAGCGACATCAGGTCGGGCACCACACCCGAGTGCTCGTAGCCCCACATGGTGCCGGTGCGGCCCACGCCGGTCTGCACCTCGTCGAAAATGAGCACGCTCGAGGTGGCATCGCAGCGCTCGCGCAGGAGACGCAGAAAGGCCGACGGCGGCACCACCACCCCGCCCTCGCCCTGCAAAGGCTCCACGATGACCGCGCACGTGCGCTCGCCGATCGCGCCCCTGGCCGCGCTCTCGTCGCCGTAGGGCATGAGCCGGACCGGCTCGAACAGCGGCCCGAAGCCGGCCCGGTATTTCTCCTGGCCCGTCACCGCCACGGTGGCGATGGTTCGGCCATGGAACGAACCCTGGAAGGCGATGATCTCGACCCGCTCGGGCCGCCCGCGCACGACGGCTTGATAGCGCCGCGACAGCTTGAGCGCGGCCTCGTTGGCCTCGGCGCCCGAGTTGCAAAAGAAGGCTCGATCCCCGAACGAGCGCTGCACGAGCGTCTCGGCCAACCGGATCTGCAGCTCGTTGTAGTAGAGGTTGGACACATGGATGAGGCGCGCCGCCTGGGTCGCGATGGCGGCCGCCAGCTTGGGATGCGCGTGACCCAGACAGGTGACCGCGATGCCGGCGGTCATGTCGAGGTAGCGGGTGCCGCTTACGTCCCATACCCAGCAGCCGTCACCGCGCACGAGCACGATCGGCTGCTGCCGGTAGTTTGAGGTCAGATGCCGCTGGGCGCTCGCGATGAGCGCGGCCTGTGTGTCCTTGGTCATTTCACCACCAGCTCGGTTCCGATTCCCTGATCCGTGAAGATCTCGAGCAGGACCGCGTGCTCGAGCCGTCCGTCGATGATGTGGACCTTGCGCACGCCCTCGCGCAGCGCGTCCAGGCCGCACGCAACCTTCGGGATCATGCCGCCTTCGATGACTCCATCCTGGACCAGCCCGTCGGCCTCCTCGGCGGTCAGCGTGGACAGAAGCTCGCCGCCGGGCCCGCGCACGCCCTCGACGTCGGTCAAAAGAACCAGCTTCTCGGCGCGCAGCGCGGCCGCCAACTTGGCGGCGAACGGATCCGCGTTGATGTTGAGGGTGACGCCGTCGCCGTCGGCCCCGATGGGCGCGATGACCGGGATGAAGTCGCCGCCCAGAAGCTGCTCCACGATCTGGGGCGCGACCGCCTCCACCTCGCCCACGCGGCCCGGATCGACCAGCTCGGTGGCGCCGCCGTTGCGCTCCTCGAGGTGCGGGATCTTGCGGGCGCGCACGAGCTTGCCGTCCTTGCCGGTGATGCCGACCGCGCGCCCGCCGGCGCGGTTGATGAGCCGCACGATTTCCTTGTTGACCATTCCGCCCAGCACCATCTCGACCACGTCCATGGTGGCGTCATCGGTCACCCGCTGGCCGGCCACGAAGCGCGAGCGGATGCCCATCTTGTTCAGGGTGTGGCCGATCTGAGGCCCGCCGCCGTGCACTACCACCGGCGAGATGCCGACGAACTTGAGCAGGATTACGTCCTGGGCGAAGGTCTCGCGCAGCCGCGGATCCTCCATGGCGTGACCGCCAAACTTGATTACGATGGTGCGGCCGCGAAACTTGGACAGGTACGGCAGCGCCTCGATCAGCACCTTCGCTTTGTCGATGAGCCGTTGCATGGTCGACCGGGGGGCATGATACGCTAAAACGCATCCCGTGAAAGGCGCCAAACAGCACCAACTCGGCTTCTGGCTGGTGTTCGCCGTGGTCTACGCCGACATCGGGACCAGCGTCTTCTACGTTCCCGGCCTGCTCTACCACTCGATCGGCAACCTGGCCACGCTCGCGCAGATCATCACGACCGGCGTGTTCATCTCCATCTGCCGCAAATACGTCGAGATCTGCGAGCGCTGCCCCGACGGCGGCGGCGTGGTGTCGATTGCGGGCGAGGCCTTTCCGTCCTGGAAGTGGGCGGCGCTTCTGGGCGGCTGCATGATCACGATCGACTACTTTCTGACCAGCGCCATCTCGGGGCTGTCGGGGATCCTGTACCTGCAGACCATCGTGCATTTCCCAAAGGCGTTGGCGGTACTGGTGACCATCGGTTGTTTGGCCGCGCTCCTCTTGCTCAACATCGTCGGCCTCAAGGAAAGCGCGAGCGTGACCTCGGTGATGGCGATGGCCAAGCTGGTGGTCAACTTCGCCATCATCGTGGTGGCCTCGCTCCGCATCACGGCGGCCGGAAGGTGGCCGGACCTGCTCCACCACGTGCTGCACCCGGAGGGGGTGTCGCTGGGCGCCAAGACCATGCTGATTGGCTACGCCGACACCTGGCTGGCTTACTCGGGGCTGGAGTCGGGCGCCCAGATCGCGGGCGCCATGAAACCGCCGGTGCGCCGGACCGCGTCGATCGGGTTCTGGATGGTGATCGTGTCGATCTCGACCTTGTCGCCCGCTCTGACCGCCTTCTCGACCTACCTTCTGCCCGAGGAGACCAAGATCAACGAGCCCGATACCTTCATCTCGCACCTGGGGCTCCTGGTCGGCGGCCACACGCTGCAGGTGCTGGCGGTGGCGTCGGCCACCCTGCTGCTCATCATGGCCTGCAACACCGCCATCGTCGGCAACTACCACGTCAACATCCGCCTGGTTCGGGATCGCTTCCTGCCGCCGGTCGTGGGCACGCGCCACCGCCGGTTCGGCACGCCCCACATCTCGATCGCGATCAGCGCCATCGTGCCCATGCTGGTGCTGCTGGCGGTGGCCGGCGACGTGACCAAGCTGGGTGACATGTACGCGTTCGGGCTTCTGGGCGCGCTCACGCTGTCATCGGTGTCGATCGACGTCTTGCGCTGGCGCGAGCATGTGCGGGGGGCGCGTTTCTACTTAGGCGCCTTCACCACGCTGGCGCTGGTGACGGCCTGGGGCATCAACCTCATCAACAAGCCGTGGGCGCTCGTGTTCGGCGGCGGGTTGACCATCCTGTTCTTTGCCACTGCGATCGCGTATGAGCGCGGCTGGCTGGGCCCGGTGCTGGAGAAGGTGCCGGTCATCACCGCCGCCGGCGCCGAGGCGCGCGGGGCGCGCGCACCCGAGGCGGGCCGCATCCTGTCGCTCGACGAGGCGATCGAGCTGGCGCCGCTCGAGCGGTCGTCGATCCTGGCCGCACTCCGCGGCTCCAACCAGCGGCTGCTCGACGAGGTGGTGGTGCGTGCGCACGGCAGCGGCGAGCCCAACGCGTACGTGGTGTTCGTCGATGAGGTGCCGGGGATGTTCTACCCGGTCGACCCCAAACCGACCGACGAGGCGGTGCGCGTGCTGAGCGAGGCCGAAGCCTTCCTGCGCGAGCGCGGCGTGACCGCGATTCCGATCTGGCGGCTGGGCCACGACGCGGCCAGCGCGATCGCAGACGCCGCCGAGCGCTTGGGCGCCGATGGAGTCATGGTCGGCACCTCGAGGCGGGGAGCCCTGTGGAACCTGGTACGCGGCAACGTGCTCAAGGGCCTGACCCGCAAGCTGCCGCGCGAGGTCGCGCTGATCATCGCCAACTAAGAGATTGCACCGCCTACAATGCAGGGATGGACGTTTTCGAAGCCATTGCCGCCCGACGCAGCGTGCGCGGGTTCCGCAGCCAGCCGGTGGAGCGAGCGGTCCTCGAGCGCTTGTTTGGGGCCGCGCAGCGCGCGCCCTCGTGGTGCAACATTCAACCCTGGCGGGTAGCGCTGACTGCGCCGGCTCTGACCGAGCAGCTGCGCGCGCGCCTGCTCGAGGCAGCTCGCACCAGCATGCCGTCCCCCGAGGTGCCGTTTCCGGTCGAGTACCCGGAGCCTTACAAGACCCACCGGCGGGCCTGCGGGGCCGCGCTGTATCGCGCCATGGGCGTGGCATACGACGACAAGTCGGGGCGCTATCAGGCCTGGCTGCGCAACTTCGGTGCCTTCGGCGCTCCCCACGTCGCGATCGTGTCGATGGATCGCCGCTTCGGCGTCTATGCCGCTCTGGACATCGGCTGCTGGCTGCAAACGGTTCTTCTGGCCGCCACCGCGCTGGGCCTGGCCACCTGCCCGCAGGCCAGCCTCGCCACCTATCCGGAGCCGGTGCGGTCGCTCCTCGCCATCCCCGACGGCGACGCCATCCTGTGCGGTATCGCGATCGGCTATCTCGACGACGCCGAGCCCGCCAACGCCTGCACGACCGATCGCTCGCCGCTGGCCGACAACGTGCGCTTCCTGGGCTTCTGATCTACAGGATGTACTTCGACAGGTCCTCGTCCTGCGCCACCTCGGACAGTCGGTCGTGCACGTACTGTTCGGTGATCTGGATGGTCTGGCCACCCAGCGCGGGCGCCTCGAACGACAGCTCGTCGAGCAGCCGCTCCATGACCGTGTGCAGCCGGCGCGCGCCGATGTTCTCGCTGCGCTCGTTGACCAGCGCCGCAATGCGCGCGATCTCGCGCACCGCACCCTCTGTGTAGCTGAGCTTGATGCCCTCCGTCTCCAGCAGGGCCGCGTACTGCTTGGTGAGCGCATTCTCGGGCTCGGTCAGGATGCGCACAAAGTCGTCACCCTTGAGCGGCTCCAGCTCCACCCGGATCGGAAAGCGGCCCTGCAGCTCGGGGATCAGATCGGCCGGCTTGGCCACGTGGAAGGCTCCGGCCGCGATGAACAGCACATGGTCGGTCCGGACCGGGCCGTACTTGGTGGTCACGGTCGAGCCCTCGACGATGGGCAAAAGGTCGCGCTGGACGCCCTCACGCGAGACGTCGGGTCCGTGGCCGGCCGCCTGCCGCCCCGCCACCTTGTCCAGCTCGTCGATGAACACGATGCCCGAGTTCTCGGCCCGAAACACGGCCTCCTTGATCACACGCTCCATGTCGATGAGCTTTTGCGATTCCTCCTCGACCAGAAGGTCCCACGCTTCCGGCACGCGCACGCGGCGCCGGCGCGTGCGGCGGCCGCCGCCCGGGATCATGTCTTTGAGATTGATGACCATCTCCTCAAGGCCGGTGCCGCCGAAAATGTCGACGAACGACATCGGGCTCTCGGACACTTCGACCTCGACCTGGCGATCGTCGAGCTTGCCCGCGTGCAAAAGCTCCCGCAGCTTCTCGCGCGTCTCGCGCTGCGGATCGGCGGGCGGTGCGGGGGCGGCCGCGGGCGGCGGCTGCGCCGTCGTGCCCGACGGGGACAGCCCGAAGGGGGCGGTCACCGGACGCGGCCCGGGCGCGGGCGGAAGCAGAAGATCCAGCAACCGCTCCTCGGCGTTTTCGCGAGCACGCGGCCGCACCTTTTCGCGCTCCTCGTCCTTGACCAACTTGACCGAGATCTCGATCAGGTCGCGCACGATCGAATCGACGTCGCGGCCGACGTAGCCCACCTCGGTGAATTTGGAGGCCTCCACTTTGAGAAAAGGCGCCTGTGCGAGCTTGGCCAGGCGGCGGGCGATTTCGGTTTTTCCGACCCCGGTGGGGCCGATCATGATGATGTTCTTGGGCGCGATCTCGTCGCGCAGCGACTCCGGCACCTGCTGGCGGCGCCAGCGGTTGCGCAGCGCAATCGCGACTGCACGCTTGGCGGCCCGCTGGCCCACGATGTAGCGATCCAGCTCCTCGACGATGACCCGGGGCGTCAGAGCCTGCGGGCTGCGGCTTTGCGGCGTCACGGCAGCTCTTCGAAGGTCAGATTGGTGTTGGTGTAGACGCAGATGTCGGCTGCGATGCGCAGCGCGGCCTCCGCGATCTCGCGCGCCGGCATCTGGGTGTGCGCGAGCAGCGCGCGCGCCGCCGCCAGCGCATAGCTGCCACCCGAGCCGATGGCACACGCGCTCTCGTCGGGCTCGATGACCTCGCCCGAGCCCGAGATCACGAACATGCGGCTCTGATCGGCCACGATCATCATGGCCTCGAGGCGGCGCAGGAAGCGGTCGGACCGCCAGTCCTTGGCCAGCTCGACCGCCGCGCGGGTCAGGTTGCCCCCATGCTCCTTGAGCTTGACCTCGAATTTTTCGAACAGCGTCACGCCATCGGCCGCCCCGCCCGCGAAGCCGGCCACCACCTTGCCATCCCCCAGACGGCGCACCTTGCGCGTCTTCTGCTTGAACACGGTCTGCCCGACCGTGACCTGGCCGTCCCCGCCCAGCGCGACCTTGCCGTCCCGGCGCACGGCCAGGATGGTGGTTGCGTGCAGCCCGCGCCCGGGGCTCACTTTTTCCCCCGCTCCCGGGCCCGCGGATGTGCCCGATCGTAGACCTCGGCGAGGTGCGCGATCGAGATGTGCGTGTACCTTTGCGTGGTCGACAGGCTCTGGTGGCCCAAGAGCTCCTGGATCGAGCGCAGATCGGCGCCCGAATCGACCAGATGGGTGGCGTAGCTGTGGCGCAGCGCATGCGGGGTCGCAGCCGGCGTGCCCGCGCGCAGCACCGCACGGCGCACGATCCGCCGCGCCTCGCCGTCCGAGAGCCGCCGCCCGCGCGCCGACAGGAACAGCGCCGTGAGCGCCTCCGCGTCCGAGTGCGAGTGCGCGCGCTGCGGCTCCGGCCGCGCCCGCGCCGCCAGCTCGGCGCGCCGGGCCAGATAGGCGTCGAGCGCGGCGCGCGCCTTGCGCCCCAGCGGCACGATGCGCTCCCGGCCCCGCTTGGCTCGCCGCACTTTGACCTCGGTCGGGTCCAGGTCGGCGCAGTCGAGGCCGACCGCCTCCGACACCCGCAGCCCGGTTCCATAGAGCAGCTCGAGCAGCGCGCGATCGCGCAGCCCGGCGGCGCTCTTCGGCTGTGGGGCCTCCATCAGCCGGCCCGCGTCGTCGGGCGTCAGAAAGCGGGGCAGCTTGCGCCCGCGCTTGGGCGAAGCGATGAGCTGGGCCGGGTTGGATGCAATCACTTGGCGCCGCACCAAAAACTGGAAGAACGTGCGCAGGCTCGACAGCTTGCGCGCACTCGTGACCGCCTGGTTCTTCCCGTACAGCGACGCAACGTAGGCACGCAGAAGCGGGCTGTCAAGGTGGCGCGGCTCGGGTGGCCGGCCCAGCCGCTCGTGTGCGAACGCAAAAAACGCGTCGAGGTCGGCGGTAGAGGCGCGCACGGTGTGCGGCGAGGCACGCCGCTCGACCCGCAGATGCTCGTCGAACGCCTGCCGCCACTTCAGCACGCTGGGATCCTAATCCCGATCGTGATTGGAGGCCAAGAAACGATCCAACAGAACCACAGGTGATCTTTAAGCGGCGGCGGCGGCGGCGGCCAGCCACTCGCCGAGGTCGCGGGTCGCGCGCTCGACCGCCAGCCGGCGCCGATCGGCCTTGTTGGCGCGCGCCTCGACCGGCGGCAACAGCCCGAAATTGATGTTGGTGGGCTGGAAGCGCTCGCCGGGCGCGCGCGGCCGGGTGACGTAGGCGAGCAGGCTGCCCAGCGCCGTGGTGGCAGGCGGCGGCGCCGCCACGGTGCCTGAAAGCCGCGCGGCCAGAAAGCGCGCCGCCAGAAGGCCCATAGCGCACGACTCGATGTAGCCCTCGACCCCGGTCAGAAGCCCAGCCAACCGCACCTGCGGGCGTGCGCGCAGCTCGAGCTCGGGGCCCAGACAGCGCGGCGCGTCCAGATACGAGTTGCGATGAATCGATCCGAAGCGCAGAAACTCCGCCCGCGCGAGCGCCGGGATCAGCCGGAAGATGCGCTTCTGCTCGGGATAGGCCAGCCGGGTCTGGCAGCCCACCAGGTTGAAGGCGGTGCGAAAGCGGTTCTCGGTGCGCAACTGCAGCACCGCGTAGGGGCGCTTGCCGGTGCGCGGATCGTGAAGCCCGACCGGCCGCAGGGGCCCGAACGCGAGCACCATCTCACCGCGCTCGGCCATCACCTCGATGGGCAGGCAGCCTTCGAAGTACCGCGGCTCCTCGAATGTGTGGGGCTGAACCTGGCGGCCGGCCCGCACGGCGGCCACGAAGGCCTCGTACTCGGTGCGCCCGAGGGGACAGTTGACGTAATCGCCCGCGCTCGCGCCGTCCTGGTCGTGGTCGCGGTCGTGGCGGCTGCCCAAAAAAGTCTTCGACCAGTCGATGGTCTCGGCGTCCACGATGGGCGCGATGGCGTCGTAAAAGTAGAGATTCTCGCCCGTCAGCGCCCGCAGCTGGGAAGCCAGGGCCGCGCCCGTGAGCGGACCCGTGGCCACGATGACCGCGCCGTCCGGGAGCCGCTCGACCAGCCGGCGCTCCAGCCGGATGCGGGGCTCGAGCGCGATGCGCGTCGTGCACAGGCGTGCGAACGCATGCCGGTCCACCGCCAGCGCGTCGCCGGCCGGCACGCGCGTCTGGTCGGCGCAGGCAAGGATGAGCGAGCCCGCGCGCCGCAGCTCGGCTTTGAGCAGCCCGGCCGGCGCCTCCGGCTCATCGGAGCGCAGCGAATTGGAGCACACGATTTCGGCCAGCAGCGGGGTTTGATGGGCCGGCGAGGTCAGGACCGGCTTGCTCTCGATGAGGGCGACCTGCACACCACGCCGTGCAAGCTGCCACGCGGCCTCACAACCTGCGAGACCGCCTCCAATCACGGTGACGTCGGGTTGCATCGATTGACTCGCCCGCCTGGTCCGGGCCAAGATGTTTTAGCACATGGAGCGCGTCGTCGTCGCCGCCGGCCGGTTCGAGGCCGCCGAGGCAGCGCTTGCGGAAGCGGTCCGCCGGCTGGAGGCGCGCCTGGAGAGCTTCTCGAGCGCGCGCGAGGCAGCGCGCGCGCTGCACGCGGGGCCGAAAAGCGCGCTGCTCGTGGACACGAGCCTGGAAGGCGTGGCCGCGCTGGTGCAGGACATCCGTTCCAGCGAGGACGCCGACCTGTTGCCGGTTCTGGCCGTCGTGCCGGCCGCCAGCGAAACCGACGCCGTGCAGGCCTACACCATGGGCGCCGACGACTTCGTTCCGGTGGCCGATCTTCAGACCCTGCTTCTGCCCAAGCTCAGAGCCGCCATCGCCGAGGTGGCGGAGGTCGCGCCCCCAGTAGCCGGACGCACGGTTCTTCTGGCCGACGGCTCCCAGCTGCATCGAATCGTGCTGGGCAAGCTGCTGGCCCAGGCCGGGTTCGCGGTGACCGCGGTCACCGACGGTACCGAGGCCCTCGACCTGCTCGAGCGCGGCCGCACGTTCGATCTCCTGGTCATCGATCTGGGCCTGGCGCGGGTGGGCGCGATCGACGTGCTGTCTCACTTTCGCATCAAGCTGGGCACAGGCACGCCGCCCGCGATTGGCCTCGTGCACGTCGGGGTATCCGACGCGGTCGCTCTGCGCGCGCTCACCAGCGGCTTTCGCTGCGTGCACGACAAGCGGCGGCCCCCCGAGGATCTGGTGTTCCTGGCCAATGAGACCGGCGCGAACGCCGAGCGGAACCTGCGCTCGAGCCCCCGCCTTCTCTGCTCGACTCTCGTGCGCTGGCGTGCGGGCGGCGACCAGTGGCGGGTCGGCCTCACGCACAACCTGTCGCTGCGCGGGCTCTACGTGCGGGCGATGGATCCACCCCGCGTGGGCACCGCGATCGAGCTTTCGCTCACGCCGCCGGGCGCGTTGCGGCAGGTCTCGTTGCGGGCGCATGTGGCGTGGCGGAAGGACTTTGCCGAGCGGGCGGTGCGCTCGTACCCGACCGGCATGGGAGTGGCGCTGCACGAGATGCCGGCGCGCGTGCAGATGGTGTTCGAAGAGGCCGCCCGGCTGCTAGCCTCGAGCAGCGGGCCGGCTGCGGATCCCAAGCGCTGATGGGGCCGCCGATTGCGTGGCGGCCGCTGGCAGCGACCGGCAGCTGGGCGAGCCAGCCGCTGTCGCGTGAAATCGAGCTGCGCCTGTCGCCGACCGAGCCGCTTTTCGGGAGCGGCTTCGCGATCGAGGGTGGGCTGGTGCTGCGTCAGGAGGCGCGCTTCGCCACGCCGGTCGACCTGATCCCACACCTCGATACGATTGCGCGCGAGGCGGCGCACGAACGGCTGCAGTCGGTGCTGGCGGTGGCGGTGCGCGCGGTGTGC
>DATFWX010000186.1:0-20516 GCA_035258845.1 Polyangia bacterium | reverse complement strand
CCGCCGCAGCTCGTGCGTGCGGCCGTCGAGCACGATGTCGTAGCTCGATAGATCCGGCACCGCGCTCGTGATGCGGGCGGCATCGCCCGAGACCAGGCGCAGCGTACCCAGCGTCTCCACGAGGTCAGCGACCACCTCGGGATCCACGCCCACCCAGCGAGCGAGTGAATCAGCCTGCCGGCGCTCGGTCGCCTCCAGCGTGGGATCATGGCGCACGCGCGCGAGCGTGGCGCGTGCCAGCGCGGCCAGCATGCGCAAGAAGTCGCTCCCGGGCGCCTCCAGGGCCTGCGCGAGCTCGCCCAAAAGAGTCTGCACGCGCTCCTCCTCGCCTCGCGAGGCCGCGGCGAGCACCGTCAGCATGCGGGCCCGCGGTTCCGTCGGGATGCGAGCTTGCGGTTGCGCGAGCAGCGCGCGCAGCGCGAGCGCCGGATCGGCGGCCCGACCCCGTTCGACGCAGCGTACGACCGCCAGCATGCCATTCTGCTGGGCGCGTGCCGACACCTCGTCAAGCGTGAGCGTGCCTTCGCGCCGGCGGCCCAGCGTGAGCTGGATGCGGCCCGCCCAGGCGCCCGCCCACAGCGCGCCCAGGTGATAGCCGCCGGTCTCGAACAGCCGCTCGCATCTGCGAAACGCCGCCAGCGCCGATTGGTGGTCGCCGCCGTCCAGCAGAATGGCGGCCTTGAGGTAGTCGATCTCGCCCAGCAGCATTCGATCCTCGGCCCGCCGGGCCAGCAGCTTTCTGAGCTCGGCCAGCACCCGATGCGCCTCCTCGATGCGGCCTTCGCGCGCGCGGATGGCGGCGATGAGCGGCAACGCGAGCGCAGTCCCCTGGTACGAGGTGCCGGCTTCCTGATAGAGCGCGCCCGCGCTGCGCAGCGGCTCCTCGGTTTCGGCCGCGCGCTCCTCCATGAACAGGGTGAAGGCGCGCACCAGCGCGAAGTTGGCCCGGAACCGGGGTACATCGGCCATGCGCTCGGCCGACTCGAGGAGGGCACGGCCCTCGTCGCCGCGGCCAGAGTGCGAGAGCAGCATCGCCTTGGTGGCCAGCATGCGAACCCACTGGACCGGGCTGAGCGCGCACGAAGTCTCGGCGCGCGCGATGGCATCCGATGCCGACTGAAAGTCGCCGAACAGCATCGCGATGTGCGCGAAGGTCACGAAAAACTCCGAGGAAGACTCCACGGAAAGCTCGGCCTTGCCGTCGGCCATCCGGCGCAGCTCGTCGTAGGCGGCGCCGACCTGCAACTGGCGGCCCAGCGTGCGCGCGCGCACCACCCGAACCTCGATCGTGCGCTTTTCGGCTGGAATGGCATCGAACATCCGCAAAAGGTCGCCCGCGGCACCGTTGCGGATCCACTTGGCCCCGTGCTCGACCAGGTACCGGCCCGCCTCCTCGAATTGGCCGGCTCCGCGCAGATGCCGCGACACCTCCCGTCCCTGCACCACCGGGTCGAGGGTTTCGAGGCCCGCCACCAGCCGGGCGAGTCGGCTGTGAATGTCCCGCTGCTCGTCGGCCGAAAGCGAGACCCGCAGGGCTTCGCGGACCAGATCGTGGACCCGCACCCCGGCCGCATCCACGTCGGCGATGAGACGGCGTGCGAGATCGCGCACGATGCGCTCGTGCTCGCAGATGGCCCCGGTCAGCTCGCCGACCGAAAGCGGCACCTCGGCCAGCGCGAGCAGCGCCGCCACCTCCCTCTCCTCGCCGCTCAGCTCGCGAACCAGATTGGCCAGCGGATCCCCGACCCCCAGCTCGCCGGCATGCGCGCGCCGCAGCAGGAAGGGATTGCCGAGATGCCTCTGCCACGCGCTGTCCAGGCCCCTCGAGTGCCCGTACAGGCGATCCAGCTCTTCCCACAGCATGCGGGCCGCGCCCACCTCGAGCCCGCGCAGCTCGAGCTCGCCCCGGTCGGTGTCCAGCGTCTGCACGAGCAGCCTTTCGCGCGAGGTGGCGACCACGCGCCCCCGCCGCAGGCGCTGCCCCAGCCCCTGTACCAGCGCGATCCGGGCGTCTGCGTTCAGGTGGTGCAGATCGTCGAGCAGGCAGAGCGCGCCCGTCGCCTCCAGCCGCGCAGCCAGATCGTCGAGACGTTCGTCATCGCTGCCGGCTTCGGGCACGGCTCCGCCGGCCAGCCGACGGCGCAGATCGTCAAGCACGCTCGCGAGCGGCTCCTCGGGCGCGACCCGCGTGTGCACGGTCGCGCTCGGCCAGCGGGCGGCCATCGCGTAGGCAAGCGCTGATTTTCCAATCCCCGCCACCCCACCGATGATCGCAACCGGCACGCGCTCGAGCATGGCGGCCAGCCGGTCCAGCTCCCGCTCGCGTCCGACGAAGACCGCGGGCGGAACCGGCACGCGCGCGCCCGCGCTCACGCTCGCCACCTCGCTCGGGCTGGTGCGTTTCGGCATTGCGCAATCCGATCATTTCTCAGCCGGTCGGTCGCCGTCAACTGCCGCCGCCTGCCCAACGCGAGTTAGGGTGCTTTCAGATACAGAACCGCGTCGCCGGCAAACGGGGCGACGAACGATTGGTTGCCACCACCGGCGGCGATGGTGCCGGTGGCCGCGACCGTGCCCGCGCTCGGGTCATACCACTCGTAGCTGTAGGTGCCCGCGGCCAGATTCACGGTGAACTGCGCGCTCGATGCCGGCTGGTAGATCAGATATTCCGCGCCCGCGCCCGCCCCCGCGCCCGTATGGGCCAGGCAGTAGCCGGTCGAGCTCAGC
Source organism: Polyangia bacterium (assembly GCA_035258845.1). GTDB lineage: Bacteria > Myxococcota_A > Polyangia > JAHFDS01 > DATFWX01 > DATFWX01. The sequence goes on along the minus strand of DATFWX010000186.1, from coordinate 17,789 downwards.
GAGCCCTGCGGCGTCATCGCCGCCAGATTCATCCGGTCGGCGTAGGTGCGCGCGCGCCCGAGCGCGTTGCGTAGGATTTCCCAGTAGGCATCGGGCGTCAGCCCGTTGGGCGCGTTGCGGCCCGACCAGATTACAAGATACGGATCCATGAACAGCACGTTGTTGCCGCGCAGGAAGTTCTGCCAGACCCAGGTCTGTTGCGCCGCCTGGCCGTCGGACTTGAGGCCCGTCCAGTAGTACGAGTGGTCGGAGTCGTTGACCACTACCTTGTTGCCGGTGGCCTCGGGCGGCAGGCGCGTCGAGGGCGAGATCCATTCGGCATTGCTCGCGTTGAGATCCGAGTCCGAGCCGCCCGAGTAGGCAAAGGTAAACCCCATCGGATGCTGCTTGGGCCGACCGGCCTCGTAGCTGTGGATGTAATCGATGATCGAGTTTTGCCAGCTTACCGAGTACGACCCGGCCTCGTTGGCCACCTCGTACAGCACATTGTCGAGATCGCCCACCGTGTCGACGACCTTGCGCAGGTAGGCCTGCTCGATGGCCGTGACCGCCGCCGGCTGCGGCAGCGTGTGCGGACAGGTGCCGCCACAATCGATCCCGCTCACGTTGTTGGCGCTCGCGAATGGGTCGCCGTCGTCGGGCTGGGTCAGGAACTGGAGGTCGTAGCCCTCGAACAGCATGATGGAGACGTAGATCCCGCGCTGGCCGGCCGCGATCACGCGCATCCGCACTCGATCGAAGTAGGCCTGGTCGAGCTGATTGAGGTCGAATTTCGGTTTGCCGTCGGCCGCGTTGCCAGGCCCGGTGCGGGGCCACGGGAAGGGGGCGCTGGTGTAGGGCCGGTATGGATCGGCCGGATGGGGAAGGGTCCAGGTCCAGAGCCGGAAAAAGTTGTGGTTGTGCGCCACCAGAAAATCGAGAAACGCGTTGTAGTCGAACGCGGGCGGCGGATCGACGAGCGCCTCGTCCTGAAGGTTGCCCCAGGTGTGCGAGCCGGTCAGATAGATGGCCCGGCCGCTGCCGTCGGTGAAATAGCGCGGATTGGCGGCCAGCACGCGCAGGGGCCCGGTTGCGCCTCCGCCCCCGCCGGTGCCGCCGACGCCGCCCGCGCCGCCCGTGCCGCCCATGCCCATGCCGCCCATCCCGCCCATGCCGGCGCCATCCATCCCGCCCGTGCCGCCCGCGCCGCCCCCGCCGCCTGCGCCACCGCGGCCGCCGGCCCCGCCGGCGCCAGTCCCGCCGCCGCCGCTCACTTCCGCGCTGCATCCCCAGCCGACGGAAAGCGCACCCAAAAGGAGCAGCCAGCGGCGCAAGACCATTCGATCTCGATGATAGATCAAGCCGGGGCGAGCAGCGTGGTCCGCAAGATCAGAAGCGCCACCAAAAAGTATATGCAGAGGCCGGTGACGTCGACCAGCGTGGCCACAAAAGGCGCCGAGCTGGTCGCCGGATCGAAGCCGAGCCGACGCAGGATGAACGGCAGCATGGCCCCGGCCAGCGAGCCAAACGTGACCACGCCGGTCAGGCTCACCCAGACCGTCACCCCCATCAAAACCGGGTGACCCTTGTAGTCGTTCCAGCCCAGCTTGTACCAGAGCAGGATCCGCACGAGGCCGATGAGACCGAGAAAGCAGCCCAGCGCCAGGCCCGAGAACAGCTCCTTGCCGAACACTCGATACCAGTCCCGAAGCGTCATTTCCTTGAGCGCCAGCGACCGGATGATGAGTGAGGTGGCCTGCGATCCCGAGTTGCCGCCGCTCGAGATGATGAGCGGCACGAACAGCGCGACCACGGCCGCGCGCTCGATCTCGCCCTCGAAGTAGCCCATGGCGGTGGCAGTCAGCATCTCGCCCAGGAACAGCGCCGACAGCCACCCGCCCCGCTTGCGCACCATCGACCAGAACTCGGTCCTGAGGTAAGGCGCGTCGAGGGTTTCGGAGCCGCCCAGGCGCTGGATGTCCTCGGTCGCCTCCGCCTGCGCCAGCTCGAGCACATCGTCCTGGGTGATGATCCCGAGCATCTTGCCGTCGGCGTCGACCACGGGCAGAGCGACCCGGCCATAGCGTCGAAAGGCCGCGATCACCTCCTCCACCGGCAAGGTGGCCGGGATCGAGACCAGCGGCCGATCCTCGATATCGGCCACCGGGATCTCCGGGTCCGCCAGCACGAGCGAGCCCAACCGCAGATCCTCGAGCAGCTTGCCGCTGGCGTCGATGATGTAGAGCACGTTCAAGGTCTCTTTGCCGCGGCCGGTCTTGCGCACGTGCTCGAGCGCCTCGCGCGCCCGCATGGACGGCGGCAGGGCCACATACTCGGGCGTCATGAAGCGACCGGCCGTGCGCTCGGGATAGCCGAGCAGCTCGCGCGCGCGCCTGAGCTCCTCGGGCGAGAGCTCCTCGAGCAGACGGGTGGTGACCTGCGCGGGCATCTCCTCGAGCAGCCGAGTTCGATCGTCGGGCGTCATCTCGTTGAGCAGAGAACCGCAGTCGGCGCTCGAGAACGCCTGCACGAGGCGCCGCTGCAAGTGCAGCGGCAGCTCGGCGAACACGCAGGCCGCCAGCTCGCGCGGGAGGAGGCGGAACAGGAGGGTCTCGTCCGCGCCCGGCAGATCGATCATGTACTCGATGATCTCGGCCACATCGGCGGCCGGCAGCTCCGAGAGGCCCTCACGAAGCTGGTCCCATTGCTTGTTGCGCAACATCGGCTCGAGGTCTGCGTGAAGGAGATGCCCGATCATGCGCCTTAGCCTACCCGCACCCCCCTTTCACAGTGTGAAGATTTCTTTCGGGGTGGCCGGGCCAAGCCATCGATTTCCTTTCGCGGGCACGCGGCACGTTGGTTGCACGCCCGCCTGGCGTGCGGGCCGTCACCGAGGAGCCGCGCTACCAGGCCTTCGCCGCATCGCTGACCGAGACCGGCATCCTGTCCGATCCCTGGCTGGAGGGGCGGCCGCGCTTCAGCGCGCAGCCGCTCGTCATCTCGGGCGCGCAGCTGGCCGTCTTGTACGACACCGCCGAGCAGGTGGCCGCGGTCTACAACCAGCTCGCGCTCGTGTGCGCGGACCATCCGCTCCTGGCCGCGCGCTACTTCGGCCTGACCCCGTTTCAGCGGGCCATGTGGGCCGCCTCGGCGCCGCTCTGGCACGGCATCGCCCGCTCCGACGTGTTTCTGACCGCCGACGGCCCGCGCGTGTGCGAGCTCAACTGCGATACGCCGAGCGGCGAGGCCGAGGCGGTCCTTCTGGGCGCGGCCGCGCACGCGCAGAGGCCCCAGCTCGCCGATCCCAATTCGCATCTGGGCGCGCGTTTTTGCGATCTCATCGAGGTGCTCGGCCGTCGGGTGGCGCCCCCAGACCCGCATCCGCTTTCGATTGGCATCGTCTACCCGACCGAGCTGACCGAGGACCTGTCGATGATCGAGCTGTACCGGCGCTGGTTCGCTGCGCGCGGCTGGCGGGTGACGCTGGGCTCGCCCTTCAACCTGCGGCCCAGCGGCGCGCGCGGGGTGGCCCTCCTGGGCGCACCCTGCCACGTCGTGGTGCGCCATTACAAGACCGACTGGTGGGGCGAGCGCGTGCCGGTGTGGGCGGGCGACTTCGAATACGGCGACCCGGAGCCGCTGGCCGAGCAGCTGGCGTTCCTGTTGTCGGCGACCCTGCGCGGCGGCGTGGCGGTGGTCAATCCGTTCGGGGCGCTGATACCGCAGAACAAGCGCGCGATGGCGTTCTTCTGGGAGGAGATCGACCGCTTTCCAGCCTGGGCCCAGGCCGTCATCCGCCAAAACGTGCCCTTTACCGCTCGCCTCGAGCTGTGCGACCTGGCCGAGCTGCGCGCGCACAAGGACGAGTGGGTGCTCAAGTCGGATTACGGGTGCGAGGGCAGCGAGGTCCTGGTGGGCCGGGCGGTGGCGCAGGACGAGTGGACGGAGGCGCTGGGGGCGGCCCTGCCCGAGCGCTGGATCGCGCAGCGCCACTTCGACGCGCTGCCGGGCGGGGACGGGCAGGTCCCCAACTTCGGGGTCTACCTGGTCGCCGGTCGGGCGGCCGGCCTGTTCACCCGGATCGAGGCCGGGCCGACCGATCGCTACGCGCTGACCGTGCCGGTGCTGGTGGAGAGCGCGCGCTCATGAGAGCGGCTCGCTGGTGGCAGGACGCGCTCGAGGCCCGGTGGCGGCCGGGCCCGCTCGGAAGCGCAGCCCTTTTCGGTGGAGCCGGCGCCATGATGGGTCTGGGCGGCTGCGTCGAGCTCATCCAGGCGCGCGACGAGATGGAGGTCGAGGTGAACGCGCTCGACCTGCAGCGCCAGCAGGGCTGGAATGTCGGGCAGGCCGGCGTACCGCTCGAACTGCCGGGCGCGAGCGCGCTCGATGTGCGCGGCAGCCAGTCGTGGCGCGACGCGCTCTCGCATCTGCCCGAGCTTCTGGCACCCGCGCAAGCGGAGCTTCTGCCGTACTACGTACCGACGCTGTTCCAGGCCGCCAGTGCGCCCACGGGCGCCGACCTGCGCGCGCAGCTGCAACCGATGATCACCGCCGAGATGGCCGACGCATTTGGTCGCGGGCAGGCGGTGGCCGCGCTGTTCGGGCAGATCGATTGGCCGACCGACACCGCGGTCATTGTCGATCTACCAGGGCCGCTCGCGGTTGCAGTCGCGGCCGGTATGGCGGATCGCTTCGAGCCCCTGTTCACCTTCGACAACTGGCCGCATCCGCTGGGTGTGGTGCCGTCGCATCAAACGCTGGCCGCGACGCTGTACTACCTGCCGCTCTTCACCGAGCAGCGCGCCCAGCGGCGCCAGCCCGCACCGGCAGTCTTCGTGCTCGACGCCAACCGCCTCGCGCCCTACACGGACGCCGACAGCGAGTTCGACAACCGCTATCTGGCCAAGCTGCCCACCGCCGACGGGTTTGCGCGGCTCGGCATCCGTCACCTGCTTTACGTGACCGCCGACGGCGCGCACCTCCAGGAGCTCGACGACCTGAACGATGACTTCGTGGCCTACGACCAGGCCAGCATCGATCTCAAGATGATTGCGCTGTCCGACTTCGCACCCTCGAACGAGCCGCCGCCCGAGGAGCAGCCGGCCGGGTACGCGGTCTGGTGGCACGGCTCCAGCCTGCACTACTACTGGGGTGGAAGCTGGTGGTGGCACTGCCACTTCTGGGACGTGTACGGCCGGCCCTGTCCGCCCGGGGCCATGCCGCCCACGCGGCCTTCCCACGTCGCGTATCCGCCGCCCGTGCACGTGTCGCGGGCGGCCCTGTATCGGCCCGCCCTGCGCACCACCAGGTTCGGCGGCGTGGTCGCAGCGGGGCCGACGTACGGGTACTCGCACGCCGGGGCGATCCGGCGTTTCAGCGCGGCTGGCGTCGGGCGGGTGGAGGTCCGGCAGTCGCGCTGGGACGGCCGGGTGGTCGGCATCCGAGCGGGCCGCTCGGGCTCGTTCGGGCGCGCCAGCGCGTCGTTCGGCGGCTAGCCTCCTGCCCGCGAGCGCTGCTTTCGGCTCCGTCTGGGAAGTGGTACCATGCGCTTGAATGGGCTTCCTCTACGGTGACTCCACCCCGTCCCCTATCGAGGTCAACTTCATCGAGTTTCTGCGCGAGACGGTCGACTTTGGGGTGCGGGTGCTGCAGGCCGATCAGAGGATCCTCGACCAGCGCGAGCGCGTAGCCGGACTGGCTCAGCAGGCCGAAGCCACGGTTGCACGGCTGGACCAGCTGGGCGGCCTGGTGGCCGCATCGGTCGAGCGCGCGGCGGCCGAGGTCCGGGACCCCACCGTCGAGAACTGCGGAACGGTCATCGCACGCGCGGCCGCCGACCTCGTGCGCGGGGAGGTGGCCCGCATCCGGTCGGCGCTCGCGAGCGAGGGCGCCAAGGCGGAGACGCAGGCATCCAGCGAGCGCGCGGACACGCTGCACGCGCTCGAGGGGCTGCTGATGCGGCACGACCTGCCCGAAACCGCCCTGCGTACGCACCTGCGGCTCCTGGGCGGCACCCGCTACGGGGCGCGCCTGCTCGGGTCGACCCCGTTCGGCCTGGAGCTGGTGATCGAGCTGGAGGTGCCACCCGCCCATTTGTTCAGCCATGTGGTGCGGGTGGAGCGGGTGATGGAGCGGCTCGAGGTGATGGCGCCCGATCCGGCCACGCGCGCGCACCGGGGCGACGCCAGGCTGCGCCCGCAACGGCTCGACAAGTGTTACGTGGCGGAATTCGCCATCGGCGTCGAAAGCGGAGCCATCAAGCTGCGCGAGGCGCCCGAGGGCGTGGGGGCCGGCTTCGACCTCCTTTTGGGGGGCAATGGGCACCGCGTTCGCCTGGTGCGGGTGGGCGAGCGAGAGGAGCCGCTGCTGCCGGTGGCCGAGGTGTCGGAGACCGATGCCGGCAAGCTGCGCACTCTGTACGAGCGGTTGGCTGCGCCCGCCGCCGAGCTGACCCGACACCGCCGAGCGCTCGCCGATGCCAGCCTGGACGGGCAGTCGCTCAAGGAGTACGACCGGCCCGCGGTTCTGGTCGATCGATTGATCCAGCACATCGCGCCTTTGGTCCGCGAGATCGCGGCGCGCTCGCTGGCGCCCGATGAGCTGGTCCTGCGGCGCCTATTGAGCGAGGACCGGCGCGAGGAGATTTTCGTGACCAAGGCCGAGCTCGCGCGCAAGCTCGACCCGCTGCCGGTCGCGTTGCGCGGTCACTTCGATCCGCTCGGCCTGGGTCGCGCAAGCGACGAGGTGCCGTCGGCTGCCATGGCCACGCGCGCCTATGGCTCGTCCAGCCAGCCTCCGCGCACGCGCTCCGGGCCTGCGGTCGCGGTCGGCACCATCCAGATCGAGCCGGCGGTGCGGCCGGCTTCACCGCCCGCCGCGCCCGCCCCCTCCGGGGGCGAGGGCCCGAGCGGCGGCTCTCGCTAGGGATCAGGCCGCCAGCGCGTCCAGGGCCGCCGCCAGCTGCTCGAGCCCGCGGCTGAGCTGCTCGCTCGCGCACCCGATGCCGATGCGGAAATGATCGGGCATCTCGAAGAAGCGCCCGGGCACGACCGCGGTCTGGTAGCGCGCGCGCAGGAGGTCGCACAACGTGTCCACGTCGCCGCCGCCCGTGCGCAGCCGCGGAAACACGATCGTGCCATGGCGCGGCCGCACCGCGTCGAGATCGCGGCGCGCGTCCAGAAATGCCTCGAGGAGCGGGCGGTTTTTCGTGAGCAGCGCCCGCGTCCGCTCGCGCAGCCGGGCCAGGTTGACAAGCGCGATCACGCTCAGCTGCTGTGCAATGTGCGCGCTGCCGTTTTCGTACAGATCGGTGAGCCGCCACAGCCGCCGCGCCAGCTCGGGCGGGGCCAGGATCCAGCCGCAGCGCAGACCGCTCAGCCCATACACCTTGGTCAGGCTGCTGGTGACGATGAACGGCCCGCCCAGATGGATCGCAGAGCGCTCGGCCGCCGGCTCCAGCACCGCGTCGAGATAGACCTCGTCGACCAGGACGCGCGCGCCCACGCTGCCGGCCAGCTCGCCCACGCGCGCGAGCGTGGCCTGGTCGGTCCAGACGCCGCTCGGATTGTGCAGATTGGTGAGCACGAGCAGGCGCGTGCGTGCCGACAATGCGCGCTCGATCGCCTGCACATCCACGCGGAAGCCGTCCTCGCGGCGCCGCTCGAAGCGCCGGATGGTCGCCGTGTGGGAGCGCGCGAGCGCGACCAGCGGCTGGTAGCCCGGCCGCTCGATCAGGATCTCGTCGCCCGGCTCGACGAGGCCCGCAAACACCAGATGGTTGGCCATCGAGGCGCCGGCCGCCGTGACCACGCAATCGGGATCCACGCCTGCCTGCTGGGCCAGCGCGCGTACGAGCGGGGCGTAGCCGTAGCCGGGCGGCCCGGTCAGCTCGAGCTCCTCGAGCCGCACCGGCAGCTCGGACAGAACCAGGTTCTCGACCCCGCTCCAGGTCAGCGGGGATCGCACCTGCGGATGCAGCTTGGCCCACTCCAGATACTCAGAACCGAACGCCGTCATGACAGTCTCCTGGTTGCGCGCGAAACGAAAAACACCGGAATCCCGGCCAGCACCAGGCCCAGGCCGATGAAGCTGTGCCGGGGCTGGCTGGCGAACGTGGCCGCGACCACCGCCCAGCACACCGCGACGAAGAGGAGCGTGCTAGCGGGATGGCCCGGCATCGCGAAGCTCGCCTCGGCGCCCGCGGTCGGCTGGCGGCGGAATCGGAACAACGCGAGCGCGGTCAGCCCGAAGAACAGAAAATCGATGGAGACCACATAGCCGACGATCTGCTCGAAGCGACCCACCAGCGCAATCAGCGCGGCCAACCCGCCCTGGAGCGCAATCGCCGCCACGGGAACCCGGGTGCGTGGGTGGAGCCGCCCGAGGCCCGCGAAAAACCGGCCACCACCCTGAGCCATCGCGAAGTAGACGCGAGGCGCGGTCAGGATCGATTGGCTCAAAAAGCCCAGGGTCGAGAGCGCAATCCCGGCCGCGACCAGGACCCCGCCGCGGCGGCCCAGCGTGCGGGTCATGAGGTCGAGCGCGGGCGTGGAGGTCGACGCCAGGCCGTCCGCGCCCAGCACTCGAACGCAGGCCCAGGCCACGAGCGCATAGAGCGCGACCACGCCCACCACTCCGCCCACCAGCGCGCGCGGCAGGTTCCGTCGCGGGTCGCGGATCTCGCCGCCCACGAAGCTGGCGGTCTGCCAGCCGCCATACGAGAACAGAACCGGCGCCAGCGCGCCCCCGAACGCACGCACACCGGGCGCCATCGAATCCGGTGCGGCCGGAGCGCGGCCGGGAGCGAGCAGGCCGCATGCGATCAGGGTCAGGAGGGCCAGGATCTTGAGCACCATCAGCAGGCTCTGCACCCCGCTGCCCGCGCGCACGCCCGCGCAGTTGATGAGCGTCAAGCCGGCGAGCGCGAGCACGGCCAGCATGGTCTCGCTGATGGGCAGGGGTGAAAGCTCGAGCGCGTAGCGTGCGAACGTGATGGCGCTGGCCGCCATGCCGCCGGTCTGGATGACCAGGAGCAGGGCCCATCCATACAAGAACGCCAGCATGGGATGGTAGGCGTCCCGCAGATACGCATACTGCCCGCCCACGTCGGGACGCCGCGCCGCCAGCTCGCCATAGGCGAGCGCGCCCAGAAGCGCGACCAGGCCGCCGCACAGCCAGGCGCCCAGGATGAGATCGGTCCGCGGGACGCTGCGCGCAACCGTAGACGGCGTGACGAAGATCCCGGAGCCGATGATCCCGCCCATGACGATCATGGTCGCGCCAAACCCACCGATCCGGCGGGCCAGCGCAGGCGGCTGCGGGGGCGGCGTCACCGGGCGGTAGGCTACCAGGATATGGGCGTGCGATCGCGGAAGAAGGTTCCGGTGGGCAGATCGGGCGCCAGCGCAGCCCAGGTGATGGTGTCGGCGCCCTCGCTGACCGTGCGCGGTGCCCCGCGGCCGCCCATGCGCGTGCGCACCCAGCCCGGGCAGACTGCGTACACCTTCACTCCGCGATCGCGCAGCTCCTGCGCCAGCACGCGTGTGAGCGCGCCCAGGCCGACCTTGGAGCTGGCGTAGGAGGAGGCGGGCCACCCGCTCTCGGCCGCTCGGCCCCGCGCCATGTCGTCGAGATAAGACCGCATGAGCCCGATCAACTGGTCGCGGCTCGCCGGCGGATCGAGCTGCTTCCGCAAGTGCGGCGCGACCGCCTGCAGCTCGCCCAGGCCGCTCGAGACCATCACGATGCGCGATCCGCGATCGCAAAGTGGCAGCATGCGATCGGTGACGTCGAGCGCGCCGAAGAAATTGACCGCCAGGGTCTCGGTCGCCACCTCCGCACCCGAGCCGTGCAGCATGACGCCGGCGTTGTTGACCAGCGCTTGCAGCCGAACGCCGTCGGCCTCCAGTTGCTGCGCAAGCGCGTCGATGCTCGCGCGCGAGCCGACGTCGAGCTGGGCCGCCACCACCTCGAGCCCCTCCGCGCGCAGCTCGGCCGCCGCGCGCTGGCTGCTCGCGCCGTCGCGTGCAGTGAGCAGCACCCGCGCGCGCGCACGCGCAAGCTGCCGGCACACCTCGAGCCCCAGCCCGCGATTGCCGCCCGTGACCAGGATGAGGGCGCCCGGCACCGGGTCACTTGCGCAGCAGCGCGAACGCGTGGTTGCCGGAGCCGCTGCGGAACATGTAGCTGACCCAGATCATGGCCAGGGGCTCCAGGTAGCGCGCGCACTCGATGCCGCCCAGGTCGATGGGCGCGCTCCAGCCCAGCTCCTGGCACAGCTCGCTCACGGTCTTCTTGGCATCGGCGTCGTTGCCGGCCAGGAACATGTCGGGGTTTCCGCCCGGAAAGCTGGGCCTGACCATGTGCGGATTGCCGACGATGTTGAAGCATTTGACCACGCGCGCCTGGGGTACCCAGCGCTGCACGTTCTCGCCGCCTGAGTCGGTGTGGCCCACCGCCAGCCGCGGCGGCATGCCGTGCGAGAAATCGAGCGGGTTGGTGGCATCGATCAGCACCTTGCCGGACAGATTGGCAGGACCGGCTAGCTCGAGCGCATTCTTGGTGCCGCCCCAACTGGTGGCCAGCACGACCACGTCCCCAAAGCGGGCTGCATCGGCAAACGAGCCCGCGGAGCCTTGCGCGCCTGCGCGCGCGAGCCACTTCTTGACCTTGTCGCTGCCGGGCTCGCGTGATCCTATCTTCACGTCGTGCTCCAGCGCAGCGAAGCCGGCGCCCAGCACCTGCCCCACATCGCCCGTACCCAGTACTCCGATCTTGAGCTTGGCCATGGCGTGCCTCCTTGCCAGGGAGTCTAAAGTCGAAAGTCGAAAGTCGAAAGGTCCAGAGGCCGACTTTGTTCAATCGAAAATCCCGATGAAAAAGATTCACCATCTCGATATGACTCCGTGTGACGGCAGGCCAGGCCGTCGCATCCTATCTAGAGCGGCATGAATCGCGCCCAGTTGCAGAAGCTGTACCCGCAGGTGCGCAGCTTCACGGAAGCGCTGTGCGAGCCGCTCGCGATCGAGGACTACGTCGTGCAGAGCATGCCCGACGCCAGCCCGGTCAAGTGGCACCTGGCTCACACCAGCTGGTTCTTCGAGACCTTCGTGCTCAAACCGGCCGTGCCCAGCTACCAGCCCTTCGACGAGCGCTACGCGTACCTGTTCAACTCGTACTACTACGGTGCCGGGGAGCGCCATCCCCAGCCTCAGCGCGGGCTGCTCTCGCGGCCCACGGTGGCCCAGGTGCTCGACTACCGGCGCCACGTCGATGGCGCCATGCGGCGCTTTCTCGAGGATGCGCCCGAGCGCGCGCTCTCGGAGCGCAGCTTCGTGATCGAGGTCGGGCTCAACCACGAGGAGCAGCACCAGGAGCTGATCCTGACCGATTTCAAGCACGTGCTGGCGCAGAATCCGCTCGCGCCCGCGTATCGGCCCGCGCCCGAGCCCGCGGCGGGCGCCCGGGTGCCGCTCGAGTGGCTGGCCTACGCGGGTGGGTTGGTTGCGCTGGGCCACCAGGGACCCGGGTTCGCGTTCGACAACGAGCGGCCGCGTCACCACGTCTTTCTGGCCCCGTTCGCGCTGGCCAGCCGACCGGTCACCTGCGCCGAGTACGAGGCTTTTCTGGCCGACGGCGGCTACCAGCGTCCCGATGTGTGGCTTTCGGACGGTTGGAACGTGCGCGAGCGCGCGGGCCTTTCGGCCCCGCTGTATTGGCAGCACGACGGTACGCGCTGGCTCGAGAAGACGCTGGGCGGTCTGCGGCCGGTCGATCCGCGCGCGCCGGTCTGTCACGTCAGCTATTACGAAGCCGACGCCTACGCGCGCTGGGCCGGCGCCCGGCTGCCGCTGGAGGGCGAGTGGGAGCTGGTCGCGTCGAGCGCGCCCGTGCGCGGCAACTTCGCCGAGGCCGGGCTTTTCCAGCCCGCGCCCACCGAGCCCGGACGGGGACCTTTGCAGCTCTTCGGCGACGTCTGGGAGTGGACCGCCAGCCCCTACCTGCCCTATCCGGGCTATGAGCCCTTCCCCGACGCGCTCGGCGAGTACAACGGCAAGTTCATGTCCGGGCGGATGGTGCTGCGCGGCGGCTCGTGCGCCACGCCCACGCGTCACATCCGCGCCAGCTACCGCAACTTCTTCCCGCTCGACGCACGCTGGCAGTTTTCGGGGATCCGGCTCGCGCGCGCAGCCGATTGACCGGGCGCGCGCGCGCAACTAGTCTTGCGCCCGTGCGACCTTTGACTTGGCTTGCGCTGCTGGGGCTTTTGCCCGTCTTCGGCTGCGGCGACGACGAAGCGCCTCCGCTCAGCTCTCCGGTCGGACCGGTTGTGCCCGAGACCCAGCGGCCCGGCGATCCGGCGGCCGGCTACCGGGCTCTCATCAATCGGGGCTACGTGAGCTGCGGCATGCCCTATTCCGCCTGGGTGAAAGTCGTGCCGCCGAGACCCTCGGGCATCCCGGGTCGCGAGGGCGACAACGCCAACCTGCCGCCCCAACTGACCGCGTTTCGCACCGCCAGCGGCGTCGAGGTGGTGGGCCCCAACTGCCTGGCCTGTCACAGCGGCCACATCAACGGCCAGTACGTCATCGGCCTCGGCAACACCGATCAGGATCTGACCGGCGATCTGAGCGCGTACGTGCTGTTCGCGGGCGGGCTGGTCACCGATCCGGTCGAGCAGACCGAGTATCAGAAGTTCAAGCAGCGCGTCGACGCCATCGCGCCGTACGTCGGAACCCGCACGATCGGCTCCAACTCGGCCGACAACCTGGGCGTGGTCCTGTTCGCGCATCGCGACGTGGCGACGCTGGCGTGGTCGCAAAAGCCGCTGCTCGCTCTGCCACCGGAGGAGCCGGTGCCGGTGCGGGTGCCGCCCTGGTGGCGCATGAGCAAGAAGAACGCGATGTTCTACAACGCGGCCGGGCGCGGCGATCAGGCGCGCATCATGATGACCGCGTCCGCGCTGTGCACCGACAGCGTGCCCGCAGCCGAGGCCATCGACAGCTACTTTCCGGACGTGCGCGCATGGATCGTGGAGCTTTTGCCTCCGGCCTGGCCGTTTGCGATCGACAGCGCGCGCGCGGCCCAGGGACGCGCCGTGTTCGAGGACACCTGCGCGCGCTGTCATGGCACCTACGGCGCCGGTGGAAGCTACCCGAATCTCGTGGTGGCGGTCGAGGAGGTGGGAACCGATCCGATGCTGGCGGTGGACGCGGCCGGTTTCGCGGGCCGCTTCGTGAACTGGTTCAATCGCTCGTTCTACGGCCGCATCGCGCGCTACGCGCCTGCGCGCGGCTACATCGCGCCCCCGCTCGATGGCATCTGGGCAGTCGCGCCCTACTTGCACAACGGATCGGTGCCCACGCTGGCCGCGCTGCTCTCGAGCTCGACCCGGCCGCGCTACTGGACCCGCAGCTTCGACTCGACCGACTACGACCCGGCCGGGGTGGGTTGGCACTTTAGCGCGCTCGACCACGGGCAAGCGGAGGCGTCGAGCGAGGACCAGCGCAAGCGGATCTATGACACCACCCTGCCCGGCTACTCCAACGCCGGGCATCCCTTCGGTGATGGGCTCACGACCGACCAGCGCGCGGCCGTGATCGAGTATCTTAAAACCCTATGAACATTACGGAAATTTAATATGACTTGACAGTCATCATCATCTCTTGCATTTTAGGACTGGCCGGCCAGTCCAAACTGAAAGCGGCCGCATCGATGACGCCCTCGACCGCCCCGCTCAAGCCCGTCAACCACGACAACAAGTCGGTTCAGCGCATTCTGGCGGCCGCACTGTCCTGCTTTGGCCAGCGCGGCTATCACGCGGCCTCGCTCAAGGAGATCGCCGCCGAGGCGGGCGTGGCCAAGTCGCTTCTGCACTACCATTTCGCGTCCAAAGAGCATCTCTTAATCGAGCTCGAGGCGATTTACTACCGGCAGATTGCGCAGGCGGTGCGCGCGCGCCTGGCCACTCGCGCACCCTCGGTCGAGGGCGCTCTCGATGCGCTGGACCAGGTCTGGGACGCGATCGTCGCCACCCGCAGTCAGTTCCCGTTTGCGCTCGAGATCTGGCGCGCCGCGCTTTCGAACCCGGCCATCAAGGAGCGACTGGACGCATTTCAGGCCGAGATGCTGGAGCTGGTCGAGGAAGGTGTGTCGAGCGCGCTGGGCCCTCTGGCTGCCCAGCTCAAGCTTCCGCCCGCGCGCCTGGCGGCGCTGCTGCAGCTGGTCTTCCAGGGCGTAAGTCTCCAGCTCTATCTGACCGCACAGGTCGCGCCCGTGCGGCGCACGTTCGAAGACTTCAAGCAGCTCGTGCGGGGCCTTCTGCCCGCCGACGAGCGGAAACGAGAGCCGCCCGCATGAACCCGGTCAGGCTGCTCGCCAAGTGGGGTCGGAGCCGCACCAAGATCCCGTTCGGCATGTTCGACCTCGAAAAAGCGGCCCAGGCGGCGCGCGCGGATGCCAAGCTGAGAAGCATCTATCACCGCGGCCAGGAGCTGGCGTGGGACGGCCGGCAGGTGCTCCGCGATCTCATCCAGAAGCACGGCGGGATCAAGCTACCCGCCCACCAGAAACAGGCGCTCGCGCGCATCTTCGAAACCATCTTGTGGGGCGAGCTGGCGGCCTGGAAGATCTCGGCGCAGCTGGCCGATCGAATCGAGCCGCTGGAGGCCAAGATGGCCGCCACCTCGCAGACCCACGACGAGGCGCGCCACTTTTACGTGATGTACGATTATTTGAAAGAGCTGGGCCACACGCCCCGGCACATCGATCCGTACGCGCAGAAGCTCCTCGACATCACGCTCAATACGCCCCATCTGGCCGACAAGCTGCTCGGGATGCAGCTCATGATCGAGACCATCGCGCTCACGATCTTCTCGGAAGTGCGCTCATCCCGCATCGAGCCCGTGCTGTCCGACCTTCTGGCCTACTACGAGAAGGACGAGGCGCGTCACGTCGGGCTGGGCACGCAGTATCTGCCCCAGCTCCTGCGGGGCCTGACGCGCGCCCAGGCCGTGCGCACGACCCTGTTCCAGCTCAAGCTGATTTTCTGGACGCTGGCCGGTCTCAAGGCGATGGAGCCCGACCTGCGCACCCTCGGCATCGAGGCGCGCGACATGAGCGAGCACGGCCGCCTCAAGCAGACGGCCGCGTTCGAGGAGATGTGGGCCAACGCTGGCGTCGAGCCTACGCCCGCGCGCTACGCGATCGATCGGGCGCTCTGGGGCATTCGCGAGCTCTTGTTCCCGCAGCCCGGCAACCTGGGCAACCGGCGCGCCCAGCTGCGCTCGGCCTTCGCCGCCCTGCGCGACTGGCAGCCGCCCACGGCCCCCAAGACGCAGCAGGCGGCGTAGGTGGGTCCCGTAGGCCAGTAGGTCGCCAAGCGCGCGGCTGGCGTCGCGGCCCAACTCATATTAAGGTCCCCAGGTGCTAGGGATCCTGGTTTCGCTGGCCGTGGGGGGCGCAGTTTTTCTGGCCGCCTTCTCGGCCATTCATCATTCCATCGGCGCCGGCATCGTGTGGTCGCTGCCCACGCTCGTCGCCACCTTCATCGTGGTCGGACGGCGCGCAGCCAAGCGCGTGGAGCCGCTGGTGGCAGAGTCACAAAAGCACGTGCAGGCGGGCCGCATCGAGAAAGCGGTCGAGACCCTGAAGTCGGGCTTTGCGGTCGCGCGCTGGCATCCGCTTCTGCCCGGGCAGCTGCATGCGCAAATCGGAATCCTGCTCTACATCGCCGGCAAGCCCGACGAGGCGCTGCCGCACCTTCTCAAAGCCTCGCGCTTCGTGTGGCTCGCGCCCGCGATGCTGGGCTGCTTGTTCTGGCGCAAGAAGGAGCCGAAAAAAATGCGCGCGGCATTCGAGAAGGCGGTGCGCGCGGGCAAGAAGGATTCGCTGGCCTGGACCGTGTACGCCTACTGCCTCCGTGAAAGCGGCCAGAAGGAGGAAGCGATCAAGGTGCTCGAGCGCGGCGCCAAGGCGCTCAAGAAGCCCGATCACCGGCTGCAAACCAACCTCGAGCGGCTGCGCGACGGCAAACCGCTCAAGACCGCGCCCTATGGCGAGCAGTGGCTCCAGTTCCGCCTGGACAAGGCTCCGCCGCCGATCGGCAAGGGGCCGCGCGGGCCGCAGCTCGATCCCAACCACCCGGCGCTGCGTGGGCTGCGCGGGCGGCGCGCGCGCCACATGTAGGGTGTGCTCGCCGGGGCTGAAATGCCCCACGCGCTAGGGTCGGCCGACGCCAGGCGCCTTCGGTTGCGCAGGGTTGCGCTGGCCCGGCCCATGCATGATCCGCGATCGATGGGCGCGGCATATCTTCTGCTCCTGACCGTGTTCGGCAGCGACCCGAACCAGGGGCCGAAGCTTCTGGCCACGCCGCCGCCCGAGGCGGCCCAGTGCACGCGCCCCGGCACGGTCTGCTTCTTCTCGGGCGGCGCTGCGACCGCGCGCAGTGCTGTCGGCAGCGTCACCACGCTGTCGCGGGGCGCCCAGATGGCCGCCCAGGGCGGGGCAGCCAAGGCGCGCTCAGGCCAGCCCTGGGAAGTGCTGTTCGTGGCCCGCCTCAAGCGCGAGACTACTCCCGGATCGGTGCTGTTTCTGGTCTACGACCTGACCGACCCGGAGGCCATCAAGCAGCGCGAGGTGACCGAGATCTGGTACGCCAAGATCGCGCCCGCGAAGCTGCTGGCGGCGCGCGTGCGCTTCGATCCCGACGCCGGCTTCAACGCGGGCCGCAGCTACCTGCTGCGCGTGGTGCAGCTCCTCGGCAAGCGCGAGGTCGTGCTGGCCGAAGGCGCGGTCAAGCTCGAGTAGTGCTATCGTCGAACGCCTGCAGCAGCCCTGGGCAGCCGAGCACTCGGTGAGCGCCGAGCTGGCGCGGGCCCTCCTGCGCAGCCAGTTCCCCGACCTGGCGGACGCGCCGCTGGCGCTGCTCGGTCGGGGCTGGGACATGGACGTGTGGCGCTGCGGCGGGCTCGTGTTCCGCTTTCCGAGGCGCCCGCTCGCGATCCCGCTTTGCGAGACCGAGCTGCGTGTGCTGCCCCAGCTCGCCCCGCTTTTGCCCGTGCGCATCCCCGTGCCAAGCCACATCGGGCGGCCTGAGGCGGCCTTTCCGGCCCCTTTTTACGGCCATCCATACCTGCCCGGCCGCACCGCCGACCGCGTCCATCCCGACGCCGCCGAGCGATGCGCGCTTGCACCCGCAATCGCCCGCTTTCTGCGTACGCTCCACCAGGAACGGGTCTCGGGGGTGCCTCCGGACCCGTTTCGCGGTGCCATGCAGGGCACCTCGGAGCGCGCGCTCCTGCGCATCGAGCGCCTGGAGCACAGTCGCTGGGCCGCCCACCTGCCAGCCGCCCGCGCGCGGCTGCAGCGCCCGCCGCCCGAGGCCGACGGCGCCCTCCACGTGCTCCTGCACGGCGACTTCTACCTGCGCCACCTGCTCCTCGATCGATTGGGCGAGCTGGCGGGCGTGATTGACTGGGGCGACGTATGCCTGGGCGATCCCGCCGTCGATCTGAGCATCGCCTACACGTTCCTCCCGGAAGAGGCACACCCCGACTTCTTTGCGGTGTACGGCGAGGTGGACGCGGCCGTGCGCACGCGCGCCTGTCACCGCGGGCTCGCCCATAGCATCGGGCTTCTGGCCTACGCGGTCGATGTCGGCGACGCCGAGCTGGAGCACGAGGCGGGCGCGTCGCTCCTGCGCACGCTCACTGCGCCCATACCTTTTTGAGCTCGGACAGCGTCTGGTACCGGATCGGCCCCGCGTCGGCGTCGAGAAGGTGCTGGTCGACCTCGCTCAGAGCCTGCTCCAT
>DATFWX010000185.1:0-3925 GCA_035258845.1 Polyangia bacterium | reverse complement strand
CCCTTCCGCCACTCCAGGTACCGATCGCCGAGTGCCATGCTGCTGCTCCTACGTCCCCACCTACTTCTTCTTCTGATCTGGTTTAGACGCTTGTTGAGCCCGAATGAGCTCCAGCGCTTTCTTCATGTATTCGTCGGCCTTTTTGGTGTCCTCCTGGGCCGCGGTCGCGGCCGCCTGCCCGAACAGGGGATCCGTGGTGTCGCCGTGGCCCAGCGCACGCTCGCGATAGAGCAGGTTCGCGTAGGTGTAGGCCTCGATGTACTTGCTGTTGAGCGCAAGCGCCTTTTCGAGCGTGTGAATGCCGTGATCGGCCAGCGCCAGACGCGGCGGCCCCATGAGGGGGGCACCGCCATCGGGGCCGTGATTGTGCAGCTGCTCCCAGCACAGGGTGCCCACCGCATACCAACCTTCGGGATTGCGCTCCTCGAGGCTGGCTCGCTTCTCGTACCACTTGAGCGCATCCTGAAAGCGACCCGCCTTGGAGTTGATGATGCCGATGGTTCGGACCGCCTCCAGGTTGTTCGGTTCCTTCTGCAGCACGCCCTGAAAGTAGGCCAGCGCGTCGTCGTAATGCCCGGAGTCCAGCCAGAGCTGGATCAGGAGATCGCGTACGTCTTTGCGGTTGGGCTGGAACTCGAGAAATCGTTTGTAGGATGTGATCGCGCCCTCGGCGGCGGCGTTGTTCTCGGGTGTGTTGGAGCCGGGCGCGAACTGCAGCAGGTAGGCGTAGGCGCGGTTGATGTAGATCACCCGGAGGTGGGGGCTCAGCTTCTCGGCCTCGTTGTAGCGGTCGACCGCACCCTTGTACTCACCCGCACGGTACAGATCGTTGCCCTCTTTGACCAGCTTGCGCGCGTGCACGTCCTCGCATCCCGTCCCACCGGCGAGCAGCGCGAGCAGCGCGGTCACACCGACGAGAGTCGAGGAACATTTCGGGATCATGACTCGCGGGACTATACCAGTCGAATCCAGCTTGTAAAGTGCAAAATCGAGGCTGCTTTGCAACGGTTGCGAGGCCTCTTGTAATTGTTGCAAGCGCGCGCTAGGACGGGCCGATGCCCGCCTTTTTTCTGCATCTGGCCGGAGCCGAGCGCATGGCTGCGCGGGCCGAGCTGCCGATGCTGTTCGCACGCGCGTTCGGCGCCGCGCCGGGCGCGCTTCGACTGGGCGCGGGCCTGCCCGACCTGCCGTACTTCGACCAGTTCGCGCTGCAGGTGGCGCGACATTTTCTCGGCCACGTGTCGTTTGGAAACCAGTGGGGGATCATCTTCCATGCGCGCCGGACCGGCACGCTCGCGCTCGCGATGCTGGAAACCTTCCGACGCAATCACGCCTGGGCGGCCAGCGACGCGCAGGAGCAGCTCGCGCTGGTGGGCGGCTATCTGTGTCACCACGCTTTCGACGTGACCATCCATCCGCTCGTGCAAGACGAGGTGGCGCGCGATTTGCGCGCAGGCGTGCGCGAGCATCCGGATGCGTTGCACGGGCGCTGCGAGAAGTGGCAGAGCCTGTACTTTCTCGAGGAGGAAACCGGCCGCGACGTAATGGGCACGACGTACCCGCGCGAGCGCGTGCGCAGCTTTCCGGGCGCGGGCGGCTGGCGCGCGCAGTGGCCCGATTCTCTGCTGGCGCTGGTCGAGAGCGCGTGCCTGGAGACGCACGCGCGCGCACCCGGGCGTGCGCAGTGGAATCGGTGGCTCGCGGGCGCGCGCATGTACGGCCTCTTGCTGAGCTCGCCGGCCGGTCGGCGCGAGGGGCTCGGACGCGCCGACCGCACCCTGCGCGTGCGCTACTACGAGCGCGACGGTTTTCGCTTGCGCGAATACGTGGAGCGTGCGGTCGGGCTGGCCGAGCGCTATCTCGGCGCCGCCAACGCGCTGCTCGACGCCCGGGTGGTCGACGAGTCCGCGCGCACGCGCTTTCTGGAAGCGGTGCCAGACGTCGACATCGGCGTCGGCTTTTGAAGATTCACCGCCGGAGAACTATCGCGAGAGGTCGTACACCTCGAGCTCGGTGCCGCCGCGGTCGAAGCCCTGGTGCCGGCGTAGGATGGCCACGCGGCCGCCACCCGCGACCCAGGCCAGGCGGCGCTTGGCGGCCAGAACGCCGCCCAGCACGCGCGCCGCGCTGCCCGACTGTCCATCGACCGCATACAGATCGAAGAGGTCGGGGTCGGTCTTCTGTTTTTTGACCGCCTCCGGGTTGACCGGATCGACCGTGAGCGAGACATAGAGCCGCCCGGGCTCGGGGCCGGCCTGCTGCAAGATGGTCTTGGGCTCGTACTTCCAGAGCGGCCGCACGGTCTTGACCTCGAGTCGGCGATTGTCGGCGGTGATAAGCTCGAGCGCCTTCAGATCCTCCGAGAAGGCCACGAAAGCGGCGCGCTGCGGGAACTGCTCGCGCTGCCTCATCTCGCGCACCCAGGACACCACGTCGCCGATCTCGTGCTCGCTGACCGCCTTGCCCGCCAGCACGTCGAAGATCATGGCGCGGTCGGGCCTGCGCACGTCGTTTTTCTTGTCGTACTCGCCCTTCTTGACGCCGGTCAGGTGCAGAAGGTCGTCCGACCAATAGACGATGCGAAAGCCCTCGCCCAGCTTGATCAGGCCGTCCCT
The DNA here is from genome assembly GCA_035258845.1 of Polyangia bacterium. GTDB lineage: Bacteria > Myxococcota_A > Polyangia > JAHFDS01 > DATFWX01 > DATFWX01. Next base: position 1,310 of record DATFWX010000185.1, on the reverse strand, counting down.
GCCCGCGCTCAGGGTGCGCCGGCCCAGCGCCTTGCCGTCCTCGGCGCGCAGCGCGGACACCTCGTAGCTCGTGTGCTCGCCGCTGCGCCGGATCGAGAGCGCCACCAGGGCCGACTTGCCGTCGATCTGCGCGCACGCGATCGAATCGGCCGGGCCCAGCTTGCGTCCCAGCGGCTTGCCCGAAAGGTCGAACACCTGCGCCTCGCGCCGCTCGGCGTCGGGCAGGCGGCCCACCACGATCAGCTTTCCGTTTTCGGTGAAGCTGAGCCGTTCCGGGATGCGCGAAAATGCGGCAATCGAGAAGCGCGCCTCCACGTTGCCAGACGGCAGCTCCGCCACCTCCACCTGCGCGATGTCGGCGCCGTTGGAGCGCACATAGGCCAGCCGGCCGCCGCTCGGCGAGAGCGCGTAGGCATCGTCGACGAACGTGGTGTCGCCGTGCACCACGAGCACCGGCTTGGGCGCGGGCTCGCCGCCGCCCGCCGCCAGGAGGAGCAACCCGAAAACCGCCGCCATCACCCGCATGAAGCCGATCTACCCGCCCCGCCCGGCCACTGTCAATCGAGCTGAAACACGAACCGGGTCACGTGGCAGAACGGCACCGCCCGGCCGCCTTCCTGCAGGGGCCGGTAGCGCCACGAGCGCACGGTGTCCTGCACGTGCTTGCCGAGCTGCGGCAGGTCCTTGAGCAGCGTGACCCCGGTGACCGTGCCGCTCTCGGACACGCAGATCTTGGCCAGCACCTCGCCGGTGACGTTGGCACGCCGCGCGGCCTCGGTGTAATCGGGCACCACGCCCGAGATCTTCATGGCCGCAGCCTGCTGGCTGGTGATGGTGCGCGGCTCCTGTGGCGGCGGCGGGGCCGGGGGCGCGGGCGCGGCCGGGGGCGCGGGCGGCGGCGGGGGCTTTTCTTCGTGCGCGCCCGGTGATGCCGGGGCGGGCGCCGCGGCGGGCGGGCGCTTGCCCTCGCCGGGCCGCGGCTTGGGTGGGATCCCGAGCCGAATTTGCAGAATGGGGGCGCCCGGCGAGTCGCTCGAGCGCAGATAGGGCAGAAGCGCGCGCCAGCCCGGATGCAGGTCGAACACCTTCATCATCTGGGTGGCGGCCTCGTCGATCTTGCCGGCGGCGGCCTGCGAGAGCGCGGCCCAGAACATGAGCTCGTCGTTTTCAGGCGCCAGCTTGGAGGCATCGATGTAGGCCGTCGCGGCCGCCTTGAGGTCCTTCTTCGCGGTCAGCGCGTCGCCCTGGTTGGCCCGCTCGTAGGCCCGGGCCAGCTTGTACAGTCGTCTGAGCTCGGTCAGCGGCTCGCG
>DATFWX010000184.1:0-8015 GCA_035258845.1 Polyangia bacterium | reverse complement strand
CGCCCGCCCGACCCAAGCCCAAGCCTGCGCACGTTGGTTCCAAATCGGCCCCCGCCGCGGCCGCTCCCACAGCCGCCCCCCTGCCGTCCGAGGAAGAAGAGGAACGGCGAGCCGAAACCGTGCGTCTTCTGGCCCAGCGCGCCTTGCAAGCTCAAATCCGTGGGCAATGGGAGAGAGCCATCGCGCTGGCCAACCAGGCGCTGGCCATGAATCCGCACAACCTGATCGCTCTGCACGCCAAAGCGGTCGCGGCCTGCAAGCTCGGCGACCGCGCAACTGCGCTCGAGGCCTACCAGGCCACCGAGAAGGCCTTCCGCACCGGCATCGAGGTCGATTGCGAGATGGCCGGCATGAAGCTCAAGTAACCGCCAGGAACCGCAAACGACGCTTGACATTCGCACCTGTGCCATCGAACCTTTCTGGCCATGTTCACGTACCCCGACGGGTTCGACGTCATCGTCGTGGGTGCGGGACACGCGGGCTGCGAGGCAGGGCTGGCGGCGGCGCGGATGGGCGTGCGCACGCTGCTTCTGACCTCGAGCCTCGAGACCATCGCGCACATGTCGTGCAACCCGGCGGTGGGCGGCGTGGCCAAGGGCCACCTGGTGCGCGAGATCGACGCGCTGGGCGGCGCCATGGGACGCGTGACCGATGCCTGCGGAATCCAGTTCCGACGGCTCAATCTGTCCAAGGGTCCGGCCGTGCGCTCGACCCGCGTGCAGTGCGACAAGCGCCGCTACCGCGAGACCATGCGCGCTCTCTTGGAAGCGCAGCCAGACCTGTGGGTCAAACAAGCCGAGGTGGCGCGCCTGCGCACGCATGAGGACCGCATCACCGGAGTCGAGACTACGGCCGGGGTCGCCTTTGGCTGCCGCGCGGTCATCATCACGACCGGAACCTTTCTGCGCGGCCTCATCCACGTGGGCGCGGAGCGGCACGAGGGCGGGCGTGCGGGTGAGCGGCCGTCGCTGGGCCTGTCGGGCTCGTTGGCCGCGCTGGGCCTGCCGCTGGGTCGCTTCAAGACCGGCACCCCCTGTCGCCTCGACGGCCGCACCATCGACTACACGGGGCTGGAAGAGCAGCCCGGCGACCAGCCGCCGCCGCTGTTCTCGTTTCGAGCCAGCGACCAGGGCGCCGGGCCGCCTTTGCGCCAGGTGTCGTGCCACCTGACCTACACCAACCAGCGCACGCACGAGATCATCCGCTCCAACCTGGACCGCTCGCCGCTCTATGCCGGTCGGATCCAGGGCACCGGGCCCCGTTACTGCCCGTCGATCGAGGACAAGGTGGTGCGGTTCGCTGACAAGCCGCGCCACCACGTGTTCCTGGAGCCCGAGGGACTGGACACGATCGAGGTCTATCCGAACGGCATCTCGACCTCGCTGCCCTACGACGTGCAGCTTCTCCTGGTGCGCTCCATCCCAGGGCTCGAGCGGGCCGAGATGACGCGGCCCGGCTACGCGGTCGAGTACGACTGGGTGGAGCCGACCGCGCTCCATCCGACTCTGGAGACGCGAGCGGTCGCGGGCCTTTTCCTGGCTGGCCAGATCAACGGCACCAGCGGCTACGAGGAAGCGGCGGCGCAGGGCCTGCTGGCGGGCATCAACGCGGTGCTGGCGCTGGGCGGCCGGCCGCCGCTCATCCTGCGCCGCGACGAGGCCTACATCGGGGTGTTGATCGACGACCTCACCACCCGCGGAACCCGCGAGCCCTATCGCATGCTGACCTCGCGCGCCGAGTTTCGGTTGCTCCTACGCGAGGACAATGCCGACGAGCGGCTGACCCCGCAGGGCCGCCGCGTGGGCCTGGTCGGCGAGGAGGACTGGCGCGCGTTCGAGCGCCGCATGGATGCGCTCGCGCGCGGCGATGACCAGCCCGCGATTCGCGAGCGGCTCGAGATCCGCACCAAGTACGAAGGCTACCTGCGCCGCCAGCTTGCCGAAGCCGAACGGCTGCAGCGCATGGAAGCGCAGTCGATCCCGAGGGACATCGACTACCGGCGAATTGCCGGTCTGTCGCGCGAGGTACGCGAAAAGCTGGAGGCGGTGCAGCCGCGCTCGATCGGGCAGGCGGCACGGGTCTCGGGCGTCACGCCGGCCGCGATCAGCATCCTACTGGTTTACTTAAGGAGCAAGGGCGCATGCGCAACCGACTGGCAGCCACAATCGTCATCCTCTTAATCCCGCAGCTGGCCTGGGCCGGCGGCCAGGAGATCCCGGACAACGGCGCGCAGGCGCTGTCGCGCGGCGGCGCCTTCACGGCCAAGGCCGACGATCTGACCGCGCTTCAGTACAACGTGGCCGGCCTGGCCTGGGTGCGGGGGACGCGGCTTCTCGTGTCTGCCAACATCATCAACGCGAGCGCCGACTTCCAGCGGGCTGGCACCTACCCGCCCAACGGCCAGCCCTGGGACAACCAGCCCTTCCCGAAAGTGTCCAACTCGGGTGGGCCCTTTTTCGCGCCCATGCTGCTGGCCGCCAGCGACTTCGGCACCCGGGCGTGGACATTCGCGGCCGGCGTGTACGGTCCCTCCGCGTACGGATCGGCCAAGTTTCCGACCACGGTTCGACTGAACGGCGCCAATGCGCCGGCGCCGCAGCGCTACGACTTCCTCGAGCACGAACTCTTGGTGGCTTACCCCACCGCCGCGGTGGCCTTTCGGCCCTGGCAGTTTCTTTCGGTGGGCGCGGCCTTCCACTGGGTCTACTCGAGCCTCAAGTTCCACCAGATCACGTACCTGACCGCGGCCCGCAGCGGCGACGAAAATCCGGACTGGGACTACGACGTGCATCTGGATGTGTCGGATGGGTTCGAGCCTTCCGCGAGCGCGGGCGCGCTGCTGGCGCCGAACGAGCATTGGCAGCTGGGCGTGAACTGGCGCTACTCGACCGACATCGATGCATCGGGCACCGCGACCGCGAGCACGGGCCCCAACCCACCCGAAAAACCCAAGCCGATGTACGACAACGGTCAGTACGCCGTGGTGTCGAGCTTCCGAACCGGCCTGCCCATGATCGTGCGCGCCGGCGGCCGCTATATCTTCCGTCGCGGCGCTTTCGAAGCCGGCGATCTGGAGCTCGACTTCGTGTGGGAAAACTGGAGCGCAAAGGTGCAGGACATCCAGATCAAGACCACCGGTGTGAGCCCGCAGCCGGCGCTGATCCTGTCGCCGCACCGCTACAATGACTCGTACAGCGTGCGTCTGGGCGGCGCCTACAACTTCGAGTCGCCGAATGGCCTGTGGAGCCTGCGCGCCGGATCGTACTACGACAGCGCGGCCGCGCCCGACGAGTGGACGCGCCTGGATTTTCGGGCCTGGGACCATCTTGGATTCACGGCCGGCTTGGGTTGGCAGGCCCACGGTCTCAGCGCCAACCTGGGCGCGGCCTACGTCTACATGCCCGACCGCACGGTCACAAACTCTCTTTTGCGGCAGACCCACACGCTCGGGGGCTCGATCAGCGATCCTTCCTATACGGTGGTCGGGAACGGAACCTATTCGGCGAGCTACGTGATCCTGACGTTCGGTCTCGAGTACAAGTTCGATCCGTTTAGGTGAGTCGAAAGTCAAAAGTATCGGACCGAGGCGACTGCCGAACCTGGGTCGGCCTTTCGGCTTTCGACTAATCAAAGTCCATTGTGCTCGTCAGCGAGGTGAAATACTCGTTGAGCTCGAGCAACTGCGGAACATCGAGCCCGTGAAACTTGACGCCCATGCCGTGCACGGCGTCCAGCTCACCGTCCGCAATCCATCGCACCTCGCCCCGCAGCTCGATGCGCTTGTCCGAGGTCGGCACGTGGATGCTGAGCATGAGCCGTGAGCCGGCTGCGGGTGGGTCCTCGGTCACGATGAAGGCGCCCCCGACCCCGATGTTGCGCGTGAATGCCTTGTGCGGCTCCGACTCCTCCCCGGCGTCGTCCACGACCCGGTAGGTCACTTCCACCCGCCGACCCGGGCGGGGCTTGCCCCGAAAGTGGTCGCGCCGCTCGCGCTTCTCCGCCATGCCAACTCTCTCCTCGAGGCGATCCTAACACGTTGACACCCGACGGGTCTACTGCTACCCAGAAAGCTCCGACCCGCATGAAGCTGCACCTGATTGGCATCAGTGGCACCGGCATGGGCTCTCTGGCCGGGCTGCTCAAGACCGCGGGCCACGACGTACGCGGCTCCGATGAGCACGTGTATCCGCCCATGAGCCTGCAGCTGGCCGCGCTCGGGATCCCGGTGTTCGAGGGGTTCCGGGCCGAGAACCTGGACTGGCAGCCCGACTTGGTGGTGGTCGGCAACGTGTGCCGGCGCGATCACGTCGAGGTGGTGACGGCCCAGACGCGCCAGCTCGCGCTGACCAGCTTTCCGGCCGTGCTGTCCAAGCTGTTTCTGGGCGGCCGCCACTCAGTGGTCGTGGCCGGCACCCACGGCAAGACCACGACCTCGTCGCTGCTCGCATTCGTGCTCGCCGACGCGGACCGCGACCCCAGCTTTCTGGTGGGCGGCGTGCCCATCAACTTCGGATCGAGCTTCCGGCTGGGCAAGGGGCCCCATTTTGTGGTCGAGGGTGATGAATACGACACTGCTTTCTTCGACAAGGGCTCCAAGTTTCTGCATTACCAGCCCCGCACCGCCATCGTGACCAGCGTCGAGTTCGATCATGTCGATATCTTCCGCTCGCTCCACGAGGTCAAGGCCGCGTTCCGTCGTTTCGTCGAGCTGATCCCGGTCGACGGCCGGTTGATCGTGGCGGCCAGCTCGCCCGACGCGCTCGAGGTGGCAGGGGCGGCCCGCTGCCCGATCGAAACCTATTCCATGAGCGACCAGACCGCGAATTGGCAGGGCAAGGTGGTGGAGACGCGGTCCGGGGGGCGCACGCTGCTCGAGGTCGTGCGCGGCGGCAAGTGGTTCTGCACGGCCGAGACCGGCCTGAGCGGCGCTTACAATCTCGAGAACATTCTGGGCGTGGTGGCGGCGGCCAGCGTGCTCGGCCTCGAGCCGCCCGCAATCGCGCGCGGCGTGTCTCGGTTCGCCGGCGTCAGGCGGCGCCAGGAAGTGCGCGGCATCGCGCAGGGCGTGACCGTGGTCGACGACTTCGCGCACCACCCGACCGCAGTGCGGGCCACGCTGACCGGGCTGCGCAAGCGCTTCGGCAGCGGCAAGCTGGTCGCCGTGTTCGAGCCGCGCTCGGCCTCGAGCCGCCGCAGCGTGTTCCAGACCCAGTTCGCGGATGCGCTCACGGCCGCCGACGAAGTGGTGCTGGCACCCCTTTTCCAGCCCGAGAAAGTGCCCGCGGGCGAGCGCCTGGATACCGAGCGTCTGGCCGGCGATCTGCGCGCCCGTGGCGTGCCGGCGCGGGTGGCGGCCGGCGGCGTCGACGAGATCGTCAAGTACCTGTCCGAACGCCTGGCCCCTGGCGACACGGTGGTCGCGATGTCGTCGGGCGGCTTCGACAATCTGCACGACAAGCTCCTGGGCGCGCTGGGCGACGCGGTGATGCCGGCCACGCCCGGCGATCTGTCGGCCATCGACGCGCTGCTGCGCAGCTACAAGCTACCGCCCGACGGGGTGGCCGACCATCTGCGCAACTTCCTGGTCCTGCGCGACGAGGGCACGCTGGTGGGCTGCGTGGGGCTCGAGATCTACGACGAGGTGGCGGTGCTGCGCTCGCTGGCCGTGATTCCGGAGAAGCGCGGGCAGGGCCTGGGCTGGATGCTCGCCGACAGCGCGGTGCAGCGGGCGCGTGCGCGCGGCGTGCGGCGGCTGTACCTGCTCACCGAGACCGCCTCCGACTTCTTCGCGCAGCATCTCGGCTTCCGCATCGTCGATCGGACGCGGGTCGAGCCGCCGGCCAGCCAGTCGACGCAGTTCACGCTGGGCGCCTGCAAGAGCGCGACCTGCATGAGGCTCGACTTGTGAACGGCGAGGCGGGCGAGTCCCTGCTGCTCGCGCGCGAGATCGCTCGGGATGCGGCCGCCATCCTGCGGGATGGCTGGTCCGCCGTGCAGAGCGCGGGCGTGGGCATCTGCTACAAGAGTGGACGCACGGACCTGGTGACGGAGTACGACCGCAAGAGCGAGGCCTGCATCGTGCGCGCGCTCGCCAGCGCCTGCCCCGACGACGCGGTGGTGGCGGAGGAATCAGGCGCGCGCGGGGCGCGCGGGGCGCGCCGGCGTTGGCTGGTCGATCCGCTCGACGGCACCACCAACTTCGCGCATGGGCTGCCCCTGTTTGCGGTCTCGATCGGGCTCGAGATTGCCGGCCAGCTGGCGGCCGGCGTGGTGGTGGCGCCGGCTCTGGGCTGGGAGTTTGCGGCTTGTGCGGGCGGCGGCGCCACCTTGAACGGCAAGCTGCTGCGCGTAAGCTCGACCGGCGCGCTCGAGCGCGCGCTGTTGGTGACCGGATTCCCGTACGACCGCGCGGACAATCCCGAGAACAATTTCGCCAATTGGGAAGCCTTTCAGCGGCGGGCCCAGGGCGTGCGCAGGCTGGGCGCGGCCGCGCTCGATCTGTGCTTCGTGGCCGCCGGCTGGCTCGACGGCTACTGGGAGTATCGGCTGCAGCCGTGGGACCTGGCGGCGGGCAGCGTGATTGCCCGCGAGGCCGGCGCGTGCCTGACCGACTGGCGCGGTGGCCCCTTTCACCCCGACGCGGGCGAGATCGTGTGCTCGAACGGCCCCATCCACGACGCGATGCTGGCGCTCCTGCGCGCTGTGCGCGCGGCGCCGCCGGCGCCCCCGGGGTCGTAGGCCCGGGCCCCGCCGGGTCGTAGCCGGCACCCCCGGTCATAGCCCGCGCCCCGGAGTCGTAGCCGGCACCCCAGGTCGTAGCCCGCGGCAAGCCCAGGATACGCAGCCGACCGGACCTGCGAAGGGAGCCGGCCGGGCCTGTGACCGCCGTGGGCAGGCCTGCACGCTTGTGGACGGCCGGTGACCGGCGCCTTCGCGGAAAGACGGGATGAGGCTGAGCCGGTCACCGTCTGCCCACAAGCTTCTCTCCCGCACGCGGAAAGTCGCTGGGCGCAGGTAGGGGCCTGCCCCAGCGCGCTCACAGGCCCGACGACGGTTCTTCGCTCCCCACAGCGCGGCCTCTTTTCCGGCTACGGCCTGTGACCAGCCGCCCGCGCGGTGCTCGCCCCGAGCTGGCCCTGGCGGCTGCTGCTCACAGGCCGACCCCGCCGCCTCGCCGCCCCCGATGCCGAGGGCCGGGAGCTCCGGGGTCATGTGCTCTCCGAGGGGCTCCGAGCGCCGCTCTTCTTGCTGCTTTCGCTTTTCGGTCTTGACTTTTCCCTCTGTTCGGACAATCATTGCCCTAAATCAAGAGGCCGGCGTGTGAGGAACCAGCACGCCGGGACGCGGTGAAGACAGGCGGCCAACGCCGGCGATCAGGGGGCCCAAGTGAAAGGCATGAGGTCAAGCCGTGCAATGAGAGCCACATCGTGAGGCGGAAGCCGAAGCGACACGCGCGCCCCGTACAGCAGGAGCTGCGCTTCCCGAGCACCTGGGGCGGCAAGCGCCCGGGCGCCGGGCGGCCCCGTTCACGCCTCGGCCCCCGGATGGTCCCGCACCGAGCGCGACCGCTCCACAAGCGCGCCCACCCGGTCCACGTCACGCTCCGCTTGCAGCCTGACCTCCGCGCGAGCATCCGGCACCACCGGTTCCGCGTGCTGCGCCGCGTGTTCACCGCCGCCACCAAGCAAACCTTCCGCGTGGTCCACTTCTCGGCGCAGTCGAATCACTTTCATCTCATCGTCGAAGCCGACGACCGCGGGCGGCTCGCGCGCGGCATGCAGGGCCTCGCCGTCCGCATCGCCCGTACGATCAACCGCGTTCTGGGCCGGCGCGGCCGCGTGCTCCGCGAGCGCTCCCACGCGCGCGCTCTCACCTCGCCCCGATCGGTCCGCAACGCTCTCGTATACGTCCTGCAAAATTTCAAGAAACACCGCCACCACGTGCGGCCGCCCGATCCCTGCTCGTCGGGCCCCTGGTTTGACGGCTGGCGCGATGCGCTCGCCCCGCCACCCCAG
>DATFWX010000183.1:0-5432 GCA_035258845.1 Polyangia bacterium | reverse complement strand
CCGTCAGCGTGGTCGGCCGTGCTGGCGGCCGCGCAGCGCGGGCAGCTCTACGTGCGCGCGCAGACCCAGAGCGGGATCAACATCCCCAAGACGCCCGCGCGAACCGCCGACCCTTACCAGATCCGGCTCGAGCACGCCGAGGCGAACCGGGGGTTCCGGGAAGGCGAGGTGCGCGCACCCGATCTATTCGAGGACGAGATCCGGTGGCAGATCGGGCTGGGACCGTGCAACACCTGGATGGAGGCCGGGCGCACGCAGAACCGGATCTACGTGACGCGCTTCCGGCTCAGCCCGCCCGGGCCCGAGCTCGAGCATCTGGTCGCGGCCGGCCCGGTCGATGCGCCCGGCCAGAGCGCGGATCTCGACATCATCGACGGCGTGTGGAACGGCAAGCCGGGCGAGAAGCGTTACGCGAGCGGGCAATATCAAAGCGCCAGCAAGACCCCGCGACCCTATTCCTACTACCGGAGCTGGGCCAACGTGGCTTATACGTGGGTCGATTTCCAGACCAAGCGCGACGGTCAGTGCGGGGTGTGGCGAACCAAGCTGATCCTCGATCTGTGCCGCGCGCTGGGTGAAGGGGTCGCCCGCCAGGGCATCCACCGCGCCACCATCACCCCGAAAAATCGCGAGGAGTGGATGCTGGTCAAGAACTGGACCTTCACGAACGACGGCGGCGCCATCTACGACCAGAACGGCTACAAGTGGGTGAACGTGCCTGCAAGGTGGCGCCCGGCTCAACCGTACGGCCCCATGTTGCCGCCCTACGTGCGGGGTCGGAATGAGTACAACTGGAAAACCCCGCTCGAGGTCACCGACGCTGCCGGGGTGGCCGGACAGAACAGCCCGAATCCGGTCTCGACCTTCCCGAACCACGCCGTGGTCGAAATCGATCTGGGCGCCTACGGCGGCACCGGCACCAAGATTTACGATCCCAGCTACGGCAAGATCTACGACGACCTGGCCGCTTTCCATCGCGACGCCATCGAGGGCTTCTATACGATCCGACAGGTCGCGGCACAAACGTACACCGGCCCCGCGTATGTGATTCGCAAGAAGGCAGCCCAGGCGGCGGGCGATCTGGCCCTGAACGTCGGGATGGACAACTCGACCATCTGTCGCGACAGAGTCCCGTAACCGGTTTCCCTACATCGAGGCCGAGGCAAAGCGCCCGAGCATCTGAGCGATCTCGATGGCGGGCAGGGCCTCCGACGGATTCTGGGCCGTACCCGTGAAGTGGTCGACCGCGCGCGCGAGATGCGTCTGCATGGTGTCGTCCGCGATCGAGAGCATGCCCACGACCACGCCGTCGCGCAGCACCACCGCCGCGCCCACGCCGCGCCCCATGGTGGAGCTGGGCTCGTAGAAGCCCACCACTTCGCACGAATGGCCCTCCCGGTCGGGGCCCGCGACGATGACCACGCGGTACCTGGTTCCGCCCCGCAAGCGGGCGTGCGGGGGCGCGAGTGGGGGACGCGGATCGCGCACCACGCCGTCGAGCCCCGTGTAAAGCTCGACCGCCACCCCGGTGCGCGAAAGATACGACACCAGGGCGCTGCGCTGGCCGGGCAGCCGGACCGGCCGGCCGTCCACGTGCATCTGCAGATCGGTCAGCCGAGCGCGCTCGAACTGCGCGGGCGGCCACACCGAGTCGCCGAGCTCCTGCACGATGGCCAGCATGTGCGGCCCTTCATACCCGAGCGCCTTGTAATCCTGGTCGATGAAGCGACCGCTCATGAAGTCTTCCATGCGGTTTTGCGTCATCTCGACGATGACGCGGCGAATGCGCAGGCCGAGCTTTTCATGGACCAGGCGTTTGACCGCGCGCGTGACGGCAGAGGAGCGGTAGTTGTCGTTGATGACCACCCGGCCGCGGCTGCAGGCCAGAAGCGCGAGCAGACGGGGCACGTCGGACGGTGCACAGACCGGCTTCTCGATGAGCAGGTTGGCGGCCGGCTCGACGTGAAGGATGCTCTCGATCGCATCGACGTGGCGCGAGGTGCTGGTACAGATGTCCCAGAACGTGGGCTTGAGCCGCGCCGCCTGGCGGCACGACGAAAACGCCAGCAGACCGTCGGAAGCCGCGTGACGGCGTCGCCGCGGGTCGACCTCGACGACAGCGGCAGTGGAGACGCCGGACGCTCGCAGCTTGAGCTCGTGAATGCGCGCGGCCACGCCATAGCCCACCCGGACGCAAGTGATTGCTGACAACGCGACCTCCGAAAGGTTCTGGAGCAACCGCCGTGCCGCGCGCAAGCCGTTGAAAATCAACCTGTGTTGACATGTAAGCAAGGCGATTGCGCGTGCGCCCCAGACTACACCTGGCGACTGCGGACACCAGATCCAGGTCAATGATCACGGCTGCTTGTCCAGGGGCACGCCATCTGCACGGAGAGCTCTCGAGTGCTACGGCTCGTAGTCTGCCTGGGCCTCGTGGCAGCCCTGCCCGGCCGGGGATGGTCCGCGCCACGCCACCACCGAGGCTTTCTGACCATCAAGACCTCCGTGCGCACGCGGGTCTGGATTGACGGCCAGGATACCGGGCGCGAAACCCCTGCCCGGCTGCTCGGCCTCGCGCCCGGCCGGCATCGCGTCGAGCTCGTCGATGCCGACTCGAGCTCGACCGTGTGCGATCGCTTTCAGGTCCGCATCGTCCGCAGGCGCCTCCTGACCATCGTCAAGGCGGTTCATTGTCCCCGGCGGTCCAACTCCGCCGTGGCGCTGGCCGCAGTCGATCCGGGTCGCCGTCCCGCGCGCATCGCGGCCGCCACCACCGGCGAGCTGGAGCCAGCACCCGAGGACGAGACCGAGGTCGAGGCCGACGCCGAAGTAGACGCCTCCGAGGGGGAGCCCGCGGCATTGACCGCGCGGCCGGACCCGGATGCGGACGACGCGGCGGCGCAGTCGCACAATCTCTATTTCGTTCGCGCCTCGCTTCTGGAGCTGGTGTCGACCCAGTCGGCGGCGGTGGTGGAGGGATACGGGCAGGCGGCGCGGACCTTCGGAGAGATCGCCGTGGGAGCGGACGCCAGGTATCGCTACGCGCTCACCACACCCTCCCACACGCTGGACTTGCGGGTTCGCTTGAGCTATGCGCTGCAGCCGGGCTGCAATCTGGCCGCTCGCGTGGGCTACACCTCGGTCGTCACCGCCTCGAGCGGAAGCACGGCCACGCTGCAGGAAGCAAGTGGAGTCGTGGGCGGTTTGCAGCTGACCGCCAACGAGCTGTGGAACCGGATGCACGTGCTCGCCAACTTCGATGGAATGCACCCCAGCGGGTCGTCAGGCCTGATCTACACCTTGCTCTCGCAATTCGCGGTGCGCGCGGTGGGCCCGCTGCATGGGCTTCTGACCTACACGCTGTCCTACGACGGCAGCGCCCAGGCCCCCATCCGCCAGGTGGTCGGTTTTGGCATCGAGCTTCGCACGGGTAACTGAACCGGCGGAGCGGCTTCACCGGTCCTCGATCAATCCGCGCGCGGCCAGAAACCAGACCGGGATCGGGATCTCCTTCTCGACCAGGGCGCCACCTGCGCGCTCGAATCGCAGCAGGCGCTGGGGTGAAGGCGGCGGCGGGCCCACCGGTGCCAATAGGACCGCCCCCTCGGGCAGCGCCTCCACCAGCAGGCGCGGGATCTCGGCCACCGAGAAGGTCAGCCACACGCGATCGTGGGTGGCGGCCAGATCGGCCCGCGCCAGGCCATCCGCATGCAGCACCTGAACCTGCGGCAAATCCTGGTTGAGCGCGCGCGCGACGCGCACCAGATGGGGATCGACCTCCACGGACGTCACGCGGCCCGAGCGACCGACGATGTGGGCGGCCAGGGCGGCGCCGTAGCCGGTCCCGCTGCCCAGCTCGAGCATCCTCTGGCCCTCGGCGAGGCCCAGCAGGTGGAAGCTGAGCGCATACATGAGCGGTGCGCTGACGGTGGCGCCGGCGGCGCGAAATTCCGGTGCGAACAGGGCGCGCTCCCAGGTGCCATGGCGGGCCAGGAGCTCGGCCACCGGGGGCACCTTTTCGCCGTGCGGCGTGTCGAGCGGCAGCGGCCAGCCCTGGTACGCCACAGCGCGGTCACAGGGGCGCACGAAGCGCACGCGGTCGACGGCCAGAAAAGCCGCACGCATCGGTCCCGGCAGCGGGCCCAGCCGAGCCTCGATCGCGCCCAGCATCTCACTCGGCGAACCAGGTTCCACACCCCATGATGGCATGATTGGGGCGCCGCCGCTTGCGCCCGGCCAGTCTTGAGCCCATAGTGCTGGAGATGGAGCTTGGCTTGCGTAGGGTGCCGCTCCTGCCCTGCGCGGTAGCGTTGGCCGCGCTGCTTTGCGGATGCTCGGCCGGCGACGAGGCCGGCCCGGCCCCCCGGCCCCAGGTGACCGCGCGGGTGCGCCGACTGTCGGTGCGCGAATATGTGCGCTCGGTCGAGCGCCTGGTGGGCGTCACCATCTCACCGTACCGATTTCTCGCCGATTCGCTCGAGACCGGCTACGACAACGGCCCCGTCAGTGGATCGGTGCAACCCGAGCAGGCCGACAGCTACGAGTTCGTGGCCTGGGAGGTCGCGGATGCGGCCGTACGCGACCACCGAGACCGTTTGCTGGGCTCGTGCGATCCCACGGTTGCGGGCGCGGCTGCGTGCGAGCAGGCCTTTTTCGATGGGTTCGTGGTGCGTGCGTTGCGCCGGCCGCCCACCGCCAGCGAGCGCGCGCGCTACCAGGCGCTGTTCGAGCAGGCGTCGGCAGCCGGTGGCTTCGACGAGGCGCTCAGCGCCACCACGGCAGCGATCCTCGAGTCGCCCTCGTTCCTGTACCGCACCGAGATTGGCCAGCTGGGCGCGCTCGATCCATACGAAGTTTCTACCCAGCTCGCTTTCCTCTTGACTGGCGTCCCGCCCGACGACGAGCTGCTCGAGGCCGCACGCACGGGAGGGCTCGACGATAGCGCTGGCATGCGCGCCCAGGCGGCACGCCTCCTTTCCACCGCCGACGCGCGCGAGCAATTCCGGCATTTTCTCGACCAGTGGCTCGCCACCTGGCAGCTCGACACCGTGCAGAAAGACGGGCGGGTGTACCCCAGCTTCGACGGGCCCCTGCGCGATGCGATGCGAAAGGACCTCGACCGCTTCTACCAGTACGTCGTCTTCGACAGCCCGGGCCGCTCGCTGGCCGACCTTCTGGGCTCCCAGGTGGGGTTCGTCGATGCTCATCTGGCGCCGCTCTACGGGGTGGCCGCGCCGGCGGGCGATCAGCCGGTCCAGGTCGATCTCGACCCGCAGATCCGGCGCGGGATCCTGACCCGTGCCGGATTTCTGAGCGTCCATTCGGGAGTCGACAGCTCGAATCCGATCGCGCGCGGCGTGTTTCTGCTGTCGGCGGTTTTGTGCGCAGCCCCGCAGGCTCCGCCCGCCGGCATTCCGCGGGTTCCGCCCGGC
>DATFWX010000182.1:0-17610 GCA_035258845.1 Polyangia bacterium | reverse complement strand
CGGCAGCGGTGGCAGCGGCGGCGGTGGCGGCGGCATGTGTGGCCCCAACCGCATGTGCCCGCCCGGCTCGATCTGCCTGGGCGGCTTCTGCATCCCGACCGGCATGGGCGGGATGGGCGGAGGCGGCAGCGGTGGCGGCGGCACCGGCGGTGGCGGTGGAGGCATGTGCGACGCGGCCGGGAATTGTCCGCCCGGTGAGTTCTGCCTCAATGGGAGGTGCGTGGGCTTCCCGCAGCCCGACGCCGGCATGACGCCGCCCGATGCGATCACCGGCGCCACCATGGACGGCGGCCTGGCCAGCTGCATGTCGAGCTTCGACTGTCCGATGGGCTATGCGTGCCGGCGCGGGGTGTGTAGACAGCGCTGCTTTAGGAGCGCACAGTGTCCGCCCGGCCAGTTCTGCCGTTTCGGTGTGTGCCGATGACCGCGCTCCTCATGCTGCTCGAGGCGGCCGGCGCGGCCGCCTCGGCCGCGGCTGCACCGGTCGCGCCCGCACCGCAGGTGCGCGAGCAGGTGGTCGAGCAGGTCACGCAGCCCGAGGACCGGCCGCTCGCGCAGCCGACCATCGGCGGGCCGGCCGGGCTTTTCCGCCTGGTCACCACCGACGTGGGCGCGGCCGGCACCTTCCGCGTGGGCCTGCACGGCGAGTTCTTCCAGGCCAACGACTTCCTGGTGGCCGGCGATGACGACGCGCGTGTCAGCGGCACCGTCGCCATTGGCTACACGCCCTGGCGCTATCTCGAGCTTTACACCGCGTTTCGCGGCTCGTCGAACCGCAACACGCGCATGGATGCCTCGCGCAACGATCCCGAGGTCATCACGGCGCTCGGCGATCCGGCGTTCGGCGTCAAGGGGCGCTATCCGCTCGGCCTGCTCGAGGTGGGCGCGGATCTGGGGCTCAAGCTCGTCACCTCGGTATCGGGGCTCTCCCCCAGCGGGGACGCGACCAATTTCTGGGCGACCGCGATTGCGTCGCTCGATGGAACGCGGCTCGCGCGTCCGCTGCCGGCGCGGCTGCACATCAACCTGGGCTATTTGGCCGACCGCTCAACCAAGCTCATCGACTTCGGCAACCCGCCGCGGCCCGCGCAGACGCGCATGGCGGCCGCGTTCGGCTATGGCATCGGTCGCAGCGGGGTGCGCGTGGGCGCTGGCATCGACGCGCCGCTCCAGATGGGGCGGGTGGGACTGCAGCCGCTTTGCGAGTATCACCTCGCGGTGGCGACCGGCGAGGCGGACACGTTTTATGATCCCATGGTCAACCCGAGCCTGAATTTGCCCAAGGACAAGATCGACGGGCGGGTGGCGCAGTTCCTCACCGTCGGCGTGCGGGCCAACCCGATGCGCGGGCTGGTGGTCGACCTCGGCACCGACATCGGGCTGACCAGCGTTGGCTTCGAGTTCGGGACTCCAACCCCGCCCTGGAATCTCGTGTTCGGCGCCGCTTACAGCTACGACCCGTTTTCCGGTCGCACGCTCACGGTCACGCGCACGGTCGCAGGCGCAAGCCCGCACGAGGGCCGCATCCGCGGCTACATCCATGCCGGCGGCGTGGGCGGCGGACGCGCGGTGCCGAACGCGTTGGTCGAGATCACGGGGGTCAAGGCGGGCCGCCTCGCTTCATCCGATGACGGCAGCTTCCTGTCGTTCCCGATCGTGCCGGGCACGGTCGAGATCGCGGTCTCGGCGGAAGGCTACGAGCCCACCCACACCACCGCCACCGTGGTGTCGGGCCGCGATACTTCGGTCGACATCACGCTCACGCCCAAGCCGCCGTCGGGTCGGGTTCATGGCAAGGTGGTCGACGAGCAGGGCAAGCCGGTCGAGGGCGCGGTCGTGAGGTTCCAGGGCCCGGCCGGCCGCGAACTGCCGACCTCGGGGGGAGCGTTCGAAGCCAGCTTGCCGCCGGGCGCCTACGTGGCGCGCGCCGTGGCGCCCAACTATCTCACCAAAGAGCACACGGTCGAGCTCAAGCAGGGCACCGACGAGGGCATCGAGTTTCTGCTGCGGCCCCGACCCGCCAACGCGCGCGTCGAGCTGGCCAAGGATCGCATCCTGACCAAAGGCAGCATCCACTTCCACATCGACAAGACCGAGGTGGAGCCCGACTCGCGCCAGCTGCTGGACGAGGTGGTGGACCTTCTGATCGCGCATCCCGAGATCCGGCGCGTGCGCGTCGAAGGCCACACCGACTCCACGGGCACGGCCGCGCACAACCAGCAGCTGTCCAGGGATCGCGCAGCCGCCGTGGTGGCGTATCTTTCCGGCCAGGGCATCGCGCCCAGCCGGCTCGACAGCGAGGGCTTTGGCTCGACGCGGCCGCTGGTGCCCAATATGTCGCGCAGCAACAAGGAAAAGAACCGGCGCGTCGAGTTCCGGATCCTGGAAACACAGACGGGGGCACCATGAGAGTCTTGGTCGTTGCGGTGCTGCTTGTCGGCGCATGTGCGGACCGGCCGCTGCCTGACAACCCGGGCTCCATGGCGGGCGCAGGTGCCGGGGGCGGTGGGACGGGCGGAGGCGGCATGGGCGGCGCAGGCGGCAAAGGTGGCCAGGGCGGCCGGGGCGGCGAAGGCGGCCAGGGCGGCACCGGCGGGCAGGGCGGCACCGGCGGCCAGGGCGGTCGTCCCGACGGGGGCCGCCGGGATGGCGGCGGCACCATCGACGCCGGCGCGGGCCTTTCGTGTGGTCAGATCGTGATGTGCGCGATCGGCTGCGGTCAGAACTTCCAGTGCATCCAGCAGTGCTGCGCCATGGGCACGCAGCAAGCGTGCAGCGAGGCACAGGCTCTGTTCCTGTGCGCGCTCCAGAGCTGCGCGGGCTCTCTGCAGGATCCGGGTCAGCTCCTGCAGTGCCTGCGGCAGAGCTGCCCGAGTCAGGTCATGAACTGCTCCGGGCTGGGGATCTAGGTCTACAGGTCTACGGGTCTACAGATCCACGACGAACACGACCAGACCGAGATCGTTCGTCCAGGTGTTGTCGATGACCCAGCTATCGCGCGACTTGGACACGCCCTGGGCGTCGAGCGCGTCGACCGTCACCGTGTACTTGCCGACGGTGACGTCGGGCGTGATGGCGTTGCCGGCGTCGCAGGCGAAGCTCCACGTGTAGCGCTGGGAGGTATCGCTGTTGAGCGCGTCGAGTCGGATGTTGGCCACATGCGCGTCGGCGCAATGCACAGCAGGCGCGGCCACCGGATCGCCGGGCTGCTTGGAGTCCACCAGCTTCCAGGTCATCGTGAAACCGGCGGTGGGATCGCCGGGCAACGGTCCTCCGTAGCCACCGTAGCCGCCGTGATAAGGGTAGCCGTCGTCCCGGAAGCAGCCGGCGCCCATACAGAGCGCGAGCACACCAATCGCGCCAAGAGCCCGCATACCTGTTCCTCCTGCTCGCTAGTGGCGGTGACCGCCACCGCCACCGCCGACGTGAGCGGCTCCTCCGCCGCCCCCACCGACGTGCACCCCACCGCCCGACGGCGCCGCGTGAACCGGTGCCGGCGCAGGCGCCGAGTGAACCGCTCCGACGCCCGGCGCAGGGCCAGCCCGGTACCCGCCGCCGCTATACCCATATCCATAGCCAGGGCCCGGCCGCGCGGTCTGAGCACCCGCCGGCGGATGATAACCCCACGTGGGCGCGGATCGCGCTCCATTGACCGAAGGCGCCCCGCGCGCTCCCGCGGACAGCGGTGCGGTCTGTGCGCGTGCCGAGAACGTGGCCGCCACGCCGCCGTGCATCACGCCAGGCGGATTGACCAGACGCGCATTGCCGGGGGCGGCCTGCGTGCCGGCATAGAGCCGACCACTCGACACGTCGAGCCGCGGAGCCACGACTTGCGCCCTCACGGGCCCCGCGACGTGCACGCCCGGCGGACGCGCAACATGCGTGGGCCGGAAGCCTCGGCCCGGCAGCAGCGGATACGGGTAGCCGTAATACCAGCCGACCCAGGAAGGGCCCCACAGATAGCCCGGCACCCAGCCCCACGGGCAGATGTCGAGCGAGACCCAGTTACCGTAGTGATAGGGCAGCCAGCCCCAGGAGTAGTAGGAATCGTAATACCAGCCCGCGTTGGTCCACTGCCAGCGGCCGTAGCCGTAGGGCGAAAAGCCCACACCGACCACGCCCACCGAGGGGCACCAGATGCTGCCGTAGACATCAGTTTCAACCCACTCGCCATACGGCGCCAGGGTCTCATAGGCGACCTGCTCGTTAGGCGCTTGTGGAGGGGGGCCGGTTTCGACCGCGTACTCCTCCGGCTCCCAGCAACCCGCGACGCCCAAGCCCAGCAGGCCTGCAAGCAGTCCATAGGTCAGGTGTTTGGTCGCCATGCCGTCCTCTTTCTCCAGCAAATTATGGACCACCCATAAATATGCGCAACGGCGTGATCCGACATGTGCGGTTCTTGCCACAATGTCGCAAGATCATTGCGCACCAAAAAAGTTTCGAAGCTGCTCGAAGAAAATTTGTGGGGCCTCGATGTAGGGCACGTGGCCACTGCCAGGCAGCACGAGCAGGCGCGCGTTGGGCAGGAGTTGGACAAGCTCCTGGCTGTAGCGGAGCGGAATCGGATCCTCGGTGCCGTGGAGCACCAGAACCCGCTGCTTGATCGCGTGGAGCTGCGACCGAAGATCGTACGCGCCCAGGCTCTCGAGCACGGACTGTTCGGCTCGCATCTGGACTCGAAACGGGGTCAGCTCGCGGGCCCGCTCGGGATGGGCAAAATAGCCCGCGACCGCACGTGCAAAGCCGGACAGGCCAAGCGCCTGTGTGCGCGCCGCCCGCTCGCGCAGCGTCGCCGTCATTGCCGCGCGATAGGTATGAACGGGCGCGGCCGGCGAGCACAGGGCGAGCCGCGCCACCTTCTCGGGATGCTCGAGCGTGTACAAGAGGCCCAGCAGCCCGCCCCACGAGTAGCCGCACAGACGCATTGGGCCCAGCTCCATCTCGCTGCGCAGGGCCTCCAGATCGGCCACGTGATCGCGCCAGGTCGGCCTCTGGGTGCCGGTGCGCGAACGGCCGCCACCGCGCTGGTCATAGAAAAGCAGCCGAAACTGATCGGCCAGGATGGCAAACTGCGGCAGCAGGTAGCCGTGGTCGGCGCCGGGTCCGCCGTGCAGCACGACCACGGTCGGCCCGTCCCCGAGCGCGACCCAGAAAAGGCCGCCCCGGCTGACGCCTTCCTCTTTGCGCATTTTGGCGGCCGCTCAGCGCCCCGGGCTGGCCTGAAACGGCGGCTGCGCCTCGACGGCCGCCATGTCCTCGGCCTGGTAGTACCCCGCCACCGTGGCCTGATACTGGGGCCGCGTGTACACGTCGGCGCGCGGCTTTTCGATCAGCGCTGCGATGACCGCGGCCACCTCCTCCGGCGATTGCGCGAAGGGCAGGGTCCGCGAGTCCACGCCGCCGCCGAGCGCGCTCAGGCCGAAATCGGTGGCCACCGGGCCCGCGATCACGGTCGACACGAAGATGTCGGGATACTGGGCGCGCAGATCCATGCGCAGGTTGGCGGTCAGCGCGTTGAGCGCATGCTTGGCGGCGCTGTAGGCCGAGCGGACCGCGACAAAGGGGACCCGGCCCAGCAGGGAGGAGACGTTGATGATATGCCCACGCCGGCGCTCGCGGAAGTGGGGCAGCACGGCCTGCATGCCGTAGAGCGCCGACTTGACGTTGATCCGCATCATCTCGTCGAAATCGTCGTCGGAAAGCTCGGCCACCGGCCGCGTGATGCCGCGCCCGGCGTTGTTGACCCAGACGTCGAGCTGACCGAACCGCTCCAGGGTCGCCGAAACGATGCGTGCCACGTGGTCCCGCCGCGTGACGTCGGCCACGACCGCCAGCGCATCGCGTCCGCAGCCGGCGGCGACCTCTGAAAGCTCGCGCTCGCGCCGAGCGGCCAAGACCGGCCGCCCACCCTGCTTTCCGACCTCGACGGCCAGCGCCGCGCCGATGCCCGAGCTGGCTCCGGTGACGACCACGACTTTTTCGCGCATGGCGGGACACTACCATGGAAGCGTTTTGGCGGAACGCGCGTATAATATCGCGGTGACCTGGAAGCTTGGCGAGCTGGGAATGGTCGGCTTTCGACGCGCGCTCGCGCTCGCGGTACTGGGTTTCTTCGGCACCATCTATACGCTCATGACCATCGGCATGGAGGGGCCCTGGATGCGCCCCTTCCTGGGCCTGGCCCTGTGCTACGGTGTCGCGTTTTTCGGGGTGGCCGCGGGTTGGTTCTGGGGTCGCTGGTTCGCCAACGGCCTGGGCTGGTCGGGCGTGATGCTGGCTGCGTTCGGAATGGCGATGATGGGCTGGCAGCCGGCGCTCGCAATCTACGGAGGCCTGCACGCGCTGGTGGTGGCGGGTCTTTACGGCACCAACATGGCGGCGCTCTTCGAGGGCCAGGCCGACTGGCGCAAGCGCTGGCAGATGGGCGATCCAGCCGTGCAGCGGCTGGGCCGCGCGGTCACGCGCGCCGGGGCGTCGCTGCCGTCGCTCATTCTATGGGCGCTGGCGCCGCGCGAGGAGCCGGGACGCCTTTTGGTGCTCATGGTCGCGCTCCTGGGGCTGTGGGGTCTTTTGCGGCTGCGCACCTGGGGTGCGCTCGCGATCGGCGCGGCCGGTGCGGCTGCGCTGCTGATGGCGGGGCCCTGGCCGGTGCCGGCGAACGGAGTCTTCTGGGCGCTCGAGGGAACGCGTGCCATCGCAGCCGCGGCACCCATGACCGTGGTGGTGCCGGGGCTAATGCTTCTGGCTTTCCTCCCCTTCGTCGTCCCCGTCGCTCGCTTCCTCGGCCGCGAGCGGTAGCCCGAGCCGCGCCAGCACCATCGCCTTGATCTCCTCGCGCGCGCGCAGGGCGTTCTCGGGCTCGAGCGGATCGCCGTCGAGCAGCAGCTTGAGGTTGGCGTGCGCGGCAAAGTAAAACACGCTGGCCGCGTACACGTGCAAAAGGAACATCTGCGCGTCCACGATCCGCACCGCGCCCTGCGCGGCCCCGCGCATCAGCACCGCCTCACCGGCCGCCAGGATGGCACGCAGATAGGCCTGCGCCGCCCGCGCGTGCTCGGACTGCTGGCCGGCCAGGGCCTCGCGCACCAGGATGCGGATGAAGCGCGTGTTCGAGCCCAGGTAATCGAACAGCGCGTCGATGGCTTTCTCGATCCGCGTGCGCGTCGAGCCCTCGGCCGCCAAGACCCCCTCGAGCACGCCCGCGAAATGGCCCGTGTACCGTTCCATGAGCGCCTTGTACAGGCCCTCCTTGGACTCGAAATAGTAATAGAGGAGCGCGATGTTGACGCCGGCGTGGCGCGCGATCAGGCGGGTCGAGGTGGCGCCGAAGCCGCGCGAGGCGAACAGCTCCTCGGCCGCGTCGAGGATCCGGTCGCGCGACGGCGTTTCGGTCGCGGCCGTCGGTTTTCGAGGACTCGCACCCATGTTGCGGGCGCCCGATCAAACGCCCGCTTAAGCATACACCTCGCTACCCGCGTGAAGCAATTCGGCGCTACAGGAAAGGATCGATGACCGTCGCCGCGCCGGTGTCGCGGGTGCTGGTCAGGAAATGGAGCATGAGCAGATGTGTGCGCTCGATCGGGTTGTCGAGCATGACCGGCGTCTGCAGCTTGACGAAGGGCGGGAAGTCGGGCTGGAACTCGTGAACGCCGCGCTGCTTGAGCAAAAGCGCGCCCGGGCTGGGATCGAACTGCACGAAAGCGGCGGTGGCGCCGCTGGCGTTGCCGGTCAGCGGAGCGGGCGCGCTGGCCATGCCGGGAGCAAAGCGGAGCACGGGGGTGCGGCCGCCCACGGGCACTGATTCCAGGCCCAGTGCCCGCGCGAGCGGCTCGGTCGAGTGGTTGGGCACGGCCTCGTCGCCGAGCGCCTCGGTCAAAAGCAGGTTCTGGGCATGGCCCACGCTCGCCAGCGGGCGCTGGACCGCGTAAGGTGCGTAGGCCAACGGGTCGGCACGATCGGTCACGGTCTGGAACAGGTTGGTAAGGGGCTGGTACATGGGATGGAAGTTCGCCCAGTCGATGTTGGTGGCGGACAGGTTCAGCTCGCTGAACAAGATGGGCGTGAAGGTGGGGCTGAAGTCGGGCGAGTTGAGCAGGGTCGGGAACAGGAGGCCCCCGCCCGCAATCGAGAGCACGGCCGCGCGGAAGGTGGGCTCCAGCGTCACCGCCTCCTGGGCCACGAACGAGCCCAGGCCCTCGGCCACCGAGTACACGTTGCCGCCGTCGAACGCGAGCTGCGAAAGCATCGGATCGGCGGCCCGGATCTCGGACCAATCGCCTTGCGCGAGCAGGCGCGCGAGCGCGATCTGCTCGGCCACCGCCTGGCGCAGGTTGTCCCGCACCAGCGCGGGATGGAGCCCCAAAAGGTCGCCGTTGGCGGTGATTCCGAAGAACATCGAGGCCACCACCAGCCCGGCGTCGTCGCCCACGCCGTCGGGCCCGATGGCACCGGTCAGGTTGTTCTGGTCGTCGTGTCCGAGCGGGTTGCGCGAGCCATGGAAGGGCAGGTCGGCCGCCAGCACCGCGAAGCCAGCCCCCGCGAGCGTGTTGGCGATCCCGAACACCTGGGCGCGCGAGACCTCGATCGAGTGCGTGAACACGACCACCGGCAGCTGCCCGCTCGGGTTTTGCGGCAGCACCAGCGTGAAAGGCACGGTCGTAGTGCCTTTTTGCACGAGGTGGCCCTGGGCGTCGAGCTGAAACTTGCCGCCCACGCCGTCGGTGTCGCTGTTGAAGCGCGGCACGTCGATGCTGCCGTACACGACCCGTCCGATGGCGTCGTGCGCGATTCCGATCATGGTGCTGGTAGAGGTGGCGGCCGGATTGTCGAGACCCGGGCGCTGGGCCGCCGGCACACCGAGCAGCCGATCGAGCGTCATCTGGGCATCGGGCAAAAGGCGCACGAGGTGCGCACGCGGTGCCGCGCCCGACCACACGATCGCGCGCGCCTGCACGAGATCTGAGGTCACGCTCTGCGTGGTGAACACGGTGGCGCCGGCGATCTTGCCCGCGCTCAGGTGCTGCTCGCTCAGCCACTGGGCGAGCGGCGCGTAGGTCGCGGCGGCCGGGCCTTGACCCAGAAGCGCGCGGCCGAGCTCGCTCGGCCGCAGCGCCGCCTTGCCTCCGGCGCCGTGGACGTCCGTGGTCAGCACGAGCGCGTATCGCGTGTGCTCGTAAAGCGGGAAGCCGGGACCGGGCAGAGCGGCCAGAGTATGGCTGTCGGAATCGAAATGGAATTGCAGCGGGACGCGCGTGCCGCGGCCGTCGCCATCGAGCTGCACCAGAAAGGTCGTCGACGCGGTTACCGTGGTCGCATCCAGATCCTGGTCGAAGCGGAGGAAGGCGGCGGTCGTGACGCCGAAGCCGTCGAGGTCGGACAGGCCGTCCAGGAGCGCACTCTCGTAGTTGCTGCCCTGAAGCTCGGGGATGGCGGCCACCGCGAGATGCCCGCTGGCGTCGCGGTACAGGTCGTTCGGCCAGGGCAGCTGCCAAAGGGCGAAGCGTCCGCCCGCCTGCGGCGTGAGATCGAAAGCCATCTGGGGGCCGCCGCCAGGAGGCGGGGGCGGACCCTTGCTTTGATCGCTCCCGCACCCGAGCTGTCCCAAAAGGATGAGCAGCAGGATCGCGAGCCCAATCCCGAGTGGCAGGCTCTCAAGCAGGGTGCGAAGCAGCTGAGCTCGAATTACGCGCGCGGCTGAAACCATGGAACGTCACCTCCGCAGGTACTGTGTTTTCTTATTAGTGGAATTTTTCAGACGAGTCAACGGAAACGAGACCGGTTTCCTCAAAAAATACGATAACTTGTAATGAGAGTAGGGTGGCATACGCCGCCTACAGGAATCCGCTGTTTGGCGCGTAATCGAGCCAACTCTTGTAACGGTTTACGCGGCCGAGGCGGAGGACGAGGGCGGTGCGGAAGCGCTCGAGCTGCTGGCGGGGCGTGCGGCGGCCTTGATGCGCATCCCGTAGAACGAGCGCCACACGAACACCACCGAGATGGCGAAGAAGACGCCCGAGAGCACATGCCGCAGGCCCAGATCGAGGCTGACTGCGAGCTCGACTGCGAGCAGCCCGAACAGGGTCGTGAATTTGATGACCGGGTTCATGGCCACCGACGAGGTGTCCTTGAACGGGTCGCCCACGGTGTCGCCCACCACGGTGGCGGCGTGCAGAGCGGTGCCCTTTTCCTTGAGCTCGACCTCGACCACCTTCTTGGCGTTGTCCCAGGCGCCGCCCGCGTTGGCCATGAAGATGGCCTGATAGAGACCGAACAGAGCAATCGAGATCAGGTAGCCGATGAAGAAGAAGGGCTCCAGACAGGCGAAGGCCAGGGTTGCGAAGAAGACCGTGAGGAAGATGTTGATCATGCCCCGCTGCGCGTACTGGGTGCAGATCTCGACCACCTTCTTGGAGTCGGCGATGGAGGCGCGCTCGGTCGAATCGAGCTTGATGTTGGCCTTGATGAACTCGACTGCGCGGTAGGCTCCGGTCGAGACCGCCTGCATGGTGGCGCCGGTGAACCAGTAAATGATCGCGCCGCCGGTGACCAGGCCCAGAAGGAAGGGCGGATGGAGCATCGACAGGCTGCCCAGCTCGCTTTGCTGAAGGCCATGTGTGAGCGCGACGATGATCGAAAAAATCATCGTCGTGGCGCCCACTACCGCGGTGCCGATGAGCACCGGTTTGGCGGTGGCCTTGAAGGTATTGCCCGCGCCGTCATTCTCCTCCAGGAAGCTCTTGGCGCGCTCGAAGTTGACGTCGAAGCCGAAGTCCTTCTTGATCTCCTCCTTGATGCCCGGCAGGGTCTCGATGACCGACAGCTCGTAGACCGACTGCGCGTTGTCGGTGACCGGGCCGTAGGAGTCGACCGCGATGGTGACCGGGCCCATGCCGAGGAATCCGAACGCGACCAGCCCGAACGCAAACACGGGCGCGGTCATGGGCGGCAGCACGTCGGTCAGCGCCTGCGTCGACACCGCGTAGGCGATGCCCATCAGGGCGACGATGGCGATGCCCATCCAGTAGCCCGAGAAGTTGCCCGCGGTCAGACCGGACAGGATGTCGAGCGAAGCGCCGCCCTCGCGGGCCGAGGTCACGACCTCCCGCACGTGCGCGGACTCGGTCGAGGTGAAGACCTTGACCAGCTCCGGGATGATCGCGCCCGCAAGCGTGCCGCACGAGATAATGCTGGACAGCTGCCACCACAGCCGGCCGTCGCCGAGATCGCCCACCAGAAAGTACGACACCACATAGGTCACGGCCACCGACACCAGCGAGGTCAGCCAGACCAGCCAGGTCAGGGGCTTTTCAAAGTTCATCTTGTCGGCCTCACCGAAGCGCGCTTTCGCGATGACCTGGTTGATGAGGTAGGACAGGCCCGACGACAGGATCATCATGATGCGCATCGCGAAGATCCAGACCAGAAGCTTGACCCGGAGGTCGGTCTGCGTGGCCGGAATCGCGAGCAGGATGAAGGTGATGAGCGCGACCCCGGTGACCCCGTAGGTCTCGAAGCCGTCGGCCGACGGGCCCACAGAGTCACCCGCGTTGTCGCCCGTGCAGTCGGCAATCACGCCCGGATTGCGAGCGTCGTCCTCTTTGATGCCAAAGACGATCTTCATCAGATCCGAGCCGATGTCGGCGATCTTGGTGAAGATGCCGCCTGCGATGCGGAGCGCGGAGGCGCCCAGCGACTCGCCAATCGCAAATCCGATGAAGCAGGGCCCGGCGTAGTCGTGGGGGACGAAGAGCAGAATGCCGAGCATGATGAGAAGCTCGGTCGAGATGAGCAGCATACCGATCGACATGCCGGCCTTGAGCGGGATGGCGTAGGTCGGGTAGGGCTTGCCGCGCAGGCTGACGAAAGCGGTACGTGAGTTGGCGAAGGTATTGACCCGCATGCCGAACCAGGCCACGCCGGTCGAGCCGGCGATGCCGACCAGCGAGAACAGCACGATGATGATCACCTTGAACGCGTTGAAGTGCTGCAATACGCCGAAGTAGACCACGATGATGATGCCGACGAAAAACTCGAGAACCACGAGAAACTTGCCTTGCGTGATGAGGTAGGTCTTGCAAGTCTCGTAGATCAGCTCGGAGATCTCACGCATCGCCTTGTGCACGGGCAGCTTCTTGAGCTGGTCGTAGATCACCATGCCGAACAGGAGCCCGGCCGCGCACACGATGAGGCCAGCCATGAGCAGCACGCGGCCGCTCATGCCCAGAAACTGGACGGTTTCGAAGTTGGGCAGGTCGAGGTCCATCTCGCCCCGCGGCTCCCCGGGCGCGGCCGCAAACGCTGCGATCGGGAGCAGAAAAAGCCAGGCGAGCGTGGCCGCGCCAACAATTTTTCGAATGGTTCTCGTGGGCATTCTGGAGCTTTCCTCCGCGTAGGGCGGCGCCTTTATAAAGGTGGAAGCGCGATTTGTAAAGCGATTTCGACCGGTCAGTCTTCGGACTGCTTGAGCGTGACCAGTCGATAGCTCTTGTAGCCGGCCTGGCCGACCGTATACAGGACCTCGGTCACCAGCCGGTAGGGCGTGTTCTTGTCCGCAATCAGCGACAGCTCGCCCTTCCAGTCCTCGCCTCGCATCTGGGAAATCTTTTTCTCGCGGTTGGCGTGCTGGGTGACCACGGCCTCGAGCGGGACGATCAGGTAGTCGTTGGCGCCGGTTTTCTTGTACGACGGGTCGACCGCGCCGCGCCGTACCGGCACCACCGCGTCACCCTCGACGATGATGGCGGTGGGCGTGATCTGGACCTTGAGCGCGTCAGCCACGGTCAGGTTGATCGACGAGCGCGGGGGCTCTACCTCGCTGAGCTGAATGTTGGACACCTGAACCGACCAGCTCTTAAGCAGGAACACCAGCAGGATGGTCATCATGTCCATCATGGCGACGATGTTCAGGTACGAGACGTCTTCGGCCTCCAGATCGAGCTTGCGCTTGAAGGCGAAGATGGCGTGGCGCGCTTCGCGCCGATTAAGCATCTGCATGCGGTCACAAAATCCCGGCCGACAGCGTCACGTCGGGGAACATGAGCTTTCCCTCCGGGTCCTGTCTCACCGTGTCCATGGTCTTGACCATCATCTCGTAGGGCACCTCGGGGTTGCCGGTGAGGATGATGTTATGCTCGTCCGGATACTGATCCTTGATCTTGCGCACGAAGTCGGCCAGCTTCTGCCAGGGCAGATCGGCCGTGGCCGGATCCTTGGGCACCGTCGGCACGGTGCCGGTGGCCTCGTTCTTGAGCACGCCGCCCGAGGCCGCAATGGTGAAGCCGTTCAGGCTGACATTGACCGTGAGGTTGAGCGGCGGGGGACCGGTCGCCTCGGAGGTGCCGATGCCGGTGCCGTAGGTGGGGGCGGATGCGTTGACGTTGGACAGCGCCGTAATGTAGGTGACCGAAGCCAGGAGGAAGATGACGACATTGGTGACGATGTCGAGGTAGGGCACCAGGTTGATCTCGCCCGATTCCTCGGCCGCTTCCTCCCTCTCCTCGCGGAGCCGACGCATCTTGTTGCGCAGCTGCGCGGTCGTCATGGCCTGACCTCCCAGAGTCGGATACGCAAACCGAGCGCCTGCCGATCTGCGGCTCGCCCCTAACGCGCGGCCGGGCCCACCTGCGGTCCCGCCTCGCCGAGCATGCTCTCCAGCTTCATGGCGAACGCCTCGAGCTCACTGGCCTGCTTCTTGGCGTATCCATTCAGAAACACGTGCGCAACCATACAGGTGACCGCGATCCCGAGCCCCATCGCCGTGTTGTGCATGGCCTCGGCAATTCCGTCCGCGAGCAGGCGGGACCGATCCTTGGGATCGGCGTGGCCGACCGCGGCGAAGGACCGGATGAGACCCGTGATGGTGCCCAGAAGACCAAGCAGCGTCGCGATGTTGGCCAGGGACCACAAGGCCGGGATGCGCTTCTTCATCTCGGGCGCAACGTCGACCAGCGTCTCCTCGATCGCGGTTGCGACCGCGGCCTCGCCCTTGTGAATGCGCGACAGGCCGGCTTTGGCCACGCGGGCCACCGGCGCCTCCGTGGCCGAGCACAGCTTGATGGCGCGGTCCACGTTGTTGGCCGCTACCAGCTTGCGCACCTGCTCGAGGAAGGCCTTGGCGTTGACCGCGCCCTTGCCGAGGAAATAGATGACTCGCTCAATGATAATCGCGACCGTGACCGCAGAGCAGACCAGGTTGAGGTACATAAACGGTCCGCCCCGTTCAAAGAATTCAGCAAGTCCCTGCATGTGCCTCCTCCGCGGGCCGCGGCTCGCGTGAGAGCTAACGCCGGATCTGAGTGGAAGAACCCGTAGCGCCAGTATGATATCCCAGCAGCCAGTGGTGTCAAGCGGGGGTAGCCGACTCCTTCAATCGTTCCGACGAGATCAGATCAGATCAGTTCAATCGGATCAATCGTCAATTGGATCAATCGTCAATTGGCGCCATCCCGGCGCGGGCCATCCGAGCGCCGGCTATCCGGGGTCGCATCGGCGGCGCCATCGGCCTCGCCATCGCCCGCAGCATCGACGGCTGCATCGATGGCGGGTGGACAGCCGGTCAGCCCATTCATGATCCAGGTCTTGATCGCATCGATCTTGCACGACTCGAGCGGGCCCGGGCTCGAGGCCGGCATGCGCTGGTTCTTGTTTTCGGCGCTGAAGCAGGTGACATCCGGCGCGACGTTGCCAAACTCGGGGTTGCAGTTCAGCGCTTGCGCGCATTGCAGCTTCTTGAGCATCACGTCCGTGCGCCTCATGGTCGGGTACTCGCACGACAGGGTGCCGTTCAGGGCCGCACAGGTCTTGTCCACACTGGTCATGATGAGGTTGGCCTTGGCGCCGTCGTCGCTGTGACAGGAGCTGAAGATGCAGCTGAAGCCGAACACCTTCTGCTGCAGGCTGGCCGCGATCGGCTGCGGGGGCGGATTGCACCCGGACGAGCCGCCCGATCCCCCGCTGCCGCCCGTCTCCACACACGCGATGGTCCAAGAGATTGAAATCACGACCAACAAGCTCAAGCTACGCATACGTGCCTAAATATATTAGAAATCCGGGCCCTTTCAAGCGGTGCCGGCGGGCCTCACAGATCCTCTTCCGGATCGCCTTCCGGCTCGACGTGGATGGTCACGTCAACCAGGCCCGGAATGCCCTCGCGCAGCCGATCCTCGACCTTGTGGGCCATGCCGTGGGCGGCGCGCACCGTGAGCTCCGGGTCCACGAGCAGGTGCAGATCGAGATGTGCCGCCCCCACCGTGCCGCGCGAGCGCACGCGATGGATGCTGCGCACGCCGGCGACCGCGGCCGCGAGCTCGCGCACGCGGTCCGGATCGACCACCACCGCATCGACCAGCACCGCAACGTTTTCGCGCAGCACGCGCCAGCCCACACGGAGGACCAGTGCGAGCACGATAAGGCCCCCCAACGGATCGGCCCAGCGCACACCCGCCCGCGCGCCGACAAAGGCAATCAGCACCGCGATCGAGGCCAGCATGTCGGAGGCGGTGTGCCGGGAGTCGGCGACCAGGAACGGGCTCTCCAGGCGTGTACCGGCCCGATGCTCGGCGCGCGAGACCAGGGCGTTGGCCACGATGGTCGCGAGCACGACTGCAAACCCACCCGGACCGATGAGTGGGGGCGGGCTGCCATGAATGAGCGACATCACGGCTGCGCGGCCCAGCTCCCAGCCGCCCGCGAAAATCAAAAGGCCCACCCCGGCCGAGGCCAGGATCTCGAACTTGCGGTGGCCGTAGGGATGGCCCGAGTCCGCGGGCGCGGCCGCCACCTGGAGCCCGATCAGGCCGATGATGTTGGCCGAGCCGTCGAGCGCCGAGTGAATGGCGTCCGAGCTGATGGAGACCGAGCCGGACCGCCAGCCGTAGAGCGCCTTGGCCGCCGCCACCGCGAGGTTGGCCCCCAGGACCCATAGCATGGTCCAGCGGATCTGGCGCAGCCGCTCCCTCGCCTCCATCGAAGCGGCATTGTAATCAGGATTCGTGCTTGAGGTAGGCCCCACCGAGGGTACGCTGCAGGCCCACCATGATCGCGAGCGAGACCAGGCCGATGCCGAACAGGGCCAGCGAGAATGCGGCCACCACCGGGCGCCGGAGCATCAGGAGATCCAGCGCAGCAGGTGATCGCCGACCTGGGCGGCCCGGTAGAGCCCGGTCAGCATCGCGCGCTGCCAGGGCGGGGGCGTGACGTTGAGCGGTGGGAAGAACAGATCGATCGACAGCGAGTTCAGGCGGTCCTCGAAGCGCGAGTTGGCGGCCAGAACGCCTTTGGGAGCCTCGCCGGCCACCTGCTTGAGCTCCCGGAAGGTTTCGCCCTGCATGCGCAGGCCGCGCCGGATGCCCACGTTGTTGTCGATGCCGAGCGCCTCGAAGTGCGGACGCATGAGCCGCGTGCCCCAGACGATCAGCGTGTTGATGCGCAGCTGGAAGATCTTGAGCCGCGCCGATTCGAGCGGGCTCAGGGCGGCCAGCATCTGGGGCAGATACATGACGCCCAGGCCGACATGGCGCGCCTCGTCGCGCTCGAAGTACGGCATGAGCTGGCTCAAGACCGGCTCCACGTTGGCGCCGGCGATGGTACGGAACAGATTGACCGCCACGTTCTCGACCAGGAGCTGCATGCCCAGCAGCTTGTAGGTCAGGTTCTTGGTCGAGAGCAGCTCGCGCAGCACGGCCTGCGTGTAGCCGTCGAGCGGCGGCAGGTCGACGTCGAGCTGCAGAAGGTAGTCACGCATCGTGTAAAAGTGGCGCGCCTCGTCGAACACCTGGCCGGTGGCGGCCATCTTGGCCTCGACGTCCTCGAGCGCCAGCGCGAGGTCGGCGGCCACGTTCCAGGCCGCCAGCTCGCCCCATAGAATGACCGAGAAGATGCGCGCGATGTGCTCGCGCTTGTCGCGCGGGATGCGGATGCCGCCTTCTTTCGCGATCAGATCGGCCAGGACTTTTTTGCCGTCCCAGCTCAGGGTCTGGGTCTTGTGATACAGGTGCTCGAGGCGCTTCCACTTGTCCTGGGCCTCCTCGAGGTAATCGCGCTCGAGCAGGTGATAGGGCGGGAAGCTGGCCGAGGAGGAGCGAAATCTTCGGAGCGCGCTGCGCACCATCGTACCTATTCTATCGCAAAGCCGGTTGCAAGCCACGGCGCAGACCGGTTGCAAGCCACGGCGCCGAGGCGTAAGGTGCGATCATGCGCAAAGTGTCAACCCTTCTCGCATGTATGATGCTGTGGGCGGCTCCTGCGCCCGCGCAGCCGGGGCGCTCGGTTGGGCGCGCGCTGGCACAGGTCTCGTTCACCTGGAACGGCTGGCACGCGATACCGAAGCAGGGCGGAGGCGGATGGTGCCGCATCGGGGGCCCGCATCAGCATCCGTATCGCGCGACCACGGACATGCCGGTGGAGCTGCGGGGCGGAGCGTTCGTTTATACCGGTTATGTTCCGCCGCCCCCGCCGCCCCCGCCGCCACCCCCGCCGCCGCGCAACGTGGTGGTGGCGACGCCGCCGCCGCAGCAGCCGCCGCCGCGCAACGTGGTGGTGGCGACGCCGCCGCCGCAGCAGCCGCCGCCGCGCAACGTGGTGGTGGCGACGCCGCCGCCGCAGCAGCCGCCG
>DATFWX010000181.1:0-19053 GCA_035258845.1 Polyangia bacterium | reverse complement strand
GATCGGCTCGTCCATGTCTCCGCCCGCCACCAGCACCGTGTAGAGCGCGGTGATGGAGCCGCGCTCGCTGTTGCCGGTGCGCTCGACCAGTCGGGGCAGAAGCGCAAACACCGAGGGCGGGTAGCCCTGGCGCGCGGGCGGCTCACCGGTGGCCAGGCCAATCTCGCGCTGGGCGCGCGCGAGCCGGGTCAGCGAGTCCATGAGGAACAGCACCCGTGCCCCCTGCTCGCGGAACCACTCGGCGATCGCGGTCGCGGTCAGGGCCGAGTGCAGGCGCACCAGCGGCGGCGCATCGGCGGTCGCGCACACCACCACCGAGCGCCGAAGGCCCGCCTCGCCCAGCGACCCGTCGAGGAAGTCACGCACCTCGCGCCCGCGCTCGCCGACCAGACAGATCACGCTGACGTCCACCTCGGCGCTGCGCGCGATCTGCCCGAGCAGCATCGACTTGCCGGCCCCGGCCCCGGCCAGAAGGCCCATACGCTGGCCCTCGCCGATGGTGAGCAGCGCGTCGATCGCGCGCACGCCCAGCCCGAGCGCGCGGCTGATCCGGCGCCGGGTCAGCGGATTGGGCGCCGGCCGATCGACCGACCAGGGGACGGTGCCGGCCTGCGGAATGGGTCCGCGGCTGTCACACGGTGCGCCCAGTCCGTCGAGCACGCGGCCGAGGAGCGCTTCCCCGCATCGAATCGAGAGCGACTCGCCGGTCGGTGCCACCTCGCACGCGGGACCAATCCCGCGCACCTCGCCCAGCGGCATCAAGATCACCTCGTCGCCACGGAAGCCCACCACCTCGGCGTTGGGCCCGTGCTCGATCCGCACCAGCTCGCCGATGCGCACGCCGGGCACGGTCGCGCGCAGGGTCAGTCCCACCAGCTCGGTCACCCGGCCGGTGGCGCGCACGGGACGGATCACCTCGAGCGTGGCCAGAGCGCGGTCGAGATCGATCAGGCTCATTTGCTGTCACCGCACAGGGCGTTCTCGATCACGGCGAGCTGGGTTTCCAGCCGGGCGTCCACGCTGCCCAGCTCGGTCTCCACGATGCAGCCTCCGCGGCCGACCCCGGCGTCGGGACGCAGTGTGAAATCGCGCGCCTTCAGGAGCGCCGCGCGCAGCTGCGGCCGCGCCTGCTCGATCGCAGGCAGGTCGTCGGGATGGACCCGCACCACGATCTCGCGCTGCTCGGTGGCGCCGCGCAGCGCTTGCGCGCAGATGTCGACCACCAACGTGGGATCCAGCTCGAGCGCGTGCCCCAGAATCTTGCTGGCAATGCGTACGGCCAGGCGCCGCAGGTCCTCGCCCGCGGCCGTACGCGCGTGTCCGGCCTCGGTATGCAGGCGCACCAATGTTTGCGCGATTTCGGCGCGCCCCTCGGCTCGTCCCTCCTCACGCCCCTCCGCGCGCGCGCGTTCGCGCAGGGCCTCGGCCTCCTGGCGGGCTTGGGCTAGGATCCGCTGCGCTTCCGTGCGCGCATCGAACACCACGGCCGAGACGACGGAGCCCGATCCCTTGAGCAGGTTGCTCACCCTATTCAATCCTACAGTATAGCGCGCAGATCCGCGACCAGCCGGTTGACATCGGCCGGCGGCGCTTCCGACTCCTCGAGCAGCATCAGGCCCAGCGGCATCGGGAGCCGCTGCGCGACCTGGTGCAAGAGGTCCCCGCGCTGCGCCAGCGCGGGCGCCAAGCGCCGCGAGCCGGCGCGCAGAAACAGCGAGCGCCCGCCCTGAATGTGCCGCGCCAGCTCGAACAGCTCCTCTTGAGCGCGCCGGGCCTCCTCGCGGTCCAGGCGCCCGAGCGCGCGCGCCTCGGCCACCAGAGCCGAGCCCAGGGGCTCGCCCAGGCGGGCCGCCAGCTGCGCCAGCGCTTCCGAGCCCGCGGCCGCGAAGGCCCCGGCCACGCGTCTGCGGCCCAGGCCCTCGAGCGCACGCTCGAGAGCCACGAAGGACAGCTTGGGCAGGTCATCGAGATCGATGAGGGCGCGCGCGCGCGGTTGACCTTGCGGCATGGCGTAAAGATGCCCCAGGATGCGCCGTCGCAGATACGTGGTCAGCGCGGGCGTAGGCCCGCCCTGGCGCAGCACGGTCCGCACCAGCGGCGACTCGGCGCCCAGCGCGTCCTCGATCCAGGTGGGATGGATCTCGGCCAGTCCGGCCGGCAGCGGGGCAAACAGTCGGCGCGCCTCCAGGGCCAGGCGCTCCGCGCGCACCCGCGGCGGCAGGGCAAGCAGAAGGCGGGCCGCGGCCGCGCAGCGCGCTCCGTCGGGTCCTCGCGCGAGCAGCGCCTCCGCGGCCGCACCCTCGCGCAGGAGCGCCACCAGCACGAGCGCACGGCGCTCGGCGTCGAGCTGGGCCAGCGCGTCCATGATCGGACGTTACCGCAGCCCGAGCTGCTTCTCCAAGCGGTACAGGTAGGTCCGCTGCAGGCCCAGGATGCGGGCGGCCTCGGCCCGGTTGCCCCCGGTTTTCGCGAGCACGTCCGCGATGATCTTGCGGCGGGCCTCGTCGACCGCTTCGTGAAACTGCAGGGCGGGCGGGCTCGTGCTCGCGCTGGTGCTCGCGCTCGCGGTGGGAGTCGGGCTGGTCGGCTCGAAGGGCCCCAGCGTGACCTCGGCATCGAGCACGCGCCCCTGCGCCAGCGCGACCGCGCGCTCGATCACGTTGGCCAGCTCGCGCACGTTGCCCGGCCACCGATACGCGAGCAGGCGCGCCACCGCGGCTTCGCTCAACCCGACCACGCCCTTGCCGGCCCGCCGTGCAAACTTCCCGATGAAATGGGCGGCCAGCCTGGGCACGTCCTCACGCCGGTCGCGCAGCGGCGGCAGCCGAAGCAGCACCACGGCCAGCCGGTAATACAGATCCTCGCGGAACCGCCCGGCCCGCACGGCGGCCTCGAGGTCGCGGTTTGTGGCGGCCAGCACCCGTACGTCGACCTTGATGGTCTCCGCGCCGCCGATGCGCTGCAGCTCGCGCTCCTGCAGCACTCGCAGGAGCTTGGCCTGCATGGCCAGCGGCAGCTCGCCGATCTCGTCGAGAAAGATGGTCCCGCCATCGGCCAGCTCGAAGCGGCCGCGCCGGCGCGCCGAGGCGCCCGTGAACGCGCCCTTCTCGTGGCCCAGAAGCTCGCTCTCGATCAGAGCTTCCGGGATGGCCGCGCAGTTGACCACCACCAGCGGCCGCTCGCTGCGGCGCGGCGACAGATCATGAATCAGTCGGGCCACCAGCTCCTTGCCGGTGCCGCTCTCGCCCAGGACCAGCACGGTGGTGTCGGTGGGCGCCACCCGGCGCGCGGTCTCGAGCGCCGCCTTCCAAGCCGGCGCCTCGCCCACGAGCTCGCCGGCTCCGGTGGCGCCGCGCAGAGCCTCGCGCAGGTAGAGGTTCTCGTCGGCCAGGCGCGCCTGCAGCCGCATGATCTCGGCGTGCTTCGCCCCCAGGTCGCGCGACAGCCGCTCGATCTGCCGATACGCGCGCGCGTTGCGCACCGCGATGGCGGCCTGCGGCGCCAGCGCCTCGAACAGCTCGATGTCGTCGCGGGTCACGAGGCCGCCTCGCTTGGGCCCCAGCGCGAGCAGCCCCAGCGGCTCGCCCTGCGCGACCAGAAACACCAGCGTGCGGGCGCCCAATGCTTCGAACACACGCTCGAGCTCGGTGCCCTGATGATGCACCCGCAGCGCAACCAGCCCGCGGTGGGCGCGCTGCCGGATGCGCGCCAGCAACGTCCCCGCCAGAGGTCCCACCGGGCGCAGATCGGGCACCGGCCCCTGGCCCCCGCGCGCCACCAGCTCGGGCTCGCCGGCCTCGTTGGCCAGCACGACCGCGCCATGGGAAGCTCCCACGTCGCGCAGGGCGGCGTCGAGCAGCCGCTTGAGCACCCGATCGAGGTCCAGGATGGTCACCAGCTCTCCGGCCAGCTCGCGGATGGTCTGGGCGTAGCGCCAGCGCTCGCGGAAAAACACTCGGTCGACATTGGCCTGCACCACGCGGCGGAGCGGGAAGAAGAGCGCGCTCGCGACCACGGTTGCCACCACGGTCACGACCTGCGAGTCGCTGGCCAGCACGCGCCCCAGGAGGACGCCCAGAACCCCGGCCGCGCCCAGGTACGCCACCGCCACGCCGCACGACACCAACACATAGACCAGCGACCGGTTGACGATGCGGTCGACGTCGAGCAGCCCGAATTCGACGAAGGCGAAGGCCATCGAGCAGGCCAGGATGCCGTAGCACAGGACCAGTGCGTCGTTGGCCGAGAACACGGCCGAGTAAAACGGCGTGTGCGAGCGCAAGAGAAACAGCACGCCCCCCAGCGCCGACGACACGAACAGGCCGTACACCAGCCACTGCGCCTGCTTGCGCATCTGTTCGCCGGTGGTGACGAAGCTGTGCACCATGGCTGCGATGCCGCACAGCGCGTACACCACGTCGAGCCCGGCCACCAGGTGCCCGAGCGCCAGCGTGCGCGCCATGTGGACGGCCGACGGATCGTGCCACAGCAACAGAAAGGCGAGCGCGGTCAATAGGCTCACCGCCAGTTTGGGCAGATAGATCCACAGCGCCCGCCGCGGGCGCGCGGCCAAGAATGGCTTGGGCGTCGGAAAGCGCAGAAACAGGTGCAAGAGCATCGGCATGGCCACGCTGTTGAACGCGATGAACGCGCAGAACAGCGACGGATGCGCGATCAGGACCGTCATGTTCGAAAAGCCGAACGTGATCAGGAAGCCGAGATAGATCGAAACCGCCATCAGCCCGGCGTCCTGGCGGCGCCGGCGGCGCGCGATCAGGATGGCCATCGCGCTGACCGCCACGAAGGTGGCGGCGCTGGTCAGCGCGCGCGGCATCAGGCGCAGCAGCCGAACCGGCGAGCGCAGCTCATAGCGCACGCCCGCACGCGCAAGCACGAAGGTGTAGGTGCGATCGGGCTGGAGCCGCTGCACGCGCAGGAAAGCGTCGGCCGCGCTCCGAAACGGCAACGGGTCTCCGGCCAGGCCGACCAGCTGGTCGCCCGGCTGCGCGCCTGCGGGAGCGGGTCGAGCCACCCGGCAGTCAAAGTCAATATGGAAGCCGAAGTCGCGGTACTCGCGGGCGTGCACGTAGATAGAGCCCACGAAAACGGTGCCCGCCACGATGGCCGGAAAGCACAACGATCGCAGCGTCCCCTGCACGATGACCAACCGTAATTCTGTATTCGATTAGATACAAGCGGCTCTTCGGGTGGCGTATCTTTTTGTGGACGTAGGGATTTTATTACTCTGTAATTTCAAATTGTTATGTGTGCGGCACAGCGGATGCTCAAGCTCCTCTCGGAGGCTGAAAACAATGAAACCGCTTGCCGCTCTCGCTCTGGTCGCAGTCGCCTGCTCTCCCGAGGCTTCCAATCGCCCGCCCGGTCCCGGTGATCCCTCTTCGCCCACCCTGATCTATCGGTTCACGACCCAGGGTCGCCCCGGGCAGATTGCAATTGCGGCCGAAGATCGATCGATTCATTCCACTCGGCTGGCGCTCGACAAGATGGGCGCCCGTTTGTACGTGCTCGACGAGGAGGGCCAGCAGGTCCAGATCGTGGACTTGAGAGCAAGGCGGCTGGCTGGCCAGGCCGACGTGGGCGCACGTCCGGCGAGCCTGTCCCTGACTGCAGACGGTCAGCGCCTCATGGTCGCGCGTGCCGACGGCGTCCTGCAGGTGCTCGATACGGCCGCGGGCCGCAACCTGGGCCAGGTGGGCGTGGGTGCGGGCGCGTCCGCGGTGGCGGTGACGCCGGGCGGTCGCTTTGCGTACGTGGCCGATCCCGCCGACACCGGCGTGGGCATCGTCGACACCGGCGCCGGGCCCACGCCCTGGGACACGGTGCTCGCGGTCACCGACCGCGACGGGCTGGCGGTGCGCTTCTTCGATGGCGACGGCCGGCCCCTCTACGCGGCTGCGCTCGGGGTTCGGCCCGACGGGCTGGCTTGGTCGGCCGATCGCACGCGCGCGGTCGTGGCATTCAATCTGGGCGGCGCGCCCGGATTGGCGGTGGTCGATCTGCCGCTCGGGACCACCCGCCTGCTTGCGCTGCCGGCACCGGCCGATTCGCTGCCGCTGCGCGCTTCGGCGGCCGTGGACCTCGACGGCGAGATGGCCTACGTCGTGGCGGGCCGGGCCCTCTACCTGGTCGATACGGCGGCCGCGGCGCCCGCGCAGCCGCGCGTGGTTGGCCTGGGCGCGCAGGCATTGGCGGTGGCGGCGGGTGCCGGGGTGGCCTATGTCCTGACCGACGACTTCAGCATCCACATCATCGGAACCGATCCCGAGCGCTCGGTCTCGCTGCGGTAACCGGGGCAGCTCTGGGCAGGTCTGGGCAGCTCTCAGCGCGCGTGGAGCGCGACCCGGAAACGTCCACTGGGAGCGCCTTCCACCTCCACGTCCCAGGAGTCTCCAAACGCCACCCGGGGGTCGGAAAGCCCCCCCACACCCTCCACCACCGCGCCGCCCCGGCCATCCACCACGACGCGGTCGAGGGCGGCCTGCCGGTTGCGCAGCAGGGCCACCAGCACACGGTCCTGCTTGCGCCGGGTGAGAGCAGTCGCCAGCGCGTTGCGCCAGGCGTCGATGGTTGTGCGCTCGGCGCGCAGCGCGGGCGGGTAGGGCGTACGGGTGCGCCACCAGGTCAGCTCGGCGCCCCGAATCGCGATGGCCTGACGCAGAAGGTGCGCGCGCTGGCCGCTCAGGCGCGAGCGCGCGATGCCGTCGGCCGCAGCCGCCTCGGGCTCGGGCTCCCAGGAAGCGGCCCCGCAGAACCAGGGCAGGGCGCCCTCGATCTGCCAGCCCCGGCGCGTGCTGTGCAGGCGTGCCGCTCGCTCGGTCTGCGCCACCCGTGACAGATCCAGAACCAGGCCGGCCAGCGTGGCTGCGTCGTCGTCGCTGCCCAGAACGGTCAGCGTGACCGGCTGCGCGCACGCCGGCTGCTCCAGCTTGAGCTCGGCGTCGAGCCGCAGCTCGAGCGTGAGCCCATGCGTACCGGCCGCCGACGCCAGCGCGCGCCGGAACGCATCTTGACCCGCCACCGGCGCGGTCAGCTCGCTCGCGGAACCCCGTGCCTCGGCCGCCGGCAGCACGCGCTCGAGGCGCGTCCGCTCGAGCGCCAGCTGTTTGGGCGCGGCCACGCACGCGCGCGGCTGCTCGGCGCAGGCCTTGCGCTCCTCGAGCGCGACATCGAGCCGCGCCTTGAGCTGCTCGAGCTGCTTGACCTCCCGGGTTTCGCAGCCTAAGAGCAGCTCGAGCGCAATCAGGAGGGCGCGCACCTCGCGATCCTCCACCGGGATTTGACACTCCGCAAGCGGCGGGCTAAGAAGCGGCGTGCGCATCGTCGGTGGTGAGCTTTCGGGTCGGCGACTTCGCGCGCCGCGCGGAAGCAGCACCCGTCCGACCGCCGACCGGGTCCGGGAGGCCATCTTCAACATCCTGGGCGCGCCCGGCCTGGGCGCGCGCGCTCTCGATCTGTACGCCGGCTCGGGTGCGCTGGGTCTGGAAGCGCTCTCGCGCGGCTGCACGCACGCGGTGCTGGTCGAACGCGCCGAGGCGGCCCTGCGCGTGCTGCGCGCCAACATCGCGGCGCTCGGCCTGGCCGCGCGGGCGCGCGTGGTGGCCGGCGACGTCGTGCGCGCCACGCTGGGTCTGGCACGCGCGGGCGAGCGCTTCACCTGGATCTTCCTCGATCCGCCCTACGCGGCCGGGGTCATGGAGCGCGCGCTCGACGCAGTTGGAAAGGTGTGCGCTCCCGATGCCACCGTGGTGGCCGAGCACGACACCCGCCACCTGCCCGCGCCCGCGGTGGGCCCGCTCCGTGAGCGCGACCGGAGGCGTTACGGCGACACCTGCATCAGCTTCTACGGCTTGGAGGCGGCCTGACATGCCCGCACAGCGCATCGCAGTCTACCCCGGCACGTTCGATCCCATCACCAACGGGCACCTCGATATCATCCTGCGCGGGCTGCAGGTGTTCGATCACATCGTGGTGGCTATCGCCGAGAACGTGCGCAAAGAGCCCCTGTTCTCGACCGGGGAGCGCATCCAGATGATCGTGGAGGCGGTGGGCGGCGACGAGCGGGTGGAGGTGGATGCCTTTTCCGGCCTGCTCATCGACTACGTCAAGCAGCGCGGCGCCACCGTGATTCTGCGCGGGCTGCGCGCGCTGTCCGATTTCGAGTACGAGTTCCAGTTCGCATTGATGAACAAGCGCCTGGCACCGGGCGTGGAAACCGTGTTCATGATGACGGGCGAGGAAGCGTTCTACGTCAGCTCCTCGCTGGTCAAGGAGGTCGCGAGCTTCGGCGGCAACGTGGCGGGCACGGTGCCCGAGGGCGTGCTGCGCGCGCTGGCGGCCAAGCTCAAGAAGGAATGATGGCACGCGAACCCGAAGCCACCCGCACCCTCAAGCTTTCAGCGCGCCTGGGCAAGATCAAGCCGTCGCTGACTCTGGCCGTGACCGCGAAGGCGGCCGCGCTCGTGCGCGCCGGCGTGGACGTGATCGGCTACGGCGCCGGCGAGCCCGACTTCGACACCCCCTCACACATCAAGGAAGCGGCCAAGCGGGCGCTCGACGCGGGCGCGACCAAGTACACCGACGTCGGCGGCACCCCCGAGCTGCGGCGCGCGGTGGCGGCCTGGCTGAACGCCGCCCACGGCGGTCTGGGCCTTTCGGAAGCCAACATCCTGGTCTCGTGCGGCGCCAAGCACTCGCTCTACAACCTCTTCCAGGCCCTGCTCGACGAGGGCGACGAGGTCATCATCGCGGCGCCTTATTGGGTGAGCTACCCGGAGCAGGTCGTGATGGCGGGTGGCACGCCCGTGATCGTGGAAACCAGGCCCGAGGACGGTTTTCTGTTTTCGGGCGCGCAGCTCGACGCCGCCTGCACGCCCCGCACGCGCGCGCTTGTGCTGGTCTCGCCGTCCAACCCGACCGGGGCCGTGGCCTCGCGCCGCCACCTGACCGAGATCGCCGAAGTGTGCGTACAGCGCAACCTGCTTTGCATCTCCGACGACATTTACCGCTCGCTGGTGTACGGCGGCGCCGAGTACGCGCAGATCGCCACCTTGAGCCCGCCCATGCGCGAGCGCACCCTCCTCATCGACGGGGTGTCCAAGACCTACGCGATGACCGGCTGGCGCATTGGCTTCTGTGCGGCCCCCGGGGAGCTCATCAGGGGCATGGCCACCATGCAGGGCCAGTCGACCTCCAACCCGGCCGCGGTGTCGCAGGCGGCCGCGCTGGCGGCCTTGACCGGGCCCCAGGACTGCGTCGAAAGCATGCGCCGCGAGTTCGACCGGCGGCGCGTCGTGATGGTCGAGCGGCTGCGCGCCATGCCGGGCGTCGCGTGCGTGGAGCCGCGCGGCGCCTTTTACGCGTTTCCCGATCTGCGCAGGTGCCTGGGCCGGCGGCCGCCCGGCGGCGGCATTGTCGACGACGACCTGGCGCTGGCCGAGTACCTGCTCGAGCGGGCGCGGGTGGCCATCGTGCCCGGCTCCGGCTTCGGTGCGCCCGGCTTCGCACGGCTGTCGTACGCGACCTCGCTCGAGAAGATCGAGACCGGCCTGGCGCGCATGCATTCCGCGCTGGCCGAGCTCCACTGAGGCTCGACCGATGTCGTTCGGCTACGTGATCGACTACCGGTGCGCGCCCAAGGACGCGCTGGGCGGAATCGTGGCCGCCGCCACCCGACTGGCCGAGGGCGTGCGCCTCCAGCCCGAGCGGACGGGCGCGTGCGGCGCCTGCGCGATCGCGGACGTCGAGGGGCCGGGCTGCATCGGCGTCGTGTCGACGCCGCTGCCGGCGGCGGCCGAGCGCTGGCTGGTCGAGCAGCTGCCCGATGCGCTCGAGACCATCTCGGGTGAGGTCATCAAGCAGGCGCTGAGCTCGGGCTTCTCGGGGCAGCGCGCGCGGCCGCTGCGCGCGGCCGGCAAGCTCGAGGCGCGCAGCGCGTTCGAGCGCAGTTGGGGCAGCTTTTTTCGCCGCTTCACGGTGTCGAGCGACCAGATCCTCGAGCAGATGTTCTGTGTGGGCGAGGTCGAGCCGCCGCAGGCGCTGGCCGTCCTGGTCGAGCTGGGTGCGCTGGCGGTCGACGGCCGCGTGCCCAGGGAGCTCGATGAAGGAGCGGGCCTGGCCGAGGTGGCGACCGCCGACGCGGCCGCCCG
The DNA here is from genome assembly GCA_035258845.1 of Polyangia bacterium. Taxonomy (GTDB): domain Bacteria; phylum Myxococcota_A; class Polyangia; order JAHFDS01; family DATFWX01; genus DATFWX01. The sequence goes on along the minus strand of DATFWX010000181.1, from coordinate 8,887 downwards.
GCGCGCGCGCACGCAGTGCATGGTGACGCCGACCTCCTCGGACCAGCCCGCGCTGCTCGAGCTCAAGCGCTATCTGCGCGCGCTCCACGCCGCGTTCTGCGTGGACGCTCGAGTCCTGCTGTTTCAGGATTGAGGGGGGCCGTTTACGCGAGCCACTCGGCCAGCGTCTCGGGCAGGCGCGCCTGTAGCGCGCTGCGCGCCAGCACCGGATCGCAGCCGGCCGCGCGGGCCCGGGCCAGGCCCTCGAGATCGGTGTGGCGCCCGAACGCGGCGAACCGCGGCGCCCGGGTGGCGGCTGCGCGCACGCGTGCGACCACCTGCTCGGGATCAATCTCCTGCATGCACAAGTCCAGGATCACGCAGACCGGAGCGTCCCCTCGCGCCAGCTGCTCGAGCCGTTCGAGCGTGCGCACGGCCTCGACCGGGCGACCGAGCACGCGCGCGGTCTCGACGATCTTGCTGGTCCAATGCAGGTCGTCGGACAGGAGCAGTCGCGTTGCCATGCCCAAAATGTACGGCAGGGGCGTCGGATTGGCCAGGCCGGTTACTTCTTCTTGGGAGGCTGCTTGGCGATGATCTGGTCCTTGATCTTGTCGTAGGTCGCCTTCGGGATGATCTTTTTGGAAACCAGCTGGTCCTTCTTCGCGTACGGCCGGCCCTCGATGATCTTCTTGGCGTAGGCGTCGCCGATGCCGGTCAGCTCCTTGAGCTCGGCCTCGCTGGCCGTATTGAGGTCGAGCGGCTCTTTCTTGGCCGCCGGCGCGCCCGCTTTGTCACCGGCTGGGGCTGCGGCTGGTTTGGTCGTGGCGGCCGGTGGCGCCGCCTGAGGCGCCGCGGCCGAGGCACCTTTCTTCATGGCCGGTGCCTGCGCCAGCGCGGCCGGTGGCGCGGCCAACAGTACAAGCAGGGTTGCGGTGAGCGCTCTCATCTTCGGTCCTCCTCTCGCTGTTAGATGCTGAAACTTTCTTCTTCGGCCCTCAAGCCCTCCCGGCAGGCCTCGTGGGTGAGTCTCGCCTCGCCCCGACTCGCTTCGCTCGCGGGGCCCCTCGGCTCGACGAACTGCTTCGTTGGACGTTGCGCGGCCGGCGCCATTCACGCTAGTCGGTGGTCGCGTCGATGGGGGCGTCGGTGGCTGAGTCGGTGGCGGCATCGATGAGGGCGTCCGCGGGCAGCGGGCCCGGATCGGCCACGAAAGAGCCGCCCAGCGCTCCGGCGCCCATCGAGGCTGCACCCCAGGTCCCTTCGACGTGACTGTCGTTGGTGCCCGCGTTGATGTTGAACTGCCAGGCGATGGCGCCGACCAAGAGTGCGTGATCGGGCAGGTTGTCGAAGGGGATGAGGACAGTCAGCAGGGTGTCGAACACGCGTGCGCGGCCGTAGCCGCTGAGAGCCCGACCCGACACCGTGCCCAGGATGGTGAAGTTGGAGCCCTCGTAGAGCATCGAGGGCTGGCCGCTGATCTGGAAGCCCGTCCCGTCGGGAAGCTGGCCCTGGATCGTGAGGTCGAGCTTGCCCGCGGAATCGGCCAAAAAGAGAGCCGATCCGATAGAGTGGCTCGAATCGTCCCTGATGAGGGCGTGCCAGGGTCCGGGGCGGAGCACGGGGCCGACGCCCTTGGGGTTGCTGCAACCGCACGCAGCCAGCCCGGCCAGCACGATGGCCCCGCGCATGCGGCGCAGTATACGGCGCACGGCCACCCGCGGCCAGTCGGACGCCTAACCCCGACGCAGCGTGAGGATGGCGACCTCGGCGGGCGCGCCCGCACGAAGTGGCAGTGCGGACGAGCCGATCCCGCAATTGACGTACAGGAGCCCCGGGCCCACTCGATAAAATCCGGCCAGGTAGCGGTTGCCCATGCGCCGGATGATGCGCTCGGTCACGCGCGGGATCATCACCTGCCCGCCGTGCGTGTGGCCGGCCAGCACCAACTGCGCGCCCCGTGCGACCGCGGCGTCGGCCAGGTTGGGCGCGTGCGTGAGGGCAAGGGTGGTGACCCCGCTCGTCGGCGGCAGGCCTGCAAACGAGCGCGCGACATCGTGATGGCCCGTGATGGCGTCGTCGATGCCAACCACCCGCAGCGCGGCCCCGGCAATGCGCAGCTCGCGATGCTGATTGCGCAGCACCGAGTAGCCCTGCCGCTCGAGCGCTCGCGTCACGCCGCCCGGGGAGACCCAGTAGTCGTGGTTGCCCAGCACGCACAGGACCTCTCCGCCCAGCCCGCCCAGGAGCTGGCCCATCGGCTCCACGAAGCGGGGCGCGTAGCACACGAAGTCGCCGGTCATGGCGACCAGGTGCGGCTGCGCCTCGCGCACCAGCTCGACCGCGCGCTCAACACGGGCGCGCGGCGTGAGCACGCCTACATGAATGTCAGTCAGGTGTGCGATCCGCACACCGTCATGCGCGGGGTCGAGCCCGGGCACGCGCACCTCGTAGCGGCGCAGCCGGAGGCCCCGCCCGGCTCGGATGCGGCGTGCCGCCGTCACCGCGTGCAGGCGCAAAGAAGCTGGGTGAGCCACCATCGGGGCCCAGTAAAGCACGTCTGGTGCCAGGTGCAACTCGAGCGATTTCGATAACTTAGATGGTTGAACCCTGCGTACCCGAGGTCTCACCTGCGAAGTCTCCAACGCGGCTTGACAACTGTGCGTATCCGCGGAGTAATACGCACTGAATTAGTCCGTTAGCGCTTAGAGAGAGGAGGATCCCCCAATGAACAAGCTGATCGTCCTGACCCTGATCGCGTTCGGGTGTGACAGCGGAGGCGGTGGCGGGAATCCGGGGCCTGATCTCTTACCTGGTTTTACACCACCCCCACCTCCAGTGAACGGCTTTCAGATCCTCCTGCCGCCCTATCGGGGTCTGCAGCCGAGCACAGACATCGAGATGTGCACCTGGACCGACAAAACGACGAGCGACAAGAACCTCGATATCAAAACCCTCGAGGCCTATCAGTCGGGCATCGGCCACCACGCAGTGGTGTACATGACCTCGTTCGCGCGCACGCCCGGCACGACCCGCGAGTGCAGCGGCGCCGACACGGTCTTCCTGCGCTTCGTGGCCGGCTCGGGCGGCGAAGGCCAGGGCATCAAGAACACGGCGCCCGGCAACCTGGTCTACCGGGTGCCGCCCAACATGCAGATCGTCATCAACCACCACTACCTCAACGCCACCAGCTCGGTGCAGGACGGCCAGACCGCGGTCAACGTGACGCTGGCCGATCCAAATGCGCAGAACATCCCGTCGGACTCGCTGGCCTTCGTGGACACCAACCTCAACATTCCGCCCGGCGCCAGCTCCAAGGACATTCGCTGCATCATGCAGGGCGACATCGATGCCTGGTACTTCATCCCGCACATGCATAGGTGGGGCAGCCACATCGCGATCGATAGGACGCATGCCGGCGCGACCGATCGCGTGTTCGACGTGCAGTGGCAGCCCGAGTACACGTTCCACCCGCCCGAGATCCGGCGCGAGGTGACGGACCCGTTCGCGCTTCGCACGGGCGACGAGATCCACGTGCACTGCGACTGGAACAACACGGGCACCGACACGCTGACCTTTGGCATGGAGATGTGCGTCGCCTTCGGCGCCACCATCGACTCGCAAGGTATCGGCAACCTGGCCTGCGACGCCGGCGCGTGGGGCCACTTCTAGCTCCTTCGCGCTGACCCCCTTCTTCGCCACCTGCGCCAAGGGCCTCGAGGAGACGCTCGCGGCCGAGCTGCGCGCGCTGGGCGCCGAGCGGATTGCGGCCGCGACCGGCGGCGTCGCGTTCGCGGGCGCGACCGAGCTACTATACCGGGCCCTCCTGTGGTTGCGCACGGCCAACCGCGTGCTGTTGCCGCTCGGCGAGTTTGCGTGCGCGTCCGAGGCCGACCTGTACGAGGGCGTTCATGCGTTGGCCTGGACCGACTGGCTCACGCCCGAGATGACGCTGGCCGTGGACGCGAGCGTGCGCGACTCGGTGCTGACACACTCGCGCTACGTGGCGCTCAAGACCAAGGACGCGATCGTGGATCGGATCCGGGACGCGCGCGGGGCCCGGCCCAGCGTCGATGCGGCCCGGCCGTCGGTGCGGGTGCACGTGCGCCTGTTCCGAAACCGCTGCACCGTGTCGGTCGACGCCGCCGGGACGAGCCTGCACGAGCGGGGCTACCGGATGGCGGGCGGCCCGGCCCCGCTCAAGGAGACCCTGGCGGCGGCGCTCGTGCTGCTGTCGGGATGGCAGCCCACACAGCCGCTCCTGAACCCGATGTGCGGCAGCGGGACCATCGCGATCGAGGCCGCGCTGGGGGCGGCTGAGGTGGCGCCCGGGCTGCTGGGTGGCGGGCAGCGCCGATTCGGCTGCGAGAGCTGGCGCGACTTCCGGCCCGATCTATGGCGGAGCGTGCGCCGCGAGGCCGAGGCGCGGCGGGCCGCGGCCGCAGCCAGGCGGCCCCGCGCGTCCGTATGGGCGTCGGACCGCGATGTGCGCGCGCTTGCGGCCACGCGCAAAAATGCGCGCGCGGCTGGCGTCGCGGACCGGCTGCACATCGCGAGGTGCGCGCTTGACGACCTGCGCCCGCCGACGGGTCAACCGGCCGGCGTGCTCATCATGAACCCGCCCTACGGGGAGCGGCTGGGCGAGCGCGCCCAGCTGGCGCCGCTTTACACGGCGCTGGGCGATCTGCTCAAGCATCACTTTGCGGGCTGGACGGCCTATGTGCTGAGCGGCGCGCCCACGCTCGCCAAGTCGATCGGCCTGCGCACCTCGCGCCGGATTGCGCTGTGGAATGGGCCCATCGAGTGCCGCCTGCTGCGCTACGCCCTTTATTGAGCGCGCGCAGTCAGCCACTGCACCAGATCGCCCTCGACGCGCGCCCGCTCGGGCTCGTGCAAGAGGTCGTGGTAGTAGCCCTCGTACAGCTTCAAGGTCTTGTCGGTCGAGCCCGCACGCCGGTACATCTCCTGGCTGCCCTCGGGATTGGTCAGCTTGTCCGCGCGCCCGTGCAGGAGCAGCACGGGCAGCGTGAGCTCCTCCATGCTGTGCTGGATGTGGCGAATGGCGGAGAGAAGCTGGGCCGCCGTGCGCGCGGGGCCTGAGCCCTGGAACACCAGCGGATCGTGCGTCATGTCGGCCACCACCTGCGGGTCGCGCGAGAATGACGAGTTGGGCAGATCGAGCACGGCCAGATGCGGTGCCACCACTCCCAGAAAACGCGTGATCGCCACCAGGAACGAGCCCACGTCGCTGGTCACCTTGAGCGCGGGGCCGCTCAGCACCAGGCCGCGCACGGCGGGCCGCCGCGTGAGCGCGAGCTCGGTCACGATGGCACCGCCCATGCTGTGGCCGAACAGGAACAGCGGCCGGCCCGGCTCGCGCGCCTTGACCAGCCCCACGAAGCGATCGAGATCGTCGACGTACTGGTCAAACGAGTCGACCCACACCCGGTAGCCTTCCGAGTTGCCGTGCCCGCGCAGATCGAACCCGTAGACGGCAAACCCCTGGCGCGTGAGCTGGGCCGCCACCTGCGCATAGCGGCTCGAGTGATCCTTGAGCCCATGCGTGATGATGAGCACCGCGCGCACCGGGTGCTCGGTCGGGCGCCACGACTGCTCGAACAGGTGCAGTCCGTCGGCGGTCTCGAACACGCCCTGCCGGTATTCGAGGCCGGTCGCGCTTCCGGCACCGCCCTGGTTGCGCGGCAACAGATACTGGTAGCCCGCGCAGCCGACGGCGAGCAGGGCGAGTGCGAGCGCTCTCAAGGGCAGAAGCCAGCTGCCGGGCCGGCGCCCGGGGTACGCAGAGTCGCCGTGGCCAGATTGATCCGCCAGGTGGTCGGAAAGGGCTCGCTGGTCTCGTCGTGGCCGCCAATGCCGTTGCCGCCGGTCATGCGCTCGCCAGTTTCGGCGAAGTCGCAGCGCACCAGCGAGCCATTCAGGTTGTGCTTTGGGAGCTGGACCTGCATTGCGGCCGGAGTGTCTGCCGCGAACAGCGTACCGGTGGTGCCGGGATCGGGCCCGTCGACCGAGACCCCCGTCTTGTCGATGGCGCCGTCGGCTCCCGTGTTCACGCCGTAGAGCAGGTAATCGACGTCGCGCACCAGGTCGCTGCTCTGGTCCCAATAGAAGAGGATCACGGGCTCTCCGTTGTCGGTGAAGCTCGCGCTGCCGCCAATCGAGTTGGGCAGGGCTGCCACCATGTCGGGGACCGCCGGCGAGCTCGGCACCATCTCGTAGGTCGGGTTGAGGGCGTACACCGTGTTGAAGTCGCTGGCCATGTGGAGCGAGATGGTCTGGTACTGGCCGGGCCCGATGACGGCGCCGGCAGGAAAGCGCGCCACGAAATCGGACGCGCGCGCGAGGCTTACATCGATCGACCCGGTCACGATCAAGTAATAGTCGGTTCGATCGGACACGTAGTAGTTGGTCAGATCGACCGCGGTTGGGTTCGGGTTGAAGATCTCGACGTACTCCGCGCTGGTCGGCGTCACCACGATCTCGCTCAGCATGAGGTGGCGCGCGGGCGGCGTCATGGCGTCGACCGAGGCGTCGTGCGTGGGCGCGTCCGAGCTCGCGTCCGGGCCCCCATCGGGCGGCAAGGTGTCGCCACCGACCATGCTGTCCGCGGGCCCGCGTCCGTCGGGCAGCGGCGGGCCGTCGGCCGGGTTGTTTGCTGCGCCGCTGGCGCAAGCAGTCAGCGCGACCCATGCGCCGAAGGTGAGCCAACGCACGATACGTCTCGTATCATGGGCCGTCCGCTCCAGGCAAGCTTGACCACGGACGCAGGCATGGCAGGATAGCGAGCGCAATGTCCAAGCTCGAGGTCGTGCGCCAGCTCGGCGGCTACTTCTGGACGCGCAAGCGTCTGTGGCTGGTGCCGCTGGTCACGGTTCTGGTGCTGGTGGGGGCGCTGCTCGTGTTCACGGAGGCCTCGGCGCTGGCGCCGTTCATCTACACGCTCTTCTGAGTGGCGCCGACCCGCGCTCCCGTCGCGGCGCCACCCCGCACCCGATACACGCGCTGCAGCTTGTGCGGGCCCACCAGGCGGGCGTCGGACAAGAGCTCGCACTCGATGCGTCCGTCGAGCAGCCGGTAGGTGCGCTCCGCCAGCAGCACGTCGACACCGCCCGCGTCCAGCCGTTCCAGCGCCAGAGCGGTGTCGACGGTCGCGCCGACCGCAGTGTACTCGTTGCGCTCGCGCGGGCCCATCGCGCCGACCACCACCTCGCCGCTGGCCACCCCGACGCCGGCTTTGAAGTCGGCTTCCCCGGCCCCGCTGGCTGCCGCCAGCGCCTTGAGCGCGCCCCGCAGCGCCATCGCCGCCGCCACCGCTCGCGCCGCGTGGTCCTTTTGCGGCACCGGCGCCCCAAACAGCGCGATCACACCATCGCCGGTCGGCTTCTCCAGGCTGCCGCCGTGTGCAAACACGACGTCGGTCACGGTGATGTAGAAGCCCTCGAGCACTCGTGCCACCTCGCTGGGCGTGCGCACCTCGGCCAGCGCGCCCAACTCGTGCAGCCCCACCGCCAGCACCGACAGATCGACCACGCCCACCGCCATCGGGTCGCGTTCGGTCTGGTCGAGCAGCGTCGCCGCCACCGCGCGCGGCACGTGACGCAGAAGGCGCGCCCGCGCCACCTCGCGCTCGGAGGCGTGCTGGGTCAGCCGACGTGTGCGCTCGACCGTCAGCGCCGCGATCGCGGTCATCAGGATGAGCACGATGATGGCCTGGCCGGTCGGTGTGGTCTCGAAGTTCCAGCGCGCGGCCAGCTGCCCGAACGCGAGCACTGACACCAGGCCCGCGTAGAGGGTGCACCAGAGCGAGTAGCGCAGAATCGCGGTCGCGACTGCCAAAGACAGGATGGCCGCCGGCGCGAACGGGTAATGCACCGGCTCGGGAAACTGCTGTCGGTACAGGATCTCGTAGAGCAGCGTGATGAACAGAATGTCGACCGTCACGGTCGCATATTTGACCCAGCGGCCGAGGGGGGCGAAGACGAGCCACCCAAAGGCAACCACGAAGTAGCCGCCCAGAAGCAGGATCGACGTGTTGCCCAGCGTCCGATCGAGGTCGTTGGTGCCGCCGTGGGTGACCCAGCCCTGGAAGACCAGGAAGACCGCGGTGGCGCTGGCGCGGAACACATCCAGGATGCGGGCATTGGCGCGCGCCTCCTTGCGCAGCGCATCCTGGAGCTGATCGACGCGCTCATCGTCGGCTGGATCGGCCACTTTCTATATTATCTCACGGCATTGCGGCGCTGTCGCTTTGTGCCTATGCTACGCATCTCAAGAACATGGCCAGAGTCGAGATTCAATATTGTAAGGTTTGAAACTATTACCCGCGCGCCGCCAGTCTGGCGGAGACGATCAAGAAAGAAACGGGTGTGGAGTCGATGCTGCACGTGGGGGCCAAAGGCGCCTTCGAGGTGCTGGTGGACGGGAAGTTGATTTATTCCAAGCTCAAGGAAGGCCGCTTTCCCGAGCCCTTCGAGGTTCTCCCCCACATCAAGTAGCTCGTATCGCACCGGCACGCCGTTCGCATTACCTGTCGCGGGCGCTCTCCGCGGGCGACAGCGGACCAGGTTTCCGCGGAGATGGCAAGGCTGGATCCGGCGCAGGCTGGGGGATCCGGTCCCAGGTCCACGAGGAGGGTCGTTCGAATGTCCAGGATGGGCGATCGGATCCGCCGAGCATTCAGGCTGCCGAGCCGGATCCCGGGCGCAGACTACACGGACGAGTTCTGGGGCGACATCCCGCCCGCCGACCCGCACACCCATATCAATGGTGTGCACGTCGACATGGCGGGCGTCGAGGTGCGATCGCGCATCCTGACGCCGCCCCTGCCTGCGCTGGAGCCCATTGCTCCTCCGGCCCCCGCGCCGGGCGAGGATTGGGACGCCATCATTCG
>DATFWX010000180.1:0-24230 GCA_035258845.1 Polyangia bacterium | reverse complement strand
AACCCCCCGGTAGCCTTCGTGGCCGATCGGGCCCACGCCTTCGGGCTCGAGGCCGATCGTGCCCTCATCGCCCGGGGCTGGCTGTGCCGGTCCCTCGCCGGTTTTTCCACGCGGCGCATTCTCGTATGGAGTCGCTTCTTTACGGCCCTCCACGGACGGTCCGGGATGCGCCCCCGCACCCTCTCTGAGCGATCGTGTTCGGGTCTGCGCCAACGCCGCCGGTCCCCATAGCAGCAGCGCCACCGCCAGGCCCCCCCCAGGGAGCAGACTGCACTTCATTCTGTCATCGTATCACGGGACGCAGCGGATCCGCTACCATGATTGGATCGGCCGGCTCGTCGGTCAGGAGCGCGCGCACGGCCCCCACCAGATAGGTCGATCCGGTCACGAGCACGGTGCCGCCGCGGGCGCGGGCGGCCGCGAGCGCCGCCGCCGGATCGGGCTCGACCCGGGCACCTGGCCACAGCGCGGCCAGCGCGGCCGGGTCGGCGGCCCGCGGGCTCGGCGGCGCGGTGAGCCAGATCCGCGCCGCCTTGGGCGCCAGCGCGGCCAGCATGCCGGCCGCGTCCTTGTCGGCCAGCGCGCCGAACACGAGGCTCGGCGGCTCGGCCAGCGTCAAGGCGAGCGCCGCCGCGGCGTCGGGGTTGTGGGCGCAATCGAGCAGCACGTCGCCCAGGCGCTCCAGCCGGCCCGGCCAGCGCACCTCGCGAAACCCGCGTGCGAGCGCGTCCGGACTGACGCCCAGGCCGGCCGCCTCGAGGGCGGCTTTGGCCAGCGCACCGTTGTGCCGCTGGTGGGCCCCCGCGAGCGCAAGCGGCGGCACATCGCGCGCGTCGAAATCGCGGCCCAGAAAGCGCAGGGGGGCGCCCACCGCGGCCGCCCGCTCCGTAATCACCTGCGCGGCGGCGGGATCCTCGGGCAGCGCAGCCACAACCGGACAGCCCGGCTTGATGATGCCGGCCTTCTCGGCCGCGATGCTTTTCAGATCCCCACCCAGGTAGCTCTGATGATCGAGCGCGAGGCTGCACAGGACGCACGCGAGCGGTGCCGGCAGGAGGTTGGTGGCGTCGAGCCGGCCGCCCAGGCCCACCTCCACCACGGCCACCTCCACCGACTGCTCGCGAAAGTGCTGGAACGCGGCCAGGGTGGCGATCTCGAAAAAAGTCAGCGGCTCGCCCGCCGCCGCGCGCTCGACCTCGTCGACCGCGCGCACGATATCGGCGCGCGCGATCTCTCGCCCCGCCACAGCGATACGCTCGGTGAAGCGCACGAGGTGCGGCGAGGTGTAGAGGCCGGTGCGCACGCCGGCCGCACGCAGCGCCGATTCAATCAAGGCCGCGGTCGAGCCCTTGCCGTTGGTCCCGGCCACATGGATCGCGCGGAAGGCGTCCTGCGGATGGCCCAGCGCACGCGCCACCCGCCGCGGCCGCGCCAGGTCGAAGTCGACCCCCCGCCCGCGCAGCGCAAACAGCCGCTCGAGCAGATGGCGGTAGGCGGAATCCACGCCGCTCCGCCTCCGACTAGGGCGCGAGATGTCGCAGCAGGCGCCCTAGCTGCGTCTTCAGGTCGCGCCGGTGCACGATCAGGTCGAGCATTCCATGCTCGAGCAGAAACTCGGCCCGCTGAAAGCCCTCGGGCAGCTTTTGCCGGATGGTCTGCTCGATCACGCGCGGGCCCGCGAAACCGATCAGCGCGCCCGGCTCGGCCATGATCACGTCGCCCAGCATGGCGAAGCTGGCCGCCACCCCGCCCGTCGTCGGGTGCAGCAACACCGACAGGTAGGGCAGGTGCGCGGCCCGCAGGCGCGCCAGCGCGGCCGTGGTCTTGGCCATCTGCATCAGCGAGAGGATGCCTTCCTGCATGCGCGCACCGCCCGAGGCCGAAAAGATGACCGCAGGCAGCCGGCGCTCCTCGGCGGCTTCGATCTGGCGCGTGATCTTCTCACCGACCACGCTGCCCATCGAGCCCCCCATGTACTCGAACACGAAAAATCCAAGTGCAACCTCGCGTCCACCCACGCTGCCCAGACCCCAACGATAGGCCTCGCGGGCACCCGCCGAGCGCAGGGCCGCGCGTGCGCGGTCGCGATATTTCTTGGAGTCGCGGAAGGCGAGCGGATCGCCGGGCTCGAGGTCGTCGTCCCGTTCCTTGAAGGTGCCGGCATCGACCACCATTGCGATGCGCTCGGCCGTGGGCACGCTGAAATGGAAGTCACACTTGGGACAGACCCGCAGGTTTTCAGCCAGGTCGTCGGCCAGGATGATTTCCGAGCAGCCTTCGCACTTGGCGAACACGCCGCGCGCGTCGGCTTTCTTTTCGACCGGCAGCGCGGGCTCGCGATCTTCCGCCTTGTTCTTGCGCCACCACGCCACGGTTGCGCAAGTATCCTCCCCGCTTACGGAAAGTCAAGGCAACGCGGGCCCGGGCGAGCGCATCCAATCAGGAAAGGAATGCTTTTGCCTGGGCGTAGGTTCTTGTATCGGGCGGCCGCAAGGAGACTCCCCATGACCCCTCCCCGAGCACTCATCGTGTATGACGATCCCACGCTGGCCGGCGAGCTGGCCAACGAGCTTTCCGGCCAAGGGTATCGCGTGGATATCGTGGACAGCGGACTGGCGGCGATCCGGCAGGTGTGGGAGGAGCGTTACGACCGCGTGCTGGTCGATCCCCGGCTGCGCGGCATGCGTGCGTTCGAGCTGATGCGTCACATCGGTGATCTGGCGCCGCAGACCGAGGTCACGCTGGTGGTCCGGCAGGCAGCCTAGCGTCGGCAGGCGGGCCGGTCAGGCGGGCCGGGCAGGCGGGCCGGTCAGGCGCCGGCCCCGAAGCGCTCTTTCATCTCCAGGAATTCCAAGAAATCCTGGAGCCGGCCCACCTCCGCCACCACATAGCCGCGTCCGCTCGGGTCGGGAGTGACCAGGCGCGCCTGCGCCAGCCGCCCGATCACCTCGGACACCTCGAAGTCGGTCATGCCGGCGCGGTCGGCGATCTCGGCCGCCGAGACGTCGATGTGCACGCCAGGGGCGTCGGGCTGCCCGATGCTCTCGGCCAGCCGGCGCAAGAGCTGCACCACCCGATGATTGGTGTCACGCAGGAGCAGGATCTCGATCTGCTGATTGGCCTGCTCGAGCCGGCCCGCCAGCTTCTTGATCAGGCGCACTGCAATCTCGGTATTGCCCCGGATCATGGCCTCGAACGTGCGCGAGTCGATGACCAGCGCGCGCGCGTCCTCGATGACGGTGGCGGTGGCCGAGCGCGGGCGGTTGTTGACGATCGCCATCTCGCCAAAAAACTCGCCCGGTGGCAGGACCGCGATGATCTTCTCATCGTTGCGAATGCGGCGGGTCAGCTGCACGCGACCGGCCTGCAAGACGAACATCTCGCGCCCGACGTCGCCCTCGCGGAACAGAACGGTGCCGGTGGGATAGCTGCGCCCGAATCGCTCGTAGAGCTGAGACTCCGCTGTCACCGACGCTATTTTAGCCGGGACCCGGGCCAGCGCGCAAGGAAGCTGCGGGTGGCCGGCGCGACCGCTTGGGGCAGAAGCGGAAGGTGCGCCTCGAGGAGCGCGAGGTCGGAGGGCGTATCCACGTCGTACCACCAGGGCAGAAGGTGCACGCGCAGGCGAGCCGCCAACGCTCGCGCCAGCGTGACCCGGCACACACGCTCGGTCGACCAAGGAATGTCCGTGAACAGGTCGGCGCGCACGCCCGCGGCGGTGGCACCGATGAGGTAGTAGCCGCCGTCGGCGGCCGGGCCCAGCGCCAGATCGCAGCCGCCGGCCTCGAGCTGCGCGAGGGCCTCGGAAATCATCGCCCGCGGCAGCGTGGGCGCATCGGTGCCCACGATCACGACCGCGCGCGCGCCCGCGCCCAGCTCGCTTTCGAGCGTGTGCAGCATGCGCGCACCCAGATCGGCGCCCACCTGCTGGGCGTACACGGGCGGCGGCACCGCGCCGTCGGCCCACAGGTGATGCGGCGCGCCGACCAGCGCGCGCACGTCGTCGAGAAAGGCGGCGGCCAGCGCGGCTGCTCCTTCTTCGGCCAGGAGCGGGGCCAGGCGTCGCTTTGCGCGCTCCGGATCCTTGGCAAAGATGCAGATCATCGCATCAGCGCGCGGTTGCGTAGCGCAGGATCGTGTAGAGGATCCGGCCCGAGGCAAAGGCGGTGCCGCGCAGAGTGCCCGACACCTTGGACCGTCCGGCCACGCGGGGGCGCGCGCGCACCGGCACCTCGCAGACCTTGAGGCCCATGCGCAGCGCTCGCAGCTGCATCTCGACCGTCCAGCCGTAGCCCTGATCGCGCATCCCGAGCGCACACAGCGCGGGCCAGCGAATGGCGCGGAACGGTCCCAGATCGGCGTACTGATGGCCGTAGAGCAGCCGGATGAGCGCGGTCGCGACCCGGTTGCCGGCCTTCTGGTGGGGCAAAAGCGCGCCCGTGCGCGCCCCGATGACCAGATCGGCCCCGCGCGCAATCGCCTGCAGCAGCTCGGGCAGGGCGCCCGCATCGTCGCTGCCATCGCCGTCCGAGAACACGACCACGTCGGGCGGCTGCGCCCGCGCGCGCAGGTAGGCCAGAGCGCGCAGGCAGGCGGCGCCGTAGCCGCGCCGCGGCTCGCTGAGAACGGTGGCTCCGGCCGCCGCCGCCACCTGCGCCGTCCGATCGCGCGAGCCGTTGTCGACCACCAGAAGCTCGCGCACCGTGCCGCTTTGCGCGAGGTCGGCCAGCACCCCCGGCAGCGCACGTTCCTCGTCGAGCGCCGGGATCACGACGTCGACGATCATCAGCCCCCGAACCCGTGGTGCGTCATCTGCAGCACGAACAGCACCACCTCGATCGCGATCAGCGCGATCACGGTGCCTTCGAGCAGCATGGTGCGGCGGTGGCGCGTGAGGTCGACCAGAAGCTCCAGGTTCTCCTGGATCATACGAAGCTTATGATCGAGCGCGCGGTAGCGCTCCTCGATCTCGAAGGCCGCGCGCAACGCACGGTAGAGGCGATCGTAGGCCTCGCTCTCCCACGTAATGGGAGGCTCGTCGAGCAGCGAGAGCGTGTAGAGTACCTGGTTGCGCGTCGACATGCCCTGGCCGATGAATCGAATCAGCTCGCGCGAGGAGCCGTGGAAGCCGCCCACCTCGGCCAGCCGGGACGACACCTTGTCGAGCCGGGCCAGCAGCTGATCGACGTCCTCCTCGTAGTACTCCATGGCCACCGACTGCGCGACGATGAGCGCGATCAGCTCGATGGTGGGCTGGCGCAGCTCGCCCACCATAACCCGATCGAAGCTGACCTCGGGCGTCTGCGTGCCCGGCCGCACCTCGATCACGAAGTCGTCGACCAGCGGTGGGTGCGGCTCCGGGCCCACCCGCTCGAGCAGCTGCTTGAGCACCCGCTCGCGCTCGTCGGCGGTGATGTTGACGAAGACCAGCGCGCCGAAGTCGTAGGCAACCGCCCACCCCTGATCGGCATACTGCACGATGAGCTGGGTCTTGGTCATCTTGACCTGGATGGCGGTGGTGTCGAAGCAGGCGGCGGCGTCGCGCGGCCGGATGGTGGCCGCGATGCTGTAGGCTTGCACCGGATATAGGACTGCGCCCTCCATCGGAAGAGGCATCATAGCAGGCCGCGCCCGGGCTGGCTGGTCCGGCGGCGCAAGATGCGGCAAGCTCAATGCTCTTTCAGATCGGCAGCGTCGGGCTGGTGGGCGGGCAGGGCGGCCTGCACGGCCGGCAGAGCCAGCAAGCTCTCATAGATGCGCAAGATCGTGGGAAAAGGCGCCAGGTCGAGCGCGGTCTGCGGCCGCAGCGCGTTATAAACCTGTGGAACCAAACAACAATCAGCGATGGTGAGGTGGCTGCCATGGCAGTACCCGGAGTCGGCGCCGCGCAGCAGGGTCTCGAGAGCGGTAAACCCGACCCCGATCCAGTGCCGCCGCCAGCTGCGCGTGGTGTCGCGATCGGCACCCAGCTGATCGTGCAGGTACCGCTCCACGCGCAGGTTTCCAAGCGGCTGGATCTCGCAGGCGATGAAGCAGGCCAGGCTGCGCACGCGCGCGCGCTCGGCCGGCGCGCGCGGCAGAAGCGGCGGCTGGGGCCGCACCTCTTCCAGATACTCGAGGATGGCGAGCGATTGCGCCACCGCGACCGCGCCGTCGCGCAGCAGCGGCACCAGCTGCTGCGGGTTCTGGGATCGGTAGGGCTCGGCCAGCTGATCGCCGTCCCGGAAGCGCAGCGTCACCGGCACGTACTCATACGAGATGCCTTTCCAGGCCAGCGCGATGCGCACGCGGAACGAGGCCGAGCTGGCGTGGAAGTTGTAGAGCTGCATGGGACCTCCCGCTGGCAGTATACTTCTGCGGGCCATGCAGTACCGCGACGCCGGGGTCGACATCGATGCGGGCGCAGCGCTGGTCGAGCGCATCAAGAAGCTTGCGGGCGCGACCGCGCGGCCCGAGGTCCTGACTGCGCTGGGCGGGTTCGCCGGTGCGGTCGCGATTCCACCCGGCTTGAGGGAGCCGATTCTGGTCTCGTCGACCGACGGGGTCGGCACCAAGCTCAAGATCGCATTTGCGACCGGGCGGCACGACACCATCGGTATCGACCTGGTGGCCATGAACGCCGACGACGTGGCGGTAACGGGCGCGGAGCCGCTTTTCTTTCTCGACTACTTTGCGTGCGGACGGCTCGAGGTGGGCGTGGCCGAGCAGGTCATCCGCGGCATCGCGGACGGCTGCCGCCTGGCCGGCTGCGCGCTCGTGGGCGGCGAGACTGCGGAGCTGCCGGGGATGTACGCGGACGGCGAGTACGACCTGGCCGGCTTCTGCGTGGGGGTCGCGGACAAGGCGCGCTTCGTGGACGGGCGCGCGATCGAGGCCGGCGATCGGGTGCTGGGGCTGGCCTCGTCGGGGCTGCATTCGAACGGCTACGCGCTGGCGCGCAAGGTGCTGCTCGAGCGGATGGGGCTGGCGCTGGAAAAAGACGTGCCCGAGCTGGGCTGCACGCTGGCCGAGGAGCTTCTGCGGCCGACGCGCATTTACGCGCGCTCGCTGGTCGCGCTCGCGCGGGCGGATCTTCTGCGCGGCGCGGCCCACATCACGGGCGGAGGCCTCATCGACAACCCGCCACGCATGCTGCCGCCGGGCCTGGCCATCCGCCTGGACCTTCGCACCTGGGAGGTGCCGGCCGTGTTCCGCCTGATTGCCGCCGGCGGCCCGGTCGACCAGCGCGAGATGCTGCGCACGTTCAATCTGGGGCTGGGCATGGTGGTCGCGGTTCCGCGCGCGGCTGCCGACCGCGCGCGCCGGCAGCTGGAGGCGCTGGGCGAGCGCGTGATCGACGCGGGTGAAATCATTGAGAAGCGCGGCGACGCGGTCGAGATCGTGCCCTGATGCGGCTGGGCGTGCTGGTCTCCGGCGCGGGCACGAACCTGGGTGCGATCCTGGAGGCACAGGCGCGCGGCGAGCTGGGCGGCGGTGAGGTGGTCGTGGTCGTGTCCAACCGACCCGGCGTGACCGCGCTCGAGCGCGCGGGCGCGGCCGCGGTCGCCACCGCGGTGGTCGATCACCGCGCGTTCCCGACCCGCGCTCTATTCGAGGAACAGCTCATTGCGGCGCTGGCCGCTCACGGCGTCGAGCTGGTGGTGTTGGCGGGCTTCATGCGCGTGCTCACACCGCATTTTCTGCGTGCGTACCCGGATCGCGTGGTCAACATCCACCCGGCGCTGCTGCCGGCCTTTCCGGGTGTAGACGCGCAGCGGCAGGCCTGGGAACATGGGGTCAAGATGACCGGTGCGACCGTGCACTTCGTCGACGAGGGAACCGACAGCGGGCCCATCATCGCGCAGGTCGCAGTGCCGATTCATGACGACGACACGGTCGAAAGCCTGCGCGCGCGCATCCTCGCGCAGGAGCACCTTTTGTACCCGCGCGTTCTGCGCGCTCTGTGCGAAGGCCGGGTCAGTCGCGATGGCCGCCGCGTGCGCGTGCGCCCATGAGCAGGCCCGACGCACCCGACCCGCGCGACTCGCTCGAGCTGCACGCGCTGTTTGCCCGTCTGCACGCGGGCGACCCGGAGGCGGCCCGGCAGGCCGCGCGCGAGCTGGCCCGGCATCCCGACGTGGTGGTGGTCTCGGCGTGCCTGCTGGGCGAGCGCGTGCGCTACGACGGCGGCGACAAGCTGGATCAAAACGTGGTCGCGCGCACGCAGGGCCGCTCCATCCTGCCCCTGTGTCCGGAGATGCTGGCCGGCCTGGGCACCCCGCGGCCGGCCATCCACTTCGCGAAAGGCGACGGGGCGGCGCTTCTGGATGGCCAGGGCGCCGCGCTCGCGGTCGACGAGCAGGGCCGCGACGCCGGGGCGGCGCTTCTGCGCGGCGCGGCGTGGGCCGCCGAGCTGGCGGCGCTGGCGGGCGCGCGCCGGGCCATCCTGAAAGAGCGCAGTCCCTCGTGCGGCCTGCTGCAGATTCACTCAGCGCGCGGCATTGCGCCGGGGCGGGGCTGCTTTGCCGCTCGGCTCGTCCGCGCGGGGCTCGTGGTTGAAAACGAACAAGGGCAGAAGAACCAGCCGTGAGCCACTACTACGACGTCATCGTGCTGGGCCCCGAGCTGCCGGGCCTGCTCGCAGGCGGGCTCCTGGCACGGCGCGGTTTCCGCGTGCTGCTGGCGCGCGATCCCGGCGATCCCGCCGACACCTACCAGGCCAACGGGCACACCTTCAGCCGCCTCCCGCTGCCGCTCCTGGGCCTGGACGGGCCGGCCTGGCGCCGCATCCTGGGCGAGCTCAATCTCACGCAATCGCTGCGGCGGCGGCTGGTTGCGCAGCGCCCGGCCTACCAGGTTCTGTTGCCCGATCACCGGCTCGACGGCGATCCCGATCGGGCCTTGACCGAGATCGAGCGCGAGCTGCCGGCCGCTCGCGAGCCGCTGGAGGCCTTCTTCGGCCGCGCCGAGGCGCTCGCGCGCGTGCTCGAGCCCCTGCTGTCGCAGGATGTCACGCTGCCGCCCGACGGCTTCTGGGAGCGCCGCGAGCTGGGCCGCATCCGGCCCCATCTGCCCGCGCCCAGCGAGGATCTTCTGCCCGGGCTGGGCGCGGCCACGCCTGGCCGCGCGGTGGCCGAGCTGCCGGCACAGCTGTCGAGCGACCTCTACCCGCCCGGTCCGGTGGCCTCGCTGCGCCTGTGCGAGCTGTGGCGGCGGGGCGCCTTCCGCTTGCCGGGCGGACGCGACGTTCTGCGCAAGCTGCTCGACGAGCGCGTCCAGACTCACTCGGGTGAGGTGACGCAGGTCGTGGTCAGCGAGCTTTCGGTGAAGCGCGGCCGGGTGGTCGGCGTGGTGACGCAGCCGCGCGGCGAAGTGCTGGGCTGCGGCTTCGTGGTGGCTTCGATGCCGACCGCGCGGCTGGTCGCGCTGCTCGGTGAGCAGGCGCCGCGCCGGCTGAGCGCGACGGCGCAGGCCATGCCGCCCAAGGCGTGGCGGTTCGTGCACAACCTGGTTCTGGCCGCCGAGGGGGTGCCCGAGGGCCTGGCCGAGCATGCATTCATCGCCGCGGACCTGGCCCGCCCACCCGAGGAGGAGAACGCGCTCGCGCTGCACGTCGGCGAGGCCGCTCAGGCCGGCCGCGCGAGCCTGCAGGTGGTGGCGCTGGCGCGCTCGACCGATCCAGCGTACCTGGCGCTTTTGGGTGCGCGCGTGCGGGCGCGCCTGAGCGACGCTCTGCTGCCGTTTCTGGAGCGGCACCTGGTGTGCGTCGACTCGCCGCACGAGGGTGTGGGGGCACCGCCCATGGAGCCGGTCTACGAGAGCACCGAGCCGGGGCCGCTCGGGGTCGGCGTGACCCCGCTCGTGACCGGAATCAAGGGCCTTTACGTGGTGGGCCGGCAGACTCTGCCCGGGCTGGCTCTGGAGGGCGAGCTCGTGAGCGCGTGGGGGGTCGCGCGCATGATCTCGCTGGCCGAGAAAAAGCGCGACCCGCTCAAGCGCGACGTGCTTTTGTCGGGCTAGCTCCAGCCGCTACTCGATCTCGACGCGCATGAACTCCAGCCCGGTCCGGCGGCAGCGACCGCCCGCGCAATCGTGCGCCACTCGCGCCAGCGCGCGCACGAAGCGCCCCCCCGGCAGCTCGAACTCGACCTCGAGCGGCGAGCGCACCTGCAGCGCATCGGTATCGGGCCGCAGGATGGTCATCCCGCGCGCGCTCAGGTCCTGGCTGAGAAAGAAGCGGGGCGCGCCGGCATGACGCACTGCCGCCACCAGCGGCACCCGCGGCGCATCGCGGCGATCGCGGCTGGCGCGCCTGCGATCCTGTGGAGACGCAGCGCTCATGGGCCGCCCGATCGTAGCGCGCCCGCGCCGATTGCGCAAAAAACCGCTGTGCCGGTTCAGCTAGGGCGACGGCTTGAGCGCGCGCTGGACCTTGGCCAGAAGGTCGTCCAGCGAAAACGGCTTGGTGATGTAGAACTTCGCGCCCAGATTGATGCCCTCGACCATGCTGCGCGAGTCGCTCTTGGCGGTCAGAAATATGACCGGGATGTGACGCGTGGTCCTGTGCTTCTTGATGGCCCGCACCAGGGTCATTCCGTCGAGCCGCGGCATCATCACATCGACCACGATCAGATCGGGCGGAGTCTGATCGAGCGCCTTCAGGCCCTCGAGCCCGTCCCGTGCCACGGAGACCCCGTATCCGTGCGCGAGCAGGGTTTTTGCCATCAGGGCGACCAGCGCGGCGTCGTCTTCGATCAACAGGATCTGCCGCCGCGGCGAGCTAGCCTCCGGCACCTCGCTCCTCCAGCGGCTGTGCCTCCTCGATCAGAAAGTTCGGGATGTCGTCGACCACCGCGTAAACCAGCCGGCAGGCCCGGCACACGAACGCGCTTCCGTCGCTGCGCAGATCGATGGGGCCCTTGCATTTGGGACACACGACGATCTCGATGAGATCCGGGCTCAGCGCCATGGCTCTTCCTTTAGCACCGGCGCCGCAGGCTGTCTACCGGGGACTTGCCGGCGCCGGCATCTGATAGAGGGCCGAGCCGCCGTTTCGCCACTGGCACAGCTCGGCGCGCGCGCCCTCGCCCGTGCGACGGATCAGAAGATGGGTGAACGCGTGCAGAAGGCCCGGTCGCTCGGCCGGCACCCAGGTGCCGGTGTTGAAGTACCAGGCGCCGTCCTCGAGCGGCTGCGCGACCGGGTCATGCGAGTGCCCAAACACGACGTACGGCGTTTTGACGATCTGGCGAATCGCCTGCGGCACCCGCGCCAGCTTCTTGGCCGGATCGAGATCGCGCCGCCGCGACAGAAGCTGATTGCCCATCAGCGCCCCGGCAGTCCAGAGCAGAGGGAGCACAGGCTTCCACAGGCCGGGCGCCTCGACCAGCGACACCACCGTCGCGCCCAGCCACAAAACGCCGAGCGCAAACCGGTCCAGAAACAGCATCTGGATGAGCGCGAAGAAGTCGCGCAGCACCATGGGCCGCTTGAGCGCCTCCAGGCGCAGAAGGGTCTGCTCGTCGATCTGATAGCGCTCGGCCAGCTGCTTGAGGCGCGCGAAATGCTCCTGCCGGCGCTTGAGGTCGAGCGCGCGCTCGCGCAGCTCGCGCCACAGGCCGAGCAGCCGCCAGATCATGAGGCAGTAGTAGTAGATCAGGCGCACCAGGCCCCGCAGGCCCTGCCCGAGCGCCCAGCGTAGGTAGCCCAGAAGCGTCCACTCCTCCTGCCCATGCGGATCCATGTCGGGAATGAGGTTGACGAAGTAGCGAATGGCGGCGTGGCCGATCGAAAGCAGGATGCCGTCCTCGCGCCGGGGCGCCTCCGGATTCAGGATGTAGTCGAACGAGCAATAGTCGTCGTACTGGTGGCCGTGCTCGACATAGAGCAGGTCGCGCTCGCAGTAGAACCAGGGATGGAAGCTGATGCGCGCTTCGATCTCGGGGCGGGCAAGCTCGCCGTCCTCGCACGCAAACCGGTACAGCGCCTCCTTGAACGTGTCCTGCACCACCGCCCAGTGGAACTCGACGTCGTGGTTGCCGAGAATGATCACGAGCTGGTTGCCCGCGGCCACGAACCGCGCCAGCTTGCGAAACACACCGGGATGGCGCTGCACCACCATCTCGAGCTTGCGCTTGGTTTCGAGCGGCCCGGTGCCGAGCCCGAAGCGGCGCTCCTCGGCGCGCGAGTCCTCCTCGGCCGACGGCAGCAGGCACACGCTCATGAAATCGACCATGTCGCCGTTGACGATCAGCCGCCAGGGCCGATCGTCGTCGCGCGCGCGCGTGTAGTGATCGAGAAAATCCTCGAGCTCGCGTTCGAGCCGCGCCAGGTGGCGCAGGTGACGAACCGAGTACGGCTTGACGTCTTCACCCAGATGCAGGTCGGAAATGATCAGAATGTTCGGCTCGACCATCGACAAAGCCAAAAACTTCCCTCTTCAACCATGAATGCATTCGGCGGGTGCGTCAAGTGATTCGCACCTGTGAAATTTGTTACGCACCGGTTGCGACGCGACGCGTCAGGGCTTGTGCGGCTGGTCGCGCTATGGTAGGAAGAGGCGAACCAGCCGAGGATCCTGATGAAAAGCCTTGTTCTCGCAGCGGTTGTGCTCGCGGCCGGGGCCTTCTTCGCGCGCACCGTTCGCCACCTGCTGCGCTTCATCCGGGAGGGCAGGCCGGAGCCACGCACCGATCGACTGGGCGACCGCGTGGCGTCCGTGATGACCTATTTTCTGGGCCAGAAAAAGGTGCCCGAGCCGGTCGGCTATGGTGAGCGGCCGGGCGTCACTTCCATGCATCACCTTTGGATCTTCTGGGGTTTTCTCATCATCACGATCGGCACGACGGAGACGCTTCTATCCGGGCTGACCGGCGGCGCGCTCGACTTCAGCTTCCTGGGCGAGACCCCCTACCGCATCCTCAAGCTTGTCATCGATTGGTTCAACCTGGTCGTGCTCGTGATGGTGCTGTTCGCGTTCGCGCGGCGCGCGCTCATCCGCGTGCGGCTGATCCCGCTGTCGGCCGATGCCGCCATCATCCTGGGCCTGATCGGCGGGCTCATGATCACGCACTTCGGCATGCACCCCTTTCACTTTCAGGCCCAGGGTCACGTCGATGCATGGGCGGCTTCGGGCTCGGTATCGGGCTTCGTGTACCACAAGCTGGTGCAGGGCACGGCGCCCGAGCGCGCGCTGATCGTAGGCCAGGCCTTCTGGTGGACGCACGTCGGTATCGTTCTCTTTTTCCTCAACTACATCCCCTACTCCAAGCACATCCACATCCTGACCGCGGGTCCCAACATTTTCTTCCGGCGCCTGGACCAGCGCGGCGTGATGCCGCTGCTCAACCTGGAGGCCGAGGACATTTCGCAGATCGGCATCGTCGAGAACTATCAGGACTTCACCTGGAAGTCGCTCTTCGACGACTTCAGCTGCACCGAGTGCGCCCGCTGCTCGAACCACTGCCCGGCCTACAACACCGACAAGCCGCTCTCACCCATGCATCTCATTCACGATCTCAAGGTGGAGACGCTCGAGCGGGGCGCGCTACGTGAAGAAATCGCGGCGCTCGAGGAGCAGCTGGGCGGGGCGGGCAACGGGCATGGCGGCGCGGGCCACGAAAGTGCCCACGGCCCCTCCCCGCTCGCTGCTCTCTTGGCCGAAAAGAAAAAGCGGCTCGAGGAAATGCCGCCCCTGGTGGGCGGTCGCATCAAGGCCGAGACGCTGTGGGCCTGCACCACCTGCGGTGCCTGCCAGGAGGTGTGCCCGGTCTTCATCGATCATCCCGAGAAGATCATCCAGATGCGACAGAATCTGGTCATGCTGCAGGAGGCGGCGCCGACCGAGCTGGTCCGCACCTACAAGAACCTGGAGCGCCAGAAGAATCCGTGGGGCATCGACAACGCAAAGCGCATGGACTGGGCGCAGGGGCTCGAGGGGGTGCGGACCATCGAGGACCATCCGGACGCCGAGTACCTGCTCTGGATCGGGTGCATGGGCGCGTTCGACGATCGCATCAAGAAGTCGACGCGCGCGCTGGTCGAGGTGCTGGTGTCGGCCGACGTCGATTTTGCCGTGCTGGGGCTGGCGGAGGGCTGCTCGGGCGATCCGGCCCGCCGCAGCGGCAACGAGATGATGTATCAGGAGCAGGCCAAGGCGAATATCGAGCTGCTCAACCAGCACAAGGTGCGCAAGGTCATCACCGCGTGCCCGCACTGCCTGCACACCATCAAGAACGAGTATCCGCAACTGGGCGGCACGTTCGAGGTCTACCACCACACGCAGATCCTGCGCCGACTCGTCGCCGAGAAGCGCGTGCACATGCAGTCGAGCGTGGCCCACACGATGACCTATCACGAGCCATGCTACCTGGGCCGCTGGAACGGTGAGTACGAGGCGCCGCGCGCAATCCTCGAGCAGGCGCCGCTGCCGGGCGGGTTCCTGGAGCTGGACCGCATCCGCGAGCGCTCGTTCTGCTGCGGCGCGGGCGGCGGCCGCATGTGGATGGAGGAACGGGTGGGCACGCGCGTCAATGTCGACCGCGTCGATGAGATCCTCGAAAAGCCGGTGGACGCGGTGGCGGTGGCGTGCCCATTTTGCACCATCATGATCGAGGATGGCTTGAAGCACCGAAACGCCGAGGAGCGGGTGCAGGTGCTCGACGTTGCCCAGGTGATCGCGAAGTCGATGGTGCGCATCCACAAGGGCCGCCCGGTGCCCGAGCCGCCGCAGGCTCCGCTCGAGGACAGCTCGGCCGAGGCGTAGCGCTCTACTCCAGCCCCCGCTGGACAAGCTCGCCCTGGCGGGCGTAAGGAAGCTAGACCACCAGCGCGACCGCGACCGCAACCCAGGCCGCGGCCAGCGGCGCCTGTCCCGCCAACAACATGCGCGAGGCCAGCGCAGGCACCACCAGGAGGGCCAGGTAGCGCACGAAGCGGCGCCAGCCGTGCCGGCGCTGCGCAACCTGCAGCGCCAGCGCGAAGGGAAGAAACGCGGCCAGGAGTAGGATGCCGTCGCTGCCACGCTGGGTCGCGCGCATGACCTGAATGCCGGCGGTCAGGCAGATCAAAAACGAGAAGGTGTCACCGTGCCGCTCCACGTCGCGTGCGCTCGCGAGCGCAGCCACGAGGGTGCCGCAGAGCAGGCTGAGCAGGTACGCCGCCCAGGCCGGATCGTGCTCGAGGCCAAACGTAAACGAGAGCGTCGCGGCTGCAAACAGGATGGTCAGAAGCCCGTGCGCGAAGCCATTGGGGTGCGCGCGCCGGGCGGGCCGGAACGCGTCCGCGTGCTCGCGCACACACAGGCGACATCCTTGCGCCATCACGCAGGCGCCGCACACCAGCGAATGGCAGGCGGCACATTGCGCCTGTGCGGGCCGCCCACAGCCGGCGCACAGCGCGAACCGCGGCAACTCTGCCGCCATGGGTCGTAGTGTAGCACCGGATGCGGTCGGCGGGTTAGCTGCGGCCCCGTACCGGGAGGTCGAGAGTTTTCTTGAACTCTTCGTATTCGTTCCAGTACCACTCGAAGTCGACCTCGCGGTGCCAGAGCCCAAACTGGCGGGCCTCGGCCTCTGCTTGATCGCGAAGACCACGCAACCAGCGCCGCTCGGCCGGCGCCAGACCAGCCTGGCGCGCCTCCTCGTACACCCGGCATGCGGGCGGCACATAGGGGATGGTTTCGGGTGGTCTGCTTCCTTTGATCCGGTACACCACGCGGGCCGATTTTCTAGCACGGCCTGCGCCCGGCTGTCAATTTTCTCTGACCATTGACGCGAAAAATTGACGCGGCGGCGCGCTCTCGCTAGCATCGGAGCGCCGTGCGCCGGGTGCCGGTCCTGTTCGCCCTGTTCGCCCTGCTTCTGGGCGGCTGTCTCGAAGGCAGTCGCGTCCCGGGTGCCATGCCTGCCTGCGACACCCGCGAGGGTCCGCTCCTGGGTTGCGGCGCGCGCACCGGCGGCCCCCCGCTCGACTCGATCCGCGCAGCCTGTCAGAAGCTGGCCGAGTGCGGCCTGGTTTCCATCGAGGGCGGCGCCCGCTCGTTCCAGGACTGCATCAACGACTTCGAAGGCTATCCCATCGATGCGCTGCCAGCCATCCTCGAGTGCATCGGCCGCACCGACTGCCAGTCGCTGCGCGATCCCGCCAACCGCGGAAGTGGCGTGTCCATTTGCGAGCGCTTCGGTTCATAACCTTTTTGGCGACGGTCTGCCTGCCTGCTTTGGTGCAGGCGCAGGCCGCCCAGGTCGATGCCGACATCGCGCTTTTGCGCAAGCGGCCCAAGGGCATGGACGAGGAGACCTGGCGCGAGAAACGCCGCGATGCCGCCCGCGAGCTGGGCGACCTGGGCGACAAGCGCGCGGTCGAGCCCCTGCTCGAGATCGTGCAGTCCGAGCGCTTCGACGCCATCCTGGAGATCTCCATCCAGTCGCTGGGCAAGCTGGGTGACTCCAAGGCCGTGCCCGCTCTCAAGCGCATTGTCGAGGATCCTTCGATCGAGACCTACGTGCGCGACTCGGCGCGCGAGGCGCTGCGCAAGCTGGGCGCCGAGAGCGAGGGCGCCGGCGGGGCCGGCGGCGGCGGCACGGGCGGTGGCGGTCGGGTGGCGCAGGGCGGTGCGACCGACGTGTCGTCGCTGCTCAGAGCGACCCAGCAGATCGAGGGGCTGCCACCACTGGCGCCGCCCAGCCTGCCGGCCGGGACCATTGCGCTGGCCGAGCGGGTCACGTTCGCGCTGGGGAGCGTCAATCTGGTGCATGACAGCGCCGGCGGCGGAACCGTGCTCGGCATCGATCTGGGGGCGGCCTATCACCGGCAGATGGAGCTGCCACGGGTGGGCTACTCCTTCGACGCCGCCGTGCACACGGGCTACCAGGACCGCAACCTGCGCGCAGGCGGAGTCGACGTAACCTCGTATCTGATTCTGCTGGGCGCCGGCATCGCGGCCGATACGCGGCTGTATCTGATCGAAGGGCTGCCGGTGTTCGAGTTTCTCACGCTGGCGCCGTCGATCTCGTACGACTTCGAGAAGAACCGCGCGGCCATGGAAACCAGCGCCAGCCTGACCCTGGTCGACTTCGACATCGGGGGTGGGATCGGCTATGGGCGCGTCCTGCCCGTGGGCGCGCGCCTGCGTCTCCGGCGCATCGAGGCGGTGTTGGAAACAGCCGGCGTGCGCGCGCGGCCCATCAACTCTGACACGGCCGCGCGCATCCTGGTGGCCTGGTACGGGCTGCGCGGGCGCCTGGGCTACTATGCCGAGCTCGTGTACACGCTGCGCATCCTGCGCGAGGCGGGCGTGCTGCTACAAGAGCCCGATCCGGCTACCGTGTACAAGATCCTGGCCGTGCTGTCCGACCCGCAGCTCGACGATCGCCGCGAGGGCATGGACGTGCGCGTGGGCGGCTACTACTCGATCGAAGATCTGTCGGACGTCGACACGCCCAATTATGCAGGCGTGCTGGGGGCCGGCACCTATGCTCACCAGCTCAGCGACCGTGCCGATATCGAAGGCCACGTTCGCGGCTTTTTGCGCGCCAACGAGGATCGCAAGCCGTACGTGCTGTCGGCCGACGCGACGTTTCGACTGTTCTTCTACAGCGCCGAGCAGGATCCGCAGGGCGCGCTCAGCCTGGGTGCATTCGGCGACCTGTCAGACAGCGTCAACGCGACCACCATCGGTGCCAGCTGGGACGTGGGCGTGCGCACCTCGTTCACGCACTTCTTCTCGCGCGCCTCCAATGTCGGTCTGGGACTGGAGATGGCGACCCAGTCGGCGGAGGATTGGCGCCTGATGCTCACGCTGCGGGCGGCCTACGGTCTGGCGCCGGCTGAGCTCTCGTTCGCGCCCTAATCCATCCGGCCGACCGGGATGATGCGCGTGGTCCACTGCGCGATGTGGTTGTTCGTGCTGAGGTTCTGGAAGGGCAGCCAGAAGGCGGGATAACTCGGATCCTGGCTGGCCGCCAGCCGGTTGGGCGCAAATGCAAACATCCAGAGCTGCGGCCGCGTACCCGCCGGCAGCTCGAGACCGTAGACGCGCTTGGACGACACCGTGACCCACATCAGCGGGCCCCGGGTCGCAGGCGGCCCGTAGGTCTGCGAAAACGGGCTCCAGCGCGGCCAGGAGTCGGTCATGGCGGGCTGATCGTGTGCGGCCGTGAGCTTGACCGGCGGCACGGTGCCGTCGGCCTTGACCACCCACACCTCGGCGGTCGGGTTGTTGTACGCGTGCAGGCCGGTGGGATCGCCGAACGCGCGGTTGAACACGATCCAGTTGCCGTCGGGCGAGAACTGCGGATAGTAGTTGTTCTCGCCCACTGACTGCACGACCGTGCGTGGGGTGCCCCAGGCGCCACCATTGTAATCGATGATTTCGATGGAGGCGCCCTGGATGGTCCAGTCCGAGTTCTGCATGCCGGCGGCGGCCAGCGCGTACACCAGCTTGGCGCCGTCCGGGGACCAGTCGGGATGGCTGGCCCGGCCGCCGGTCGGAACGTCGCCGATGGGCGCGTACGAGGTCGCCTCGCGCAGGGTCAAGGTGCCGTGGAAGGTGGTGACGACACGGGTGGCGTCGGGACTGAAGGTCGTGAAATTGGAGTGCACGCCCTGCCCGTAGGGGACCATCGGATTGCGAGTGGCCACGTCGAGCAGACCGGCCGGTCCGTCGCCGCCGTCGAAGGTGAGCGCGATCCGCGTGCCGTCGTGCGAGATGGCGTGGCAGGCCACGCAGTGGCCGGCGTTGGCCGGGCCCGGATCGTTTTGCGCGTAATACTTCTCGGGCATGGCACCGACGGCGCCGAAGTCGAAGCGCCAGATCCCTTCGGTGTCGGGCGAGGTGGCCGACCAGTAGTAGAGGCCACCCTTGACCTCGGTCTCCGAAAACAGCGCGCGCCGCTCGGGCGCCACGCCCACGCCGCCGCCCGCGAGGGCAGTCGCGCGCACGGTATAGGTGACCGTGCCGCCGCGATGGGTCTCGGCGAGCCACGTCCACTCGGGCGCGGTGGGCGTGTACTTGTTGGTGGTGGTGTAGACGTGTAGATCGAGAAAGTCGGAGTGCAGGTAGAGGTCAAAGAGGTCGGTGCCCGGCGCGGGCTGCCACTGGAACTCGATGGTTCCCAGATTGGGCGGCAAGAGCACGCCGTCATTCGGGTAGACCACGGTGGCGGCGCGGCCCGGATCCGAGGCGCCGCCGAAGTGGCCCGCGCTGTCCGGTGGTGCGCCCGGGGCCACGGTCGAGCCGCGAATGATTACCTTGAGGGCCGACGCGCCATCGGAGCTGGCGGCGGTGGCGTGGACATGCGTCTGCCCGCCCTGCGCGGTGCCGGCGACCAGGTGGCTGCCGGTCGGAAAGCTGGCGATGGGATCGTCGACCGCCCAGTGCACGAGGGTCGTGAGGTCACGCATCGAGTCGTCCCTGAAATGGCCGATGGCCTGGTAGTCCTGCGCGCCCGGCGTCGGAACGCCGTTCAGGACGTCGACGAACACGGTGGCGTCGGGCGGCAGAACGTCGAGGGTCAGGAGGCCGTCCAGGCCGCCCGAGCCGCCGGTGCCGCCCATGCCCCCGGACCCCGGGTTTTGAATGCTGGCCCCGCATCCCCACGCACCCAAGCAAAGCAAAAAGAAAACGAAAGTGCCCCAACGGTTTCCTGTGGTCATGTCGCGCTCCGCGCAGCAATCTGTGGTCCAAAGCAAACCATGAATGATTTCAGTTAATTAAGCAGTTGTTTGAAGCCTTTTGGAGACAATCTAAATGGGGACAATCGACCCCAGCCACAAGCCGGATTCAGTGGTTGAAAGGTCGGACCAATTTTTCTATCCTGAGTGCGCATGGTTGCCTCCCCGGCGCCGCCTGTGCATACGTCCCCCGCGCGCGCGTCTTGCCTGTCTTCGCGCGAGCGGCGCATCTTGGAGGCCATTGCGGGCGCGGCCATCCCGCCCGGCCGCGTCTTCCCGGGTGCGGGCGCGATAGCGGTCGAGAAGGTGGACAATTTTCTGGCGCTCGAGGGCGGCCCGGTCCGGCAGGCGATGCGCGTGCTGCTGTGGACGCTGGAGTCGGGCGCGCTGGTCCGGCACGGGCGGCCGCTGACGCGGCTCCCGGCGGCGCGCCAACTGGCCTATCTCGAGAGCTGGCGCCACGGCGATTATGCGCGCCGGTCAGCCGTACGCGCGCTGCTGTCCGCGCTCAAGGTGGCCCATTTCAACGATCCCGCCCTCTACCATCAGATCGGCTGCATCTACGGCACCGAGCCAGTGGCGGCTGGCGAGCGGCCGCGCTGGATGGAGCGCGTGACCGCGGCCGACGGGCTGGCTGCCGATCAGAGCGTCGAATGCGACGTCGTGGTCGTGGGCACCGGAGCCGGCGGTGCGGTGGTGGCCTCGGAGCTGGCCGAGCGCGGTCTCGCGGTCGTCATGATCGAAGAAGGCCGCTATTACACGCGCAAAGACTTCACCGGCCACGGCACCGAGATGCAGCGCAAGCTGTATCGAGACCTGGGCGCAACGTTTGCGGTCGGCAACGCCTGGATCCCAATCCCGATTGGCAAGTCGGTCGGCGGCACCACCACCATCAACGCCGGCACCTGTTATCGGGTGCCGGCCCGGGTGCTGCGCAACTGGCGCGACGACTTCGGGCTCGTCGACTTTACCCCCGACGCGCTGGCGCCGCACTACGAGAAGGTCGAGCGCGAGCTGCGCGTGGAGGTGGCCAAGGCCGAGTACCTGGGGGGCGTTGCGCGCCTGGTCGCGCGCGGCTGCGACGAGCTGGGCTACCGCCATCTGCCGCTGCGCCGCAATGCCCCCGACTGCGACGGCAAGGGCGTGTGCTGCTTCGGCTGCCCGACCGACGCCAAGCGCTCGACCAACGTCTCCTACGTGCCGCGTGCCCTGCGCGCCGGTGCGCACCTCTTCACGGGGCTGCGCGTACAGGAGATCCGGACCCAGCATGGGCGCGCGTGCGGGCTTTACGCCTGGAGCCCTGACGGGACGCGTCGGCTGCAAGTGGACGCGCGCGCGGTCGTGGTGGCGTGCGGATCACTGATGACGCCAGTCCTGCTCCACAAGAACGGGCTGGCCAATGCGTCGAGCGAGCTGGGCAAGAATCTTTCGATTCATCCGGCCACTGCGGCGGTCGCCCTGTTCGACGAGTCGGTACGCGGCTTCGAAGCCATCCCGCAGGGTTATGCGATCGAAGAATTTCACGACGAAGGGATTCTGTTCGAGGGGGCGTTCGCGCCCCTCGACGTGGGGGCGGCCTCGATCCCTCTGTTGGGCCCACGCTTCATGGAGGTGGTCGAGGCCTACGACCGGCTGGCCTGCTTCGGCTACATGATCGAGGATGCGTCGCGAGGCCGGGTGCGGGCGGGCGCGGGCTGGCGGCCGCTCATCACCTATGTGGTGAGCGATCACGATCTGGCACGCA
Source organism: Polyangia bacterium (assembly GCA_035258845.1). Taxonomy (GTDB): domain Bacteria; phylum Myxococcota_A; class Polyangia; order JAHFDS01; family DATFWX01; genus DATFWX01. The sequence goes on along the minus strand of DATFWX010000180.1, from coordinate 2,833 downwards.
TCAAGCGCGGGATGGAGATCCTGGTGCGCGTCTTCTTTGCTGCCGGTGCGCGCACGGTCCTGCCCAACGTGAATGGGTTCGACGAGATCCGCGACCGCGACGAGCTAGCGCGGTTCCGACAGGCGCGCCTGCGTGCGCGCGATTTCGAGCTGACCGCCTATCATCCGCTCGGCACGGCGCGCATGGGGGTCGATCCACGCCGGTCGGTGGTGGGGCCGACACAGGAGGCGCACGATGTGCCGGGCCTCTTTATCTGCGACGGCAGCGTGGTCCCCTCCTCGCTGGCAGTGAATCCGCAGCTGACCATCATGGCGCTGGCCACCCGCGCATCCGAGTTCGTGGCGCGAGCGGCCGAGCGCAACTAGCCCAGCCCCCGGCGAGGAAGCTAGAAAAACGCCACCGCTCCCACGAGCACGGTGTCCTGGTCGCGTTGACTGGTGGGCGCGCCCGCGTCGAACACCATCGCATCGGAGTGGTCGTGCCGGTACTCGAGCCTCAGCAGCACGCTCGTACGCGCGAGCGTGCCCGACAGCTCGGCGGTCGCGGTGGCTTCGAAGATGTGTTGCCGGTTGCCGGTCATGAACCCGTCGGAGTCGGCAAAGTACTCGACGCGCGCGGTCCCGGCCAGGAAGCTGCGCGCCTGGTAGCGCGCGTAGCCGGCTGCGCCCGACCAGCTCACGCCCTGCCCCGCTACGCTGTCCGTGCCCAGGTCGGCGTTGAGAGCCAGCGACAGCCGGCCGGTCGGCGAAAAGGTCAAGGAGGCGTCGACGAGGTTGCGGAAGCTCGCGGGTGCACCCGCCATCGCGGTGGGCGCCTTCTCGAGCCCGAACATGTCATTCACGACCAGCGTCACGCTGGGTCGTGGCTTGTAGGAGGCCTGCACGCCCAGCGTGCGCATGCTCGACCCTTCCTCGATCACGGTGTTCCAGCCGTTGACCCAGCACAGCATCAGGCCCAGCTCGGCCGAGGGCGCGTAGCTGGCGCGCAGGCCGGTGTGGAAAAATGGGATGGCCCAGGTGAACAGGAGCGAGCGCGAGTAGTTCCAGTCGTCGCGCGTCTCGATGACCTCGAAGCCGTGCTGGGTGACGAACTTGCCGGCGTCCAGGGTGACCTCTTTTCCGATCGGAAGCGCGACCGACCCATACGCCTGCTCGATATGCGACAGCCAGCGTGCGTTGGTTGGATCGGTCTTGGACGACGGGTCAGCGGCGAGGAGCGCATCGGTGGCGCTGCCGAAGCCGGCATCCATCCGAATGCCGCCCCGGGCCGTTTTGGCTGCCAACGTGAGCTTTGCGAAGTTGAGCGCGAAGCCGCCATCCTGCACGTCGAACGCGCGGATCTGGTTGGTGCCGGAGGAAGTGCCGTTGAAGTTGTAGCCCGAGTAGACGTCGACCATCGCGTTGAGGTCGATGGCTGCCGGCGGCGGAACGGCGATGGGCGCAGGCGTGCCCGTGTCGGTCGGGGCAGTCGGGGGCGCCTGACTGTCGGCGGCGCGCGCGGGGGGCGGAGCCAGCAGGGCCAACGCGGTGATCAGGAGAGCAATGGTTCGCGAACGTGCGTGTTGTGTCATGCCTCGGGTGTAGGCGAGGCGCCGTTACCGGACGCTTACCCGGTGGCTAATGACCCGTAAAATCAGACGCAATCACGCGTTCACCGACACGAAATCGCTGCTTCATCTGATGGCCGCTCACACGCCGTCGGTGGGCGAATGATGCTTGACGATCGACTGCAGGGCGGGCGAGATGAACACCTTGTTGTGGGCGTCGACGATCACGGCCGCCGTGCCGGGCAGCGAGTCGACGAGCTTCATGCCCCGCTCGGGTCCCAGGATGAAGACGGCGTCATCGAGCGCATCTGCGGCCAGCGCGGTGGGAGCATAGATGGTCACACTGCGGGACGCGGTGGCGGGAAAGCCGGTCTTGGGGTCGATGATGTGATGATAGCGCTTGCCGCCGAGCACGAAGCTGCGCTCGTAGTCGCCGGCAGTCGAGAACGCGTGGTCCTTGATGGGTGCGGTCGCGAAGTACTCGCCGCGCGCTCCGCGCGGATCCGCAATGCCGACGCGCCAGGGGGTATCGCCTTTGCTGCCAGCAGCAAAAAGGTCGCCACCGGCCTTGACGATGAAGTCGTTGAGCCCGGCCTTGCGCAGCACCGCCACCGCGCGGTCGACCGCGTAGCCCTTCGCGATCCCGCCCAGGCCGAGACGCATGCCGGGGCGGCGTAGATAGACCGTCTGTGCCTTGTGGTCCACCACCACGTCGCGATAATTGATGAGCTTCTTGCGCTTGCGGATCTCCTCGGCGGGCGGAACTTTCTTGTCCAGGTCCTCGTCGAATTTCCACAGCCCTCGCATGGCGGCGAAGGTGATGTCGAAGGCGCCGCCCGAGCGCTGGGACATGTCCTGCGCGGTCTCGATCACCTCGAGGGTCTCGGCCGATACCTGGACCGGCTGCTTGCCGGCGGCTTCGTTGATCCGGACCACATCGCTCTTGGGAACGCCCGGGCGGTCCCAGTCGGTCATCATGAGCTCGATGTGCTGGATGTCTTCGAACGCCTGCTGGAACGCCTTGGCGGCTCGATTGTCGTCGGTGGTCCAGGCGGTGAAGGTGATGATGGTGCCCATGGCCGCGCCTTCGCGGGTGTACACGTGCGGGTGTGCCGGCGCGGATGGCGCGCCCGCGTCGGCAAGCGCAATGAGAAGCAGAGGCATAAGCGGTGCGCGGATCATGGCACGGGCGCTCAGCTCCCGGTCAGGCCGCGCGTCTCGCGGACGTCGACCGGCTGCGGCTCGCCCTGGCGGGCTGGCGCGGCGGGCGGGGCCAGCTCGATGCCG
>DATFWX010000179.1:0-39862 GCA_035258845.1 Polyangia bacterium | reverse complement strand
GTCTGGCGCGCGGTCGCATCGACGCCAGCTCGCCGGTCGCGGGCACGCCCGCCTATATGTCGCCCGAGCAGGCGGCCGGGCGTGCGCCCGACCCCCGCTCGGATCTGTACTCGCTCGGCGTCGTGCTGTACGAGCTGGCGGCCGGGCGCCGACCGTTCGCCGAGAAGAGCGTCGAGCAGATGACGCGGGCGCACCTTTGGGCCGAGCCGCCGCCGCTCCCGCGTGAGCTGCCGCTCGACGTGCGGCGCGCCATCATGCGCCTTCTGGCCAAGGATCCGGAGGCGCGCTTCCAGTCGGCGGCCGAGGCGCAGGAGGCGCTGGCCGGATCGCGTCGGCGACGCCGGCTGCGGGTGGCGCTGGTGAGCGGGCTCATGGTTCTGGGCGCGCTTCTTCTGCTGCGCCCGCGGACGCCGGCATCGCTGCCGCCCGAGCTGTGGCGCCCGGTGCTCAAGACCCTGTCGTCGCAGGAGGAGAATCTGGACAAGCCGGCGGTGTCGCCCGACGGCAAGTACATCGCGATACCGTCGACGCGCGGACCGGGCGGCAACTGGGACATCTGGCTCAGCGAGACCGACAACCCGAGCCGCTGGCGGCCCCTGACCCAGGATCCGGAAGCTGACGAGGATCCCCAGTTCATCGATCAGGGGCGGGCGGTGCTGTTCTTCTCGACCCGGGCCGGGCGGTCGGGGCTGTGGCGCGTCGAGGTGGCCCGGCCCGGTCCACCGCAATTCGTGACCGAGTCCGCGCGCGGCAGCTTTGCCGCCACGCTCGACGGGCGCAAGGTGCTCTACCAGCGCACGCCGCGCGATCTGGCGCTGCTCGACCTGCGCACGCTGGGCACCAAGGACGTGGTCCACTTCCCGGCCAACGAAGGCTTCACGGACATCGCAATTGACGCCGACGGAAAACGCGCCGTGCTGGGCGTGCGCAAGTCGTCCGAGGGCGGCTTCTTCGTGATGACGCGCAGCGACCTGTACCTGGTCTCGCTGCCGGGTGGTGAGGGCAAGTACCTTACCACCGACAATGACTTCAACTGCACGGCATCCTTCATCCCCGACCAGCCGGATGCGCTGGTGGTGTCGTCGCACCGGGGCGGTGCGCAAAACCTCTGGAAGTTTTTCCTCGACGGCCGCCCGCCCTTCCAGCTCACCTCCGGCGGCGGCGGCGACGACGTGTTTCCCATCATGTCGCCCGACGGCAAACGGCTGTTCTACATTCACGACAACACGGTCACCCAGCTCTGGCTGCGCGAGCCGGGCGGCAAGGAGTGGCGGCGCCTGACCGGCGAGCTCATCGACCACTCGGGCCCCACGCTCGACGCCAAAGGCCGGACGCTGGTCTACGCCACCTACAACCGCGAGACCGGCGCGCGCCAGCTCATGACCGCCACCCTGCCCGCGTTCGAGCCGCATCCACTCGGCAGCTACCCGCAGGTTCTGGAGCCCGCGCTGACGCCCGACGGCAAAGAGCTCCTGGCTACGCGCCTGGACGGGGAGCAGCGCGCGCTGGTGCTCCTGGGAGCGCAGGGTGCCCTGATTGGAATGGTCATCCAGGGCCAGAGCGCGCCCTTCTGCGGCGGTGCGACGCTATCGGCCGACCACGCCGCCATCGCGTTTGCCCACGACCGCGGGGATACCGGACTGTATCTCTTGTCACGCGGCGGCGCCGCCACCGTGCTGTCGCGCGACGTGGCCTGCTACGCGCGCTTTTCTCCGCAGAAGCCGAACCTCCTGGCCTACCTTCGCCGCACCTCCCCGGGCACGGGTCAGCTCGAGCTCCTGGATGTGCAGACCGGCAAGATGCGCGTGCTGGCAGCGCTCCCGTTCGACTCTACACGCGTGACCTGGGATCCAGCCGGCGAGTCCATCTACGTGTCCGACTACGAGAACCGCGTGATCCGGCGGCTTGCGACCGCGGACGGCAAAATGCGCGAGGAGATCACTGCGCCCGGCGACAACCTGGTGGCGTTTGCGGCCGGGCCGAATGGGCTCCTGGTGGCCGAGGGGTCGGTCGGACGCACGCGCCTCCTGGCCATCGAAAACATCCCGCAATCCCCCCGCTGACCGAGCATCTACCCGGCGGCCTGGTCCTCGCGGCGGCTCTCCAGCTCCTCGACGAACCGCGTCCAGCCCGCGCAGGTCGAGGTCTGGAACACGCCCATGCCCGGCAGAGCCTGCGGATCCGGGCTGGGGTCGTCCGGGTCCGGCACCGTGCGCACCACCACGCCTTGCACGTGGAAGCGCTCGCCGGAGCCGAGCTGCAGCTCGAACTGCACGTGCGTGCCGATGGGCCTCGGCGTGCTCATGCAAACATAGAGGCCGCGCTGCGAGATGTTCACGGTTCGCGACTCGGCCACCTGCTCGAGGTCGCCGAACCGCATCCGCACTCGCAAGACCAGCTCGATGCGCGGCCAGCGTCGAGATGGGGTCACATTTCATCTTACCATTTCAGAAGCGATACTGAATGCGCAAAAAGCCCAGATTGGTGAAGACCGCCGGATCCGAAGAATCATTGGTGTGCGCGCTGTTCACGATGAGGTGGTAGTCCCCGAGCACGAACCACTCCTTGCGCAACCGGTAGCCCAGCATGGCGCCGAGGTCGATGGCCATCGAATCGGTAAAACCAAAGCAGGTGGCGTAGTTCGCCACGGCCGTGGAGTCGCAGGTCGTCCCTGCCTTGCCGAAATTGTCGTCGCTGGCGAGCTGCACTGCCAGTTGCACGTCGAAGATGCCGGCGCCATCAGCGAACTCGCGCTGCGCGTCCACGCTGGCCACCTTGACCTGGGAGCGGTAGTTGTAGAGCGCCGTCAGCTCGAGGCCCAGTCGCAGCCCGGCGAGGCTGCGCAGGTCGCGCGCCCCGACCGTGAGGTCGAACCCGTCCGGCCGATCGTTGGCGAAGCGCGGATCGAGCTGCTCGAGCAGGGTGCGTCGGAAATAGCGTCCGACCCAGTACAGAACAAAGCGGCCGTCGCCGAGGGTCGCGTTGACCAGAAGACGTGCCTCGTCCTGCGCCATGCGCATCACGAGCAGGTTGTTGAGCAGCGCGTTGAAGCCCGGATCGAGCTCGCGCACCAGGAAATGTTTGAGATAGATCTCGGCGGCGTAGGTCGACATGCGCGAGTAGCTCGCCTCCAGACGCAGCGAGCCGGTCGGACGCAGGTTCAGCGCCAGGTGACCGTTGGCCAGCTGCGGGCCGGCCTCGCTCACCACATCGAGCACCAGGTAGCTGTACACATCGAGGAACAGCCGCGGCCGCCAGTAGTTCTGCCAGTACAAGAACACGCGCGGCGACTCGTCCTGGACCCCGGTGACGAGGTTGTTGGTGGTGGGCGGCATGCCACCGAGAAGCCCGTTGCCGGCGTCCTTGCCCAGGAACGACTCGGCTGCCACCGCCGCCGCGCCGTGCACCTCGGGCACGCTGTAGGACACGTCCGCACCCCCCGCGAACGCCAGCTCGGAGGTCGATAGATAATCGTTCTCGAGCGAGCGCGAGAACGGGTTGGGGAACAGGCCCGCGAACGCTTCCCCCTGCCAGGTCTTGGCGAACCTCCTCGTCACGCGCGCACCGTCGACGGTGATGGCGTCGACGTCGAGCAGGATCTGGCGGCCCAGGGTCAGACGCGTGGCATCGTCGAGCGGAATTCCGACCCACAGCTCACGCAGCTCATACTCGCGGCCACCCTGGTATCCGCGCGCGGTCGAGATCTGCTGGCTCAGATTGCGCAGGCTGCCGAGCCACGGGTCCTGTGGGGTCAGGCGCAGCCGAAAATCGGCACGCACGTCGAGCGGCGAGCCACCCGCCTGCTGGGCGTCCAGCACCCCGCGCAGGTCGCCCCACAGCAGGGTATCGGGCGAGGCCACGTTGAGCGCCGAGCTTACGACGCCCGCCTGCGTGGGCGGATTGCCGCGCTCCCACAGCGCGCCCACCGTGAGCACCAGCCGCCCGGTCGGTGCGGGCCTGACGACCGGCGCGTGCGTGACGAACTGCTTGTCGCCTTGATCGTCGTCGTCGCCGGCGTACGCGGGCTCAGCGCAAAGCGCCAGCAGCGCCGGCAGCGCCAGCAGGCACCGCCAAAGGGTCCCACGCACCGGTAGAGCCGGTCGATGACCGCGATTATGGTTTGCGCGGGGCCGCTCGGCTCGTCTCATCGACACACACTCTCCACGATCTGGCCGTACGAGAGCGTCTGGCCGCCAATGGTCGCGGTCTGAAACGGAATCCAGTAGTTGGAGTTATGGCAGCTCGAGCAGGCGGCGTAGGTGGCATGGGCCGGGTTCACACGAGCCGCATACAGCGCATCCTGCCGGTGGCAGCCTACGCAGGTGGGCGCCAGCGCCATGTAGTTGCCGCCGCGGTGGCAGCTCGAGCAGGGCAGCGTGCGGTGCACGCCACGGAGATCGCAGCCCACCGTCGAGTGCATGAAGTTCGAGGGCGCGAACGCCCACTGGTTGTGGCATTGGCCGCAGCGCGGCCCCAGGCCGTTGTGGTGGATGTCGTCCTGCCGGTGGCAGGTCAAGCACAGATCGCCGGTGCCCGCCAGCGGCCGCATCTCGGTGCCGTGGCAGCGCTCGCAGGTCTGGTGGTCGTGCGCGCCCGCCAGCCGGAACGCTCCCACGTCATGGATCGGCTTGGTCAGCTTCCAGCCGCTGGTGGTATGGCAGCGCTCGCAGAAGGTGCCGTAGGTGCCCTTGTGGACGTCGTCCTTCTGGTGGCAGCCGATGCAGTCGATGGGCGCAGGCTTGAACTTGAGTGTCGGGTGACAGCCGTTGCACGCGACCTGGATGTGCTTGCCGTCGAGCAGGTAGCGGCTCATCGTGTTGTGATTGAACAGCGAGCGGCCGGTGGGCTCGTGGCACTTCTCGCACATCCTGCCGACGGAGCCCGAGTGGGCGTCGTCGTCTTTGTGGCAGTTGTAACAGTCCTTCCCGGTCGGCTTGTAGGCGCGCTTGGGGTGACACTGCAGGCACGCCACCTTGCGATGGAAGCCGACCAGCGGCCAGTCCGAATCCTCGTCGTGATCGAAGTCGGTGGCTTTCCAGAAGCCGCCTTCGTGGCAACGTTGGCAGTCGGGGCCCAGGCTGCCCTTGTGCAGCTTGTCGGCGTGGCAGGTGGGCCCGCACTGATTCGACACCTTCCACAGGTTGTCGGCGTGCAGCGACGGCTTGGGATGGCACTTGATGCACGGCACCCCGACATGGCCGCCGTCGAGCGGGAACTTCGAGCGGGGTCCATGGAACTTGCTTTCCGCGCTCTGCTTGGAGGTGCGGGTGCCTGGCATCTTGTGGCAGCTCAGGCACTGATCGTTCGTGAACCTCTTGTCGTGCACGGTGGTGTGCTGATGGCACGACATGCACTGGATCTTGGGGAACACCATCGACACCGGGAACCGCTCGAACTGGGCTGGATCCTTGCCGCGGTGACAGGCGCGGCAGCCGGCCTCGGCGTGGGCCCCGGTCAACTTGAACTTGGTCTGCGCGTCGTGGTCGAAGGTGGTGTCGGGCCTCCAGCGCTCGGCGTCGTGACAGGTGCCGCACGACGGGAACTCCTTGACGAAGCGGTCCCGGTGCTTGTTGTCCTGGGCATGGCACATCGAGCCCTCGCAGGCCCGATCGGGCTTCTTGGTCACCCTCGGCTTGTGGCAGCTGTAACAGGTGATCTCGGCGTGCTTGCCGTCGAGCACGAACTTGGTCCGCTTGCTGTGGTCGAACGCGAACGCGGACCACTTGTGGCGCTCGGAATGGCACAGCTCGCAGCGCTTGAGCTCGAACAGGTGGCTTTTGTGCGTCTCCGGCTCGTCCTTCAAGTGGCAGGCCTTGCAGTCCGAAAAATCCTGGGCCACTTTCCAGAGCGGAGCCTTCTTGGCCGCGCCCGCCTGCGGAAGATGGCACTTCACGCACGCAACGCTCACGTGCAGGCCCACAATCGGATAGCGCGCCTGCGCAGGATCGTTGTGGTTGAAATCGAGCTTCGACTTGCTGGGCTTCCAGGCCTCGACGCCGTGGCAGCGGCCACAGTTGTCGGCCTCGACGCGCGCCGGGCCATGCGGCGAATCCTTCTTGTGACAGCTCGCGCACGCGGGCGAATCGCCCACGTAGATACGCACGCCCTCGTGATTCTTGCGGGTGTGGCAGTCGTCGCACTTGGCCTTGGACGCGTGCGCACCCTCGAGCGGCCAGCCGGCCAGGCGATGATCAAAGCGCTCGCGCCCGCCAATCTTGGGCCAGCCCAGGACCTCGTGCTCGCGCCCCTTGTGCTCGGTGTGGCACAGCCAGCAGTTCTTGCCCGCGACCTTCTCGCTGGCGTGGAAGCCCCGGCCGGCCAGGATAAGCCGCTTCATGTTCTCGTGGTCGTGGCAGTCCAGGCACTTCGAGTTGGCCAGCTCCTTGCCCGAGGTGTGGCACTTCTGGCAGTTGTTCTGGCCTTCGAGCGAGGCGTGCGAGGAGGTCAGCGGCCCGGGCGACTGCTCGAAGAAGCCCTGCGCGTGGGCCAGACCCGGGGCTGCCAGGATCGCGATCGCGGCGAGAATGAATCGAAACGGCCGGATGGGAGGCCCTTTCCAGACTACAGGCTGTACTTGAACGCCAGCACCACGTGTATGGTCACCAGAATTCCCATCACGATCGTAAACGGAACGTGCACCTTCTTCCAAGCAGAAAGTAGCTCGGTGGTGCGGCTCATGACCACGCGCCGCCGCTCGAGCAATCGCAGGCTGGCCGCCCGACCCGCGATCTCGCGCGCAATCTTCCACGAGGGCGCGCGCCCGTGCACCCGCAAGAGCCGAATCAGGCCGCGCAACGGCCGACCCAGATCGTCGGCCAGCACGAACAAAAGCGAGCCCACCAGGCCCCGCTGCTCGACCTTGCGCACGGTCTCGATGAAGTCCGCGATCTCGTCGTCCACCACCGCGACCGCACGCGCGCTGTGCTCACGCAGACCGGCCAACTTGCGCTCGTGCCCGAGCTGCTCGAGGTCGTTGCCGTGCCCGGCCTTGGGCAGCTGCGTGAACAAGTAGCGGCCGGTCAGACCCGACACCACCACGCACACCATGCTCCAGAACGCGAGCGAGACCCAGTTGTCGAGGCGCAGCGCGGTGTGGAGCAGAATGAAGAGCGGTCCCATCAGCCCGCACATCAGGTGAAAGTCGAACCAGCTCTGGCTGGTGCCGAAGCGCTGCAGGGCCTTCCAGTGCTTGCGGATCACGTAGCCCATGGTCATCAGCATGAGCCCGGTTCCGATGAAGCCGCATTTGACCGCCAGCTCGCAGCCGGCCTTGTAGTCCACCGCGCTGCGCGCCAGCTCCGGGTCCATGCCCTCGACCAGACGGTTGTACAGGTAGCCAACCGTTGCGCCGGGCGCAAAGCGGCGCAGCAGGATCTCGAGAGCGCAGAAGATCCAGCCCAAAAGCGCCGCCGACCAGTACAGGCGCGGCCGCACCTTGCGCTCGGGCAGCTTGGCGTGGGCGCCGGTGGTAATGTGGAGCCCTTTTTGGAAGTGATCGGTCGGCAGGAGCTTATCGATATCGAGGTGGACCGTGTGGTCGTAGCCCGCCTGCGCGGCCAGAGCCGCGATCGCGCTGCCGTCGCGGAAGATCTCGCCCGGGCTGATCTCGATCAGCGCGCCGGTCGGGCAGTGCGAAACGCAGGCCTGGTCGCCGTAGTCCGCGCAGTGGTCGCACTTGGAGGCCAGCTTGCGCACGCGCGGCTTCCTCGTGTTAAAAGCGCCCAGGTCCTTCATGCGCAGCAAGAACAGCGGTGAGGCATGCGAGACCTCGACCATCTCGATGGCGCCGTAGGGGCACAGGGCAGCGCACACGCCGGTGCCGGCGCACCGCTCCTCGGTGATCTTGATCTCGCCCCGCTCTTCATCGTAGCGGATGGCGTCGTAGCTGCAGCCCTCGAGGCAACGCCGATCGACGCAGGTGCGGCAGGTCTGCACGAAGTCGAGCATGCCCAGGCGCGGGCCGCCCAGGGACAGCCGCTTGTAGCCGTAGCGCTCCTGGCACGCGATCTCGCACGCCTTGCACTCGATGCAACGGTCGATCTGGCGTACCCGCAGCGTGTCGGCGACCGAGAGACCGTGCCGCACGAAGAAGTCCACGACCTCGAGCTTGATTCCGTCGATGGCGGCCAGCCGCTCGCGGGTCACATCGGCGGCGCGTCGAATGCGGGCCTGAAAGAACGGAAAGGCGCGCATGATGTCGGCCAGGCGCGACTTGTCGAACGACAGCACGCGCGTGGGCTGCACGCCGTAGATGCCGGCGCGCCGCAGGTCGTGCTCGGGCAGCACCTGGGTGCCGAACAGATCGCCCGACCCGAAGGTGGCCAGGTTTTTCTCGGCCAGCCGGATGGTCGGCTCCTGGATGGCCTTCTTGCGCTTCTTCTTTTCGGGAATGGCGCGCAGCTCGTCGAGCTTGCCGGGTGCGAACACGGCCACCGCGAGCTGGCCGCCCAGCACGAAGAATACGCGCGAGCGCTGATGCGGGAGCGTGGAGGCGTCGATGAAGATGTCATCGCGCTCGACCTGCAGGAGCTCGATCTCACCGACCGCAATGGCCTCGAGCAGCACCTCATTGGGCAGGCCGTCGAACATCGCGAACGTACGCAGCTCGCGATAGGTCGCGTCGTCTTCCGACGGGGCCGCCCGCAGGCTCGAGCGCGAGTGCGCGGTCGAAGGCGAGCGGCCCTCGCCCTTGACCACCCGCAAGAGCGAGCGTGCGGTGAGCAGCCCCGACAGGCTGGTGCGGCCCGAGCCGTCGGCTCGGCTGGGAAGCGGTGAGCGGTGCGAGTCGGAGCGGCGCGAGTCCGGGATCGGCAGCGGCGAGGTGCGCGAATCGGGCCACGCGGGCGTGGGCTCAGGGTCGAGCGGGTATTCTGGCGGCAGCGGCGAGCGGCGCGAGTCGGCTCGCGCGGGTGCGGGCCCGGGCGGGTGCTGCTGCGGCAGCGGCGAACGGCGTGATTCGGTCGGGCGCGGCTCCAGATCCGAGCGCGGAAGGGGCGGCGGTAAGGTCCGCGGCGGCGTGTTGCTGGGCCGCCTGACCACCACCGGCCCGTGCACGACCGGCTGCGGCGTCCGCGCCACCACAGTCGGCTCGTCGTTGCCCTCGGAGCCCTGTGGCCGGAACCCGATTCGGGTTGGCGTATTCTCGTCAGCCTGGTCGGCAATTGGGGGTGCGGAGCGACCGCGCCACATGTCGCCGGACAGTTTTTGCAAGTGGTAAGCCACCAAAAAACCCTGTAAACATCACCAGTTGGTTCGGTGGAGGTGGTGTCTAGGCCCCCATGGGAGGGGCCTGCCGTCCCGTCGCCGGGGTCACCACACGGGGGAGCGAAGGCCGAGGGAAACGCTGTGCACCAGATCGTCGAGGCTGCCGCCAGCCAATTTCGAATGGAAATCGATAAGCTCGTAGCGCCCATAGAGGCCCAGCTCGCCGAATCGCACGAGCGCCTGCGCGTGCGCGCCCACCCCGAGAACGAAGCTGGCCCCCTCGGGGCCCGAGCTGGGATAGTCGAGCTCGATGCCGATTTCGAGCCGCACATCCGGGCGCGGGTCCAGCTGCAGCGCGCCTTCGAGCGCCAGCCCGTTGTAAACATGCGATGGGCCGTAGGGCATGGCCAGCGCGGCCAGCCGGTAGCCTCCGCCCGCCCAGCCGACCAGGCCCGTCGTGCCGAGCGGCGCTCCCAGCCGAACACTGGCCAGCAGCAGGTGATCGAGGCTTCCGCCTGACAAACCGCCCACATAGCTGCCATGCAGGTCGACGAATCGACCTTCCCAGGGCCAGCGATATGCGGCCGCGCCCGCGAACACCACCATGGCACCGCCGGGAGCCGACCCGGCGCCCAGGGCGGCCGAAAACAGGAGCCCCTGCCCGGTCTCGGGTTGGGCCTCGGCGTCCTCGTCGGCGGCCGCAGCCCGGGGTGGCGGCGGTTTGCTCTTGCTGCGCCGTGTCTTGGCGTTGGCTTGGCCCGACCAGGCCAGCCCCAGTCCGGCTGCGCATGAAATGAGCAAGATCACAGACCCTACGCGCGGCGGCACGAGCGGCTGTCCAGCAAGCGGTGCGCCAGCTCGAAAGGCCGCGAGTTTCGACCCAAGTCACTGAAAACTTTGGTGCGTTTGAGGGGTCCAGTCGACACATCCGGGGCCTGTTTCCCCGGCCCGCCGAATTCCAGTGGGATTAAAATTTCAATTGACAAGGGATCCAGCGCAGATGTAGATGAAAATCCGGAGCAAACGGGGCGTAGCGCAGCCTGGTAGCGCGTACGGTTCGGGACCGTAAAGTCGGAGGTTCAAATCCTCTCGCCCCGACCAGCCGATGTCGGCGAATGGGGCGGCGGCCAGTATGGCTGCCGCTTCGCGTCTGAGGGCGGGGAAGCGTGCCGAGCTTGAATATACTGGTCGTCGACGACGACAAGGACGTCTGCGAGTATCTCGAGGATTTCCTCACCAACGACGGCTATCAGGTCACCTGCGTAAACGATCCGACGCGCGCAGAGCACGAGCTGCGGGGGGCCGAGTATCACGTCGCGATCCTGGATTTGATGATGCCCAAGCTGTCCGGCATCGATCTGCTCGGACAGATCCGCAAGCTCGACGACGATATCGCCATCATCATCCTGACCGGCTACCCGAGCCTGGAGTCGGCCACCGCGTCGATCGAGTACGACGTGTCGGCCTACATCAAGAAGCCCTTCTCGATCGACGAATTCCGCGAGGTGCTGGCGCGCATCGCCAAGAAAAAGGGGCTGGTGCTGCGCAAGGAGGACGAGCTGCACCTGACCATCGGCCGTAACATCCGCGAGCTGCGCAAAGAGCGCGGCCTCACGCTCAAGCAGATGTCGCGCCGCACCAAGCTCAGCGTGTCGCTGCTGTCTCAGATCGAGCGCGCCGAATCGTCGGCCTCGGTGTCGTCGCTGTTCAAGGTTGCGACCGCGCTCGACGTGAAGATCACGGACCTGTTCGGCGAGTTCTGACCGGCTCTCCGTTCACGCCGCCGCCAGCGCGCTGGCAGCGCGCGCGCGCATGCGCTCGATTGTGCTCTTGTAGTCCTTCTCGCCGAAAATCCCGCTGCCCGACACGAACACGTTGGCGCCCGCCCGCGCCACCAGGTCCACGTTGTCGACCTTGATGCCGCCGTCGACCTCGATGTCGACGGAAAGGCCCCGTGCCGCCAGCTCGTCGCGCAAGGCGCGGATCTTGGGCAGGACTGCGGGAATGAACGACTGTCCGCCGAAGCCCGGGTTGACGGTCATGAGGAGCACCATGTCCAGATCCCCGAGCAGGTAGCGCAGCGGGTCGAGCGGCGTGTGTGGGTTGAGCGCAACCGCGGCCCGCTTGCCCAGCGAATGGATGTGCTGGATGGTCCGATGCAGATGCGTGCAGGCCTCGGCATGGACGCAGAGGAGGCTCGCGCCCGCCTGCGCGAAATCGTCCAGGTAGCGGTCGGGATCGGTGATCATCAGGTGCACGTCGAGCGGCAGCCCGGTGGCGGCGCGGACGGCTTTGACCACCGGCGGGCCGATCGTGAGGTTGGGGACAAAGTGGCCGTCCATGACGTCGACGTGGATGTAGTCGGCGCCTGCGACCGTCACCGCGCGCACCTCCTGGTCCAGGTGGCCGAAGTCGGCACTCAGGATGGAGGGCGCAATGAGTGGCTTCATCGGCGGCTCTTGTATCACGAGTGGGCGCGACGCCTCAAACCGGCCAGGTAGAACCCGTCCGCGGCGTCGCGATGCGGGAGCGTGATGCGCGGCTCGCCTTCGGCCTGCCAGTCCTCGTGCTCGGTCAGGAAGGCGGCCACCTGCGCCGGTGCCTCGTCGATCGTCAGCGTGCACACCGAGTAGAGCAGGCGCCCGCCCGGACGCACACGCTCGGCCACGGTCGCGAGCAAACGCGCCTGCAGGTCCGCCAGGTCCCGGATGTCGTTGGCCTCGCGTTGCCACTTGATCTCGGGGTGGCGGCGCAATGTGCCCAGGCCCGAGCAGGGCGCGTCGAGCAGCGCGCAGTCGTAGGGGCCCAGCGCGGGCGGCAAGGGCGCCAAAAGGTCGAGCTGGTGGGCCTTGACCGAGCCCACGCCCAGCCGCAGCGCGTGCTCGCGCAGCAAGGCCAGCTTCTGGGGCGAGTGATCGACGGCGTCGATATGCGCGCGGTCGCCCGCAAGCTGCGCCAGGTGCATGGACTTGCCCCCTACGCCCGCACAGGCGTCGAGCACGCGCTCGCCCGGCTGCGGTGCCACCATGATGGAGGCAAGCTGCGCGCCCGGGTCCTGCAGCGTGAACAGGCCGCTCAGGTAGGCACCGGTATCATGCAGGGCACCTGCGCCGCGCACGAGCAGCCCGTCCGCGACAATGGGTGAAGCCGTGATCTCGGCGGCCGGTCGCTCGGCTCGGATGCGTTGCGCCACCTGCTCGCGCGGGCCGGCGGCCGCGCGTACGC
Source organism: Polyangia bacterium (assembly GCA_035258845.1). Classification (GTDB taxonomy): domain Bacteria; phylum Myxococcota_A; class Polyangia; order JAHFDS01; family DATFWX01; genus DATFWX01. The sequence continues at coordinate 27,433 of DATFWX010000179.1, read as the reverse complement.
CCACCGGAGCGGGCTCACTGAGCGCGCGCACCAGGGCGGCTGCCTGGTCGGGTCCCAAAAGGCGCGCCAGCTCGGCATAGATCCAGCGCGGGCAGCTCTCCTCGGTCAGGAGACGCTCGAGCGGATCTGCCGGCAGCGGCGGCTCCCCGCGCTCGGCCAGCCGGCGCAGGACCGCATTCGTGAATGCGGCCAGACGGGGCCCGCGCGCGCGCTTGACTGCTCCTACCGCGTCGTCGACCGCGGCATGAGCCGGCACGCGCAGAAACAGAATCTGGTAGGCGCCCACGCGGGCGGCATCGAGGGCGCGAGGGTCGAGCTTGGCCAGGCCGCGCTGCGAGTACGCGGCGATTGCGCGGTCGAGCCGCGAGCGGCGCCGCAGGACGCCATAGGTGATCTCGGTGGCGAGCGCCCGGTCGCGCTCGGACAACTCTGAGCGGGCAAGCTCTGCGTCCAGGACCAGGGTCGCATACGCCGCCTGCTCGCTCACCCGCGCCAGCACGCGCCGGGCCACATCGCGCGCGCCCACCGGCTTCATGCGCGCAGGACGGTGCCGATTGGAATGGGGTGGCCGGCCAGCAGCGCGCGCGCCGGGATGCGCTTGCGCCCGGGCAACTGCAATTCGCCAATTCCGATCGCGCCCTGCCCGCACGCGACCAGCAGCCCGTCGCGGTCGGCGCCCAGCACGGTGCCGGGCACGCCCGCGCCCGAGACCAGGCGGGCCGAAAACAGGCGCACCGGCTCATCGGCCAGCCGGACGAACGCCCCCGGCCACGGATCCATGGCTCGGATCCAGTCGCGGACCGCACGCGCAGGTTTCTCAAAATCGACGCTGCCGTCGTGCTTCTCGAGCCGCGGCGCGTAGGTAGCCGCGGCCTCGTCCTGCGGGCTCGACCGCACCGTGCCGTCCGCGAGGCCGCGCAGGGCCTCGTCCAGCGCGTCCGCGCCCAGGCGCGCCAGCTTCTCGGACAGGCTGCCCGCGGTATCGCGATCGTCGATGGCGCAGCGGTGCTGCAGCAGGACGGGGCCGGTGTCCATGCCCGCATCCATCTGCATGATGCTGACGCCGGTCTCGCGCTCGCCGCGAGCGATGGCCCACTGGATGGGCGCGGCACCACGGTAGCGCGGCAGCAGCGAGGCGTGCACGTTGATGCAACCCCGCGGCGGAAGCTCGAGCAGGGCCGGCGGCAGGATGCGCCCATAGGCCACCACCACGATCAGCTCGGGCGCGAGCGCGCGCAGCTCATCCAGAAAAGTTTGGTTGCCTTTGATGCGCTCGGGCTGCAGCACCGGCAGCCGGGCACGCGTGGCGACCTGCTTGACCGGAGGCGGCGCCAGCGCGCGCCCCCGGCCCTTGGGCCGGTCTGGCTGCGTCACCACCGCACGCACGTCCGCGCTCTCGAGCAGCCTCTCGAGAGCCGGCACCGCGAACTCCGGCGAGCCCATGAACACGACCTTGAGCCGGGTCATTTCGGATCGCGCAGGTGGGCCCGGTAGGCCGCACGCAAGGCCGGATCGCGCAGCACCGCGTAGGCCTCCTCGAGCACCTTCGCAATGGTCGCGAGCTCGGCTGCATGCTCGGCCGCCAGATCGGGGGGAAAGCTCTGGGGCGCGTAGGCGTGGCAAGCGGCGTCGTAGGCACGGCGGATCTCGTAGTCGGTGGCGTCGCGATCCAGGCCCAGCACGTTGAAGTAGTCGCTCTCCTCTACCAGCGCGTGCTTGGCGACGATGCGCTCGTGGTCGATGGACCGATCACGATCCGGCTCCACGCGCGCGGCTTCCGTGCGCGGACCCTTGCGCTCGAGGCGCGCCAGACCGAGCGCGACCAGCGCGTAGGCGAGCTGATAGACGCCGGTCTCGTCGAGCGGGCCGGCCGCGCACAGATCGCCGAGGCTGCGCTGGCCGTCGATGAGCGCGAGCGTCTGCCGCTCGGGCTCGTCCAGTGCCGCATCGACCAGAGCCGCCTGAAGATCGGCCGACAGCGGGTGCAGGATGGTGTCCTCGGCGCCCACGCGCTCGATCAGCCGCTCGAGCCCCAGCTTGCGCCGGATGCCATCGACGATGAGCGCATCGGGATGTGCGCCCAACCGCACCTTCTGGCCCTTGGGCGGCTCGGCACCGGGCAGAAGCTCGAACTCGCCCTCGATCCAGGCGAACAGCGAGTAAATGATGTCCTCCACGTGCCGGCGCACGGTCGGGAACAGCTCCTGCGGCTTGAGCAGCTTGAGATCGATGAGCACGCTGGCCATGCGGCGACCGCTCTCGTCGACCACCCGGCGACTCTCCTCGTACTGCGCGCGCGTGATCTTGCCTTCCCGAAACAAGAGGTCGCCCAGGCGGTCGTGCGGCAGGTTGGAGGTGGCGAACACCGGAATGCCGTCTTCGAAAAAGATGGACTTGTCCATGTCGGCGCGGCGCAGGCGCAGCCGGCCAGTGAGCCCTTCGCGCCGTACCCGGTGCAGGAGCTGCGCGAGATCGGTGTCGGCCAGACTGCCGCGCTGCGGCGGTGGCGGGGACGTGGGCGTGAACGCGGGCGCAGGCGCGGGCGCCAGCGCAACCCCAAGCACGCTGGCGGCGGGCGCAACCTCGGGGGGTGGGGTCGGCGGCGCCGGTGGCATCGGTGGCGTTGGTTGCGCAGTCAGCGGCGCGCCGGCGCGCACGAAGCCCGGGGCGGTCAGAACGTCGGTGTGGCTGCCCGGTGGATGGGCGCGCGCGGGCTCGCTCGGCTGGGGCTCGCTCGCGGTCTCACTCACCTCGGGCGCCCGCGCAGGGTCGCACGGCGCGGGCGTGGGCGCGGGCGTGCGAGCGGGCTCGCTCGCGGGCTCCTGATTTCGGGGCGGCTCCGTCCGATGAACCGCCACCACATTGGTCTGCTCCACGATCGCGTCGCGGGCGTCCTCGGTCACCTGTGGTGTCACCACCGGCGACGCCACGTCCTCGTCATCGAAGGTGACCTCGAAATCGGGCACCGCCAGGGCCGCCAGGTCGAGCGCGTCCAGATCGATATCGAGCAGCGCATTGTCGACCGGTGGGGTCGGGAATCCAACCGGGGGCGAGTTGGGGAACAGGCGCTGCTCGATCGCCGACAGCGTGCTCTTCACCCTTTGTGCGAACGCGCCATCGTCCTCGGACGCCGCTGCGGGCCCGCTGCCGGCTGGTGGCGCGGGCACAGGCGTAGAGGGCGGGACTGGGGAGGACGCGCCCGCGGGGCCGCGGGCCGGCAGGACCTGGGTGACGGCCCGCCAGTGCGGCACCGCCTGCGGATCGGTCATCCCGGCCTCGGGGTGCGGCGTGACCATCGAGCTCCAAAGCGCGCGCAGCTGGCCCTCCAGCGCATCGTCAATCGAGGGCGCCTCCGGGCTCGGCTGTGCTGTGCGGTGGAGCAGCGAGCGCACGGAGTACAGAGCGACTTCGGGATCGAGGGGCCGCGCGATCACGGCGTCGGCATGGGTGCTGGGCGCGCCCACCGCCACCACGCACAGTCCGGCGCCACCCGGCTGCGTGCGCAGGATCTGGCACAGGTCGCTCGGGCTGTCCGCGGGGGGCGAAACAATGGCCGCGTCGGCCCGTTCGTGCAGCAGCGCCTCCGACGCCTCGGCGGGGTCGCAGATGGTGACCTGAAAGCCCTCGCGCACCGCCGCGCGCCGCAGAATTTCGGCCTCGTAGGGCGAGGCCACGATGAGCAGATGAACCGACAAGAGCGCTCAAATTATAGCGCGCTCATCGGATCGACGTCGACGGCAACGCGCACGCGGGCCGGCGTGCGGGTGTCGCGAACGGCCTGCCACGCGATCGCGCGCAAGGCGTGCCGGGCCGCCCCACGCAGGAGCAGCTGCCAGCGCGTGCGGCCACGAATGCGGGCGATCGGCGCCTCGGCCGGACCGAGAACTGAAAGCCCGGCGCCGCCCGAGCGAGCGCAGGCGTTGCGGACGGCCTGGCCCAGCGCCTCGGCGACCCGGCGCACTGCGGTCGGGTCGGGCCCATCGATGCGCACCGCAACCAGGCGCGCAACCGGCGGGTACGCCAGCTCGGCCCGCGCCGCCAGCTCGGCGCGCACGAAACCGAAATAGTCGTGCCGGGCCGCGCATGCGATGGCCGGATGCTGCGGATTGTAGGTCTGAACCAGCACCCGACCAGGCTCGCTGCCCCGCCCGGCCCGGCCCGCCACCTGCTCGAGCAGCTGGAAGGCGCGCTCGGCGGCCCGGAAATCGGGCAGATGCAAGCCAGTGTCGGCCAGCACCACGCCCACCAGCGTCACGCCCGGGAAGTCGTGGCCCTTGGTCACCATCTGCGTGCCGACCAGGATGTCCAGCTCGCGGCGCGCCATGGCCGAAAGAATCCGGCGCAGGCCGGGCCCCGAAGAGGTGTCGCGATCGAGCCGGCCCACCCGCGCTTCCGGGAAACGCTCGCGCAGCGCCGCCTCGACCCGTTCGGTGCCCACGCCCAGCTCGGCCAGGCGGCCCGCCTTGCACTGCGGGCAGGCGTCGGGCCTCTTGGCTGCGGCCCCGCAGTAATGGCACACCACGGCTCCCCGCGCCCGGTGCAGGGTCAGCGTCACCGAGCAGTCGCGGCAGCGCAGGGCGAACCCGCACTCTCGGCACAGAAGGAAGGTTGCAAAGCCGCGCCGGTTCAAAAACAGAATGACCTGCTCGTGCGCGCCCAGCGTATCCTCGATCGCAACCGCCAGCGGGGCCGACAAGAGGCCATCTCGATCGGGCCGATGCGTGCGCAGATCGATGACTTCGACCGTGGGCAGCGGACGCGGGGTCGCACGCTCGGGCAGCTCGAGCAGGGTCAGGCGGGCGGCCGAGGTCGCGTTGTGGTAGCTCTCCAACGAGGGCGTGGCCGAGCCGAGCACGCACAGCGCACCCGCGCGCTGCGCGCGCACCAGCGCCAGGTCGCGCGCGTGATAGCGGACCCCCTCCTCCTGCTTGAACGAGCCGTCGTGCTCCTCGTCGACCACGATGACGCCCAGGTCGCGCACGGGCGCGAACACGGCCGAGCGTGCGCCCAGCGCGATACCCACCCCGCCCGCGCGCAATCGACGCCAGGCATCGTAGCGCTCGCCGTCGGTAAGGCCACTGTGCAGGACCGCCACGTCGTCGCCGAAGCGAGCGCGGAAGCGCGCCGCCAGTTGCGGGGTCAGAGAGATCTCGGGTACCAGCACGATGGCGCCGCGCCCGCTCCGGCGGGCGCTCGCAATCAGGCGCAGGTAGACCTCGGTCTTCCCGCTGCCGGTCACTCCGTGCAGCAGGAAAGCGGCAAAGCCGCCTCGTGACAAGGCACTCTCGAGCGCGCCCACGGCCTCGGCCTGGCGCGCGTGCAGCACCGGCGCCGGATGCGGCGGCAGCGGCTCGCCCTGGAAGGGGTCGCGCAACCGCTCGCGCTGGCCGCGCGCAAGCAGGCCCGCCCGGGTGAGCGCGATCGCATGCGCGCGCGCGCGCGGAAGCTCACGCAGCGCAGACAGCGCAACCGGGGCTCCGCCCGCGGCTGCGATCCGTGCCCACACCTGGGCCCGCCTGGGCGCTCGCTCGAGCCGCCTCCGCTCCTCGTCGGTAGGCGTGCGCGCGAGCGCGAAGGTGTCCTCGCGCCGCACCGTCACGCGCGGCGTCGCGGCGGCCTCGAAGCGCTCGATCGCCCGCCGCTCGCAAAGCCGCACCAGGGCCCCGCCCAGCGGGCCCACCTGGCGGCGCAGGCTGCGCTCGCTCAGCTCACCGTCGGCCGCGGCCAGGAGCGCCTCCAACAGGCGCTGCTCGCGCGCGTTGCGGCCACGCGCCGCCCGGTCCAGGAGCCGCACGCGCCGGCTGTCCTGCGCGAACGCGCCCGCCGGCAGCGCAGCCCGGATCATCTCACCCGGCGGCGCCAGGTAATAGTCGGCCGCCCACAACAGGAACTCGATCATGGCCGGGTCGAGCGGCGGCGTCTCGCCCACCAGATCCTGGACCGGCTTGAGCTCGAGCTCGGCTGGCGCCGGGGCCTCGAGGCCGACCACATAGCCGACCGCGCTGCGCCGGCCGAACGGGACCAGCACGCACGCGCCGACCTCGACGCGGGCCGCCAGCTCATCGGGCAGCGTGTAGCTGTAGGTGCCGGGAACCGGCAGCGCGACCGCCACCTTCACGACGCGTGGACGGGCATCGCCAAGCGGGGTCGTGCTCACGAAAGCAGCTTCTTCATGTATTCGCGCAGCGGTCCCGCCAGCTCGGGCCGCTTGAGGGCGTAGGCGAGGTTGGCCTTGAGCCAGCCCAGCTTGTCGCCCGCATCGTACCGGGTGCCCTCGAGCTCCCAGCCGAACAGCCCCTCGCTGCGCGCGAGCGCGAGCAGGCCGTCGGTGAGCTGGATCTCGCCGCCCTGGCCCGGCTTGGTCCGCTCGAGCAGCGGAAAGATCGACGGCGGCAGCACGTAGCGCGCCACGATGGCCAGGCGCGATGGGGCCTGCGCGGGCTCGGGCTTTTCGACCAGGTCCTCGAGCTGCCACAAGCGTGGCCCGGCCGGCTGCCCCTTGACGATGCCATACATGCGCTCCTGTCCCGGCTCGACCTCGAGAAGGCCAATGCAGCCTTTGCCCGTGCGCCGATAGACCTCGTGGAGCTGGGCCACCCCGGGCCGCGGGCCGTCGAGGAGATCGTCGGGCAGCATGACCGCGATGGGCGCGTCGCCGGCTGCGTCGCGCGCGCACAAGACCGCGTGGCCGAGCCCCAGCGGCTCTTTCTGGCGCACGGCAATCAGGTTCACCAGGTGCGAGACGCGGCTCATCTGGGTCGCCAGCTCCAGCTTGCCGCGCCGGCGCAGGGTCTCCTCGAGCTCGAAGGCGACGTCGAAGTGATCCTCGACCGCATGCTTGCCGCGGCCGGTGACCAGGATGATGTCGCGGATGCCGGCCGCCACCGCCTCCTCGACGATGAGCTGGATCGACGGCACGTCCACGATGGGAAGCATTTCCTTGGGGATGGCCTTGGAGGCGGGCAGGTTGCGCGTGCCCAGGCCGGCCGCCGGAATCACTGCTTTGAGCGCCTTGCCCATCTCACGGTCTCCTCGACTGCGAAAGGTGGAGAGCGCGCGCGACCGGGTCGTACAGCGCCTCCGGGATCTCGTCGTCGGAATCGAGAGCCGCAAGCGCCCGCGCCGTGCTCGCATCCACGACGATGGGAGTGCGCTCGACCCGCGCCAGGTCGAGCAGGCGCGCACCGATAAGACCCGCACCGCCCGCGATGACGCACGGTGCCGCCATGGTGGCACGCTGGTAACGCAGCGCCACCGCCTGCCCCTCGCCCGCCACCACGCAATCGGCGCCGAGCGGCCCCAGAAGCGCCCGTCGGCGCAGAAGCTCACGATGCAAGCGGCGCCGCTGGGCGCGGTGGCGTGGGTCTCCCTCCTCCTCCTTGCGCTCGCGCTCGACCTCGGCCCGGCTCATGCGCAGCCCGCGGCGGAACGCGCGCCGCTGCCAGACCAGATCCAAAAGCGCCACCGCGACTACGACCAGGGCCGACCTGAGCAAAAGCTGGCGCGCCAACAGGCCCACCGTCGACAGCGCGGCTCGCGCGGGTGCCGAGCCGAGCAGAGCCAGCTCGCGGACGTGCTCGCGCACGGTCGCGACGGCGACCGCGGCCAGGCCCGCCATGAGCAGACACGCTTTTGCCAGCTCGAAGCCACCCTGCCCGGCGATGCGGACCAGGCCCCGCCACGCGCCGACCCGCGCGAGCCGAGGCCGCAGCGGCGACAGCGTGAACAGACCCCCGGTCTGGACCGCTCCCACGACCAGCGCGGTGAGCATGGCGGCGGCGAGCACGGGACCGGCCGCACGCGCCGCCACGCCCAGCGCGGTCGCAAGTGCACCCGCCCCGCCATCGGCCGGTTCGGCGAACGCGCCGGCGAGCGCAGCGCGCAGGAACCCGGCCAGCTGGCCCCATGCGAGCGGCGCCAGCATCGCCAGCGCAGAGACGCCGCCCAGGAGCGCAGCCGCGCCGGCCAGGTCGCGCGAGCGGCCGACCAGGCCCTCCCGCCGGGCCGCGCGCAGGCGCCGCGGAGTCGGCTCCTCGGTGCGCAGGGCCGCCGCGCGCTCCTCGCTCCAAAGCATTGGCCGCAGTATATCGGTCCGCGCTGACAGTGGTTGGCTAAAATCCCAGGCCCAGCTTGAACGCGACCGTGTCGAGATAGACCTGCTGAAGCGAATCCTGCGGCGCGCTCGCGCCCAGCTGCGGGCTCACCACCAGCCAGACCGGGCGCACCCATCCCAGCGAGGCCGACACGAAGGCCGGTCCGGCAAAATGCAGCAGCACGCCGCCCGACGCGCCGAGCTGCCAGATCGCGGTGGGTTGCTCCTGGCCCACCACGAACCGCTTGAAGTAGCCCGCTCCGACCGACACCTCGACAAACGGGGTCATCAGGCCGGGCCGTTGCAGCCCCAGCGTGAGATGCTCGGCCAGGTACCAGTCCGTCTGGGAGCGCGCCGAGCTTTCACGCGCATACTCGGTCGAAAGACCCAGGCGCAGGTACGACGAGTACGGGTACCAGTCGAGGACCAGCGCGTTCATGGCTGCGCTGTCGCCGGGCATGGCCTCGCCCACACGACCGACCGCGAGTCGGCGCCAGGCGATCTGCAGCATGGGCGCGAGCCGGGCCAGCGCGGGCGCGGGCGGGCGCGCCTGCACATCATCGTGCGCCGCCGGCGCGGGCGTGGGCGTCGGGCTGGGGGCGGGGCCGTAGTCGTCGACGGGTGCGGCCGGAGCGGGCTGTGCGGCCGGAGCGGGGCCGTAGTCAGCGGGCGGCTGTTGGGCGGCCGCCCGCCCGGCGCTGGTCAGCGCACAGGCCAGAACGCCGAGGCGCGCCCACTTCAAAACGTTCCGTCCCGCTTCTTGGCGGCAAAGCCCACGATGACGCTGGTCACGTCGAGGCCGTCGAGCTCGACGATGCCGTCGAAGCGCAGGTCGAACGCGCCTTCCCGCCCATCGAAAAAGGCTTCTCGATGCCACGCCGCTGGTGCCGGGTCGAAGATCGAGAACTGGAAACCTGGCTGCCCGGCCGTGTTCTGGATGGTCGCGAGCGGGATCGTGACCCGCGCGCTCGGGTGCTGAGCCATGAAGGCGGCCAGCGCGGCCGCGGCGGCGGCGGAAGCGCCCACAACGACCGGCTGCACGTGCAGCTTCACGGTCGGCGGTACGGAATCAGTCGAAAGCTCGCTGGGCTCGACCGCGAAGTCGGCCACCTCGCCACTGGCATTGACCAGCAGCCAGGGCGGGCTCAGCAGGCGCATGCGGTAGGCGCCGTCGGCCGGCTGGTACTCGGCCGTGCCCGCGAACGGGCGGCTGCCATCGATCTCGCCGCATCCGAGCAGGCTCAGAAAAAGGCCCAGCGCAGCGCCACCCCTCGCTCGCAAAAAAAGAACCTCCTTATCATAAAGTAGCTTCGGCGTGCCGGGCGTTCAAGGTGCGAGGCGGGAAATCGTGTGCGCGAGCGCGTCGAGCACCCGGCCCAGCTCGCGCCCCAGCCACGGCACCGTCACGCTGAGCGCGGCCAGAAAAGCCGCCACCCCGAGCAGGGTCCGGGCCGGGAGCGCGAGCAAATACATGGGGATGGCAGGCGTGCTCCGCGCCAGCAAGCCGATCGCAAGGTCGGTGAGAAAGAGCACGGCCAGAACCGGCGCCGCCATGCCGAGCGCAAGCACGAACACGTGGCCGCTCGTGGCCACGACCAGGCGCGTCATCCCCCACAGCCCGCTGGCGCTGGGAAAGGACGCCAGCGGCAGGACCTCGTACGAGTGCGCGATCGAGGCCAGGAACAGCCGGTGGCCGCCCGAGGTCAAAAAGAGCACGATCGCGAGCAGCCCGTACAGCTCGCCCAACGCGGACGGCTGCGCCGGCACATCGGGCGCCAGGCCCTCGCCCGCCTGAACGCCGCGCGAGAGATCGATGAGGCGTCCGCCCGCCTCGGCTCCGTAGAAGGCCATGGCGACTGCAAACGCGAGCGCCAGCCCGACCAAAAGCTCCTTGAGCGCGAGCGCGACCAGGAGGCCGGGCGCGGCCGGCGCGTGCGGCGTCAGCGGCAGAAAGAGCGCCGCCACCGCCAGGGCCAGGCCAATCCGCAGCGCGGGCGGGACGCGACGCGCGCCGAAGAATGGCGGCACTAGAAACACCGGCAGAAGACGCGTCAGCACGAGCGCGCCGCCGAGCAGGCGCTGGGCGGTCACTGCACGGCCTGCGGGAAGCCCAGCAGCACGGCCTGCAGAAAGCGCATCATCTGGGCGCCGATCCAGGGCCCCAGTGCAGCCAGCACCACCGCCACCGCGACCAGCTTGGGCACGAACACGATCGTATGCTCCTGAATCTGGGTCGCCGCCTGCAGAAGACCCATCATGAGCCCGACCACGAGCGCGACCGCAACCACGGGCAGCGCGACCAGGAGCGCCAGGTACAGGCCTTCACGCAACACATGCAGCATGTAGTCCATCACACGTAGCCCTGGATGAGCCCGCGCGCGATCAGCTGCCATCCACCAACCAGCACGAACAGGAGCAGCTTGAACGGCAGCGCGACGCTCGAGGGTGCCAGCATGTGCATCCCGAGCGCCGATAGGATGCTGGCCACCACGATGTCGATGACCAAGAACGGAATGAACAGGAGGAAGCCAATTTGAAAGGCTCGCTTGAGCTCGCTCACCACGAACGCGGGCACCAGCACGAGAAGATCGCTGTCCTTGACCGCCGGGCGCTCGGCGGGTGTGCGCATGCGCAGCGCGAGCTCGTAAAACATCGTGCGGTCCTTGGCGCCCGCATGTTTGACCAGAAACGCGCGCACCGGCTCCTTGCCGCGATCGGCCGCCTGCGCGAGCGCGCCCACGGTGCGCGCCGACAAGAGGTCCCCGCCGCCTCCACGCTCGAGCGCGGGCCTGGCGTCGCGGTACACGGCGGTCGCCACCGGAGACATCACGTAGGCCGACAGCACGAGCGCGAGGCCCGTGAGAACCGGGGTCGGCGGGATCTCGGGTGAGCCCAGCGCCGAGCGCAGGATGGACAGCACGACCGAGATTTTGACGAACGCGGTCACGGTCAGCAGCGCAAACGGGATCAGGGCCAGCCCGACCAGAACCAGAAGGGTGACCACCGTGTTGTCGGCACCCGTCATCGCGGCCTCTTGACCAGGCTGGTCAGCATCTCCACGAAGCTCTTGGGCGCGGGCGCGGCGGCTAGCGCCCGCTCCACGGTTTCGCGGTCCAGCTCAGCCAGCGTCGCAAGGCCCCCCTCGGCGGCGCCGACCAGCAGGAACTTGCCGCCCGCGTCGATCACATAGAGCGTACGCCGGGGCTCGAGCGGCAGGCGGGCGACCACGCGCACGGGTCCCGCGCGGCCCTCGGCACCCGGCAGCAGTCGTCGGCGGTAGAGCAGGCGCAGACCCACCCAGGCCAGCAGGCACACCGCGACCAGGGCCAGGATCCCCTGCAGGATCTGCGCGCCAAAGTCGGGTACCTCGGGCACGGCTGGATTAGAACCGCCGGCCTAAGCGCCTGTCAACTGTGCGGATGGGCCTGGGGGTCGAGCTCGGTCAGTCGTCGTAGAAAAGCGAGTCGCGCTGCTCGATGAACTGGTCGATGGCGGCGTGGGCGCGCGCCGGCAGCTTGTCGAACTGCATGCCCATTCCGCAGCGCTCCACCTCGGCGACCTCGCGCACCCACCGGACCACCGCGTCGGACTCGATGGCGTCCTCGTGGCCGGGCAGCGTGAAGCGAACCCTGAGCACGCTCCCAACCGCTCGCAGGAGCGGGGTTTGCACGAACAGGCCGCCCGACGACAGGTTCCGCGAAAAGCCGGTATAGAAATTGTGCTCGCTCTCGAGGTTGACGTCGACCACCAGGTCGACGCGGCGCGAAGCGCGCGTTTCGGGGATGACTGGAGTCTTGAATTTGACCGCCGGCACCTTCATGTGCGTGACATCGGCGGGGGGAGGCAGAACTTGAGAGGGAGCGTTATCGGCTCCCGGGAGGGGCGCGCGGGCTCGCTCAGTCTTCTTCCTTCTTCTTCTTGCCCTTCTTGGCCGGGGCCTCCGGCTTCTTCTCGGCCTTGGCGGGCTTGGCAGCTTTGCCCTTGGCTGCCTTGGCCGGTGGCGCTGCCTCGGGCTTGCCTTTCTTGGCCTTGCCCTTGCCCTTCTCGGGCGCGGGCGCCGCCTCGGCCTCGGCCGGCAGCAGCTCGATGAAGCTCAAGGGGGCGGCGTCGCCGTGCCGGTTGCGCACCTTGATGATGCGCGTGTAGCCGCCGGGCCGGCCCAGGTAGCGCGGCGCGACCTCGTGGAACAGCTTGTGGAGGACCTCCCGATCGCGCAGCACGCGCCGCACCATGCGCATGGCGTGAATGATCTTGGCGCGCTCGTGATCTTCCAGCGACTCGGGCGGCCGCTCGATCAGCTCGGCCACGCGCCGCCCCCAGGTGATGGCGCGCTCGGCGTGCCGCCTCAGCTCTTTGGCCTTGGCGTCGGTGGTCTGGATGCGCTCGTAACGCACCAGGTTGGTCACCAGGCCGCTCAGGAGCGCCCGCCTGGGGCCGCTCTGGCGGCCGAACTTTCGTCCTGCTTTGCGGTGCCGCATACCGGTTCCTCTCAGTTGCTTGCTGGCTATCAGCTCTCAGCTCTCAGCTGTCAGCTGTCAGCCCCTTCAGGCCTCGGGAGAGGCTCTCACACTTTCTTGGGCGGGCCGTCGCCCGGCCAGTTGTCGAGCTTCATGCCCAGCGAGAGCCCCATCTCCGCCAGGATCTCCTTGATCTCTTTGAGCGATTTGCGGCCGAAGTTCTTGGTCTTGAGCATCTCGGCCTCGGTCTTCTGCACCAGCTCCCCAATGTACCGGATGTTGGCGTTCTGCAGGCAGTTGGCCGACCGCACGGACAGCTCGAGCTCGTCGACGGTACGCCACAGGTTCTCGTTGAGCTTCTGCTGCTCCTCGGAGACCGCGGTTTCCGGGCGCGGCTCCTCGGTCTCCTCGAAGTTGATGAAAATGGTGAGCTGATCCTTCAGGATCTTGGCAGCATAGGCGACCCCGTCCTCGGGCCGCACGCTGCCGTTGGTCCACACTTCCAAGGTCAGCTTGTCATAGTCGGTCTGCTGCCCGACCCGGGCATGGGTGATCGTGTAGTTGACCTTCTTGATGGGCGAGAACAGCGCGTCGATGGGGATGGTTCCCACCGACATGTTGGGCGTCTTGTTGCGCTCCGCGGGCACGTAGCCGCGGCCCATCTGCACCAAGAGCTCCAGGTGCAGCTTGCCACCGCGGGAGAGCGTGGCGATGTGGTGGTCGGGATTCAGGATCTGGACGCCTTCCACCACCGCGATGTCGCTCGCCAGGACCTTACCCTCGCCGTCCTTGTCCACCCGCACCACCTTGGGCTTGGGGTCATGCAGCTTGACCAGAACCTCTTTCAGGTTCAGCACGATGTCGGTCACGTCCTCGACCACGTCGGGCAGCGTGGTGAACTCGTGCAAAGCACCCTCGAACTTGACCGCCGTGATGGCGGCACCCTGCAGCGAGGACAGGAGAATGCGGCGCAGGCTGTTGCCGATGGTGATGCCGAAGCCGCGCTCGAGCGGCTCGCACGAGAACTTGCCGTACAGCGGCGATAGCGTCTCTCGCTCGACCTCGAGCGTGCGCGGCCGAATCAGGTCGCGCCAGTTCTTGGTCGCATACGCCGGGAGATTGCTCTGTGTAGACGTAGCCATCCTCGATCCTCCTGCCTTTCTACTTCGAGTACAGCTCGATGATGAGCTGCTCGCGGATCGGCATCGTGAAGTCCTCGCGGTTCGGGTATCCCTTCACGCTGCCCTTGAAGTTTTCCTTGTCGACCTCGAGCCACTGCGGGACCCCGCGCCGCTCGACGCCCGCCAGCGCGTCGACGATGCGCGTGATCTTGCGGCTCGACTCCTTGACCTCGACCACGTCGCCCGTGCGCACCAGGTACGACGGGATGTTGACCTTGCGGCCGTTGACGCGGAAGTGACCGTGCCGGGTGAGCTGGCGCGCCTCGGCGTGATCGGAGGCGAATCCCATCCGGTAGACGATGTTGTCCAGCCGGCGCTCGAGCAGGATGAGCAGGTTGTCGCCGGTCACTCCCTTCATGCGCAAGGCCTTGTGGTAGTAACCACGGAACTGGCGCTCGGCAATCCCGTAGATGCGCTTGACCTTCTGCTTCTCGCGCAGCTGCTCGCCATAGTTGGACTGCTTGCGGCGACGCGCCTGTCCGTGCTGACCAGGTGCGTAGGCGCGCCGCTCGACGCCACACTTGTCGGTGTAGCAGCGGTCGCCTTTCAGGAACAGCTTCATCTCTTCGCGCCGGCACAGCCGGCAGACCGGGCCAATATAGCGAGCCATCTCAAACTCTCCGTCGTTTCGGCGGGCGGCAGCCGTTGTGGGGAATCGGCGTGACGTCCCGGATGAGCGTGATCTTGAAGCCGGCCGCCTGCAACGCGCGCAGCGCCGACTCGCGGCCCGAGCCGGGCCCCTTGACGTACACGGCCACGCTCTTCATGCCGTGCTCCATGGCCTTCTTGGCCGCGTCCTCTGCTGCCAGCTGGGCGGCGAACGGGGTCGACTTGCGCGAGCCCTTGAACCCGCGCACGCCGGCCGACGACCAGGCGATCACGTTGCCCGACACGTCAGTGATGGTCACCAGCGTGTTGTTGAACGTCGACTGAATATGAGCGATGCCGCTCTGGACGTTTTTCTTGACCTTCTTCTTGGTCTTCACTTTCGACATCTTCAGGCTCCTAATCAGGCGTCAACGCGGCGCGCCCGGCCCTGGTGCGGCCGCGGCCGGCGCTTCCTTCTTCTTGATCATGCCGCCCTTGCGGGGACCCTTGCGGGTGCGGGCATTCGTGTGCGTGCGCTGGCCGCGCACCGGCAGACCCTTGCGGTGGCGCAGGCCCCGGTAGCAGCCTAGGTCCATCAGCCGCTTGATGTTCATCGAGACCTCGCGCCGCAGGTCGCCTTCCACCTTGTATTCGGCGTCGATGACGTCGCGGATCTTGCGCACTTCGTTCTCGTCCAACGCATCGGTGCGCTTGTTTCGGTCGACGCCGGACTTGTCCAGGATCAGGTTGGCGCGCGCGCGTCCGATCCCGAAAATGTAGGTCAGCGCGACCTCGATGCGCTTTCCGCGCGGAAGATCGACTCCTGAGATGCGGGCCATCTAGATGCTCCTTACCCCTGCCGCTGCTTGTGCCGCGGGTTCTCGCAGATCACGCGGACGATGCCTCGCCGCTTGATGATCTTGCACTTGTCGCAAATCTTCTTGACCGACGCTCGAACTTTCATCTTTCGACCTCGGACATTGGTGCCGCCATGGGCCTCTCACCGTCGGCTCAAAACGTAGGGCCCGTTCTCGGTGATCGCCACCGAGTGCTCGAAATGAGCGGACAATTTGCCATCCTTCGTGACCGCTGTCCAGCGATCCGGCAAGATTTCAACCTCGTAGGTGCCCTCGTTGACCATGGGCTCGATGGCCAGCACGAAGCCCTCCTTGAGCCGGAGCCCGCGGCCGGGCACGCCATAATTGGGCACCTGCGGGTCCTCGTGCATGGCCCGGCCGATGCCGTGGCCCACGAACTGGCGGACCACCTCAAACCCGTTTTCCTCCACGTACGATTGCACGGCCCAGCCCAGGTCGTTGATGCGGTTGCCGGGCACGCACTTGGCAATTGCCCGCTCGAGCGACTCGCGGGTGACCTCCATCAGCTTCTGCGCTACCTGCGACACCTTGCCAATCGCCACCGTGCGCGCGGCGTCGCCGCAGAAGCCCTGCCGGAAGGCCCCGAAGTCGAGACCGATGATGTCGCCGTCCTTGAGCACCACATCCTTGCGCGGAATGCCGTGCACCACCACGTCGTTGACCGAGGTGCACAGGACGGCCGGATAGCCGTGGTAGCCCAGGAAGGCCGATTCGGCGTGCAGCTGCTTGAGCTTGCGCCCTGCCACCTCGTTGAGCTCCCAGGTCGAGACCCCGGGCCGGCAGGCCGTCTCCAGCTCGTCGAGCACCTCGCTGACGACCAGATTGGCCTCGCGCATCTTGGCGATCTCTTCCGGCGTTTTGACGTAGATTTTCATTCTGTCCAAAAAGATCGCTTTCATCCCTCGATCACCTTGCGCACCCGCCGCCACACCTCGTCCTCGCTGCCCAGCCCATCGACTGCTCGATAGCGCCCGCGCTTCTGGTAAAAGTCCTTGAGCGGCGCGGTCTGCTCCCGGTAGGCCTGGAGCCGCTTCTTCACGGTTTCGGGCTTGTCGTCCTCGCGCTGCTCGAGGCGGGCGCCATCCACCGTGCAGGTGCCCGGATCGCTGTAGGTCCGCTGACACTGCGGGCAGGTCCAGCGCCCGCTCAGGCGGCGCGTGAGCTCCTCCTCGGTCACCTCGAGGCCGATCACGATCACGTTGCGGCCGGCCCGGCCCAGCATGTCATCGAGCGCCTCGCCCTGGGCCAGCGTGCGCGGAAACCCGTCGAAGAGGCAGCCGAGCTGGCAGTCGGGCTCTCGGATCCGCTCCTCGACCACGCCAATGATGATGTCGTCGGGCACCAGCCGGCCCGAATCCATGAAGGGCTTGGCCTTGAGCCCGAGCGCGCTGCCCGCGCGCACCGCGGCGCGCAGGATGTCGCCGGTCGAGATCTGCGGAATGCCAAGGTGGGCCACGATGCGCTTGGCCTGCGTACCCTTGCCCGCGCCCGGCGCGCCGAACAGGATGATGTCGCGCGTCGCCATCTAACCGGTCGCCCTCCGGCCCCGGATGCGCACGCCGCGCGGTCCCGTGAAGCCCTCGTAGTGGCGCGTGATGAGATGGCTCTCGATCTGCTGCACGGTATCGAGCGCGACCCCGACCACGATCAAAAGGCCGGTGCCGCCGAAGTAGAACGGCACCTTGAGCTTGGATTGCATCAGCGTCGGCAGCACGCACACGGCGGAGATGTAGAGAGCCCCGCCGAACGTGATGCGCGTCAGCACACGGTCGATGTAATCGGCGGTCTTTTTGCCCGGTCGGATGCCCGGGATGAAGCCGCCAAACTTCTTCATGTTGTCGGCCACGTCGACCGGGTTGAAGGTGACCGCAGTGTAGAAGTAGCAGAAGAAGATGTTGAGGCCCACATAGAGCGTGTTGTAGCGCCAGTCGCCCGGCTGCAGGCCCTCCGAGATGCGCTGCATCCAGGGCGTCTGGATGAACGAGGCCATCTGCTGCGGGAACATCAGAATCGACGACGCGAAGATGGGCGGAATCACGCCCGCCGTGTTGACCTTGAGCGGCAGGTGCGTCGACTGGCCGCCGTACATCTTGCGGCCCACCACTCGTTTGGCGTATTGGACCGGAATCTTTCGCATCCCGCGTTCCATGAAGATGATGAACGCGATCACGCCGACCACGATGAGGCCGATGAGCGACAGGTCGAATGCGGTCAGGTCGCCCATCTGCCCCTTCTGGTAGAGCCGGTAGCTGGCCTCGGGCAGCGCGGCCACGATGCCGGCGAAAATGATGAGCGAAATGCCGTTGCCGATGCCGCGCTCGGTGATCTGCTCGCCCAGCCACATGATGAAGATGGTGCCGGTGGTCAGCGTCAGCACGGCCAACACGCGGAAGCCCCAGCCCGGCTGCACCACCACCTCGCCGAACTGAGCGTAGGCGCGGTTGTTCGATTCCAGATAGGTCGCGATGAAGAAGGACTGCACCATCGACAGAAGAACGGTGCCGTAGCGGGTGTACTGGTTGATCTTGCGGCGACCCATCTCGCCTTCTTTGTTCAGCTTGTCGAGCGTGGGGATGACCACGGTCAGAAGCTGCAGGATGATGGAGGCCGAGATGTAGGGCATGATGCCGAGCGCGAAGATCGACAACTGCTCCAGCGCCCCGCCCGAGAACATATTGAAAAGACCGAGGAATCCGCCGGCGGATTGGGCAATGATCTTCTTCATCACGGCGCGGTTGACGCCCGGCACGGAAACGAAGATGCCGATCCGATAGACCGCGAGCATCATCAGCGTGAACAGCAGACGCCGCCGCAGCTCCGGGATCTTCGGGATGTTGGTCCAACCGCCGGCCACGTTTCCTCCTAGCCTGCCGCCGTCGGCTTGGGCGCAAGAGCCGCCACCACCTCGGCCACCCCGCCCGCCTTGGTGATCTTTTCCTGCGCGGCTTTCGAGAACGCGTGGGCGCGCACGGTCAGCGGGCGCGCCAGCTCGCCCTCTCCCAGCACCTTGAGGAGCTTGGCCTTGCGGGGCATCAGGCCCGCCTTGACCAGCGTTTCGCGATCGATGGTGCTGACCCCGAGCCGCTCGAGCTCGCCCACGTTAACCGGGTGGTAGGACACCCGGAAGGCATTTCGGAAACCGCGCTTGGGCAGGCGGCGCTGCATGGGCATCTGGCCGCCCTCGAAGCCGATGATGGCCCCGTGGTGGCCGGTGCGCGCCTTCTGGCCCTTGACGCCCTTGCCGGCCGTCTTGCCGGTGCGCGAGCCGATGCCGCGCCCGAGCCGCTTCTTGGCGCGGTTGGCGCCGGGCGCGTGCGACAGCGTGTGCAGTGTGGTTCCCATGGTTACTCCCAGGCCTCGACCTTGACCATGTGCGAGACCTTGCGAATCATGCCGCGGATCGCGGGCGTGTCGTTCAAGATGACCGCTTTGTGCAGCTTGGTCAGCCCCAGGCCGCGAATGGTCAGCTTGTGCGGCTCGGGTCGGTTGATCCCACTGCGAACCAGCGTGACTTTGAGCTTACGAGCCATGGTAGCGACTCCCTAGTCGAAAGTCGAAAGTTGAAAGTCGAAAGTCGAAAGCTCGGAACCGTTCCGATCCTTTTGACTTTTGACTTTTGACTTTTGACTTCTTCATCCCGTGATTTCCTCAACCGTTTTCCCGCGCAGCGAGGCCGCATCGGCCGGGCTCTTGAGCTTTTGTAGCGCCTCGATGGTGGCATGGATGACATTGTGCGGGTTGGAGGTTCCGATGCATTTGGTCAGGATGTCCTGAACACCCGCCACCTCGAGCACCGGCCGCACGGCGCCGCCGGCGATGACCCCGGTGCCCTGCCCGGCCGGCTTGAGCAGCACGCGACCGGCGCCGAACTCGCCGATCACCTCGTGCGGGATGGTGCCGCCCGAAAGCGGGATCTTGAACAGGTTTTTCTTGGCCTGCTCGGTGCCCTTGCGGATGGCCTCGGGCACCTCATTGGCCTTGCCCAGGCCCGCGCCCACATAGCCGTTCTGGTCACCCACCACCACCAGCGCCGAGAAGCTGAACCGCCGACCGCCCTTGACCACCTTGGCCACGCGGTTGATGTAAACCACGCGATCGACCAGCTCGCCCACTTCTTCGTACTTGATCGCCATGCCTGCTCCTCAGCTCAAAACTTGAGGCCCGCCTTGCGGGCCGCATCGGCGAGCGCGCTCACGCGCCCGTGGTAGATGTATCCGTTGCGGTCGAACACCACCTTCTCGATACCAATTTGCTTGCACTTCTGCGCGATCGCCGTGCCCACCTCGACCGCTCGGTCCTTCTTCTTCTTGCCGGCCAGCGCGGGCTTGATGGCCTCGTCGAGCGTGGAGGCGGCCAGAAGTGTCTTGCGCTGCGCATCGTCGACCACCTGCGCGTAGATGTGCTTGGCGCTGCGGAACACGGTCAGACGCGGGCGCTCGGAGGTGCCGTGCACCTTGGCCCGGATCGACAGCTTCCGCTTGCGCCGCGCTTCCTGCTTGGTCTTTGCCATGGCTCGCTCCTACTCCATCACGTCCCGGCGCCGGTCTTGCCGACCTTGCGACGGATGTGCTCCTCTTTGTACTTGATGCCCTTGCCCTTGTAGGGCTCGGGCGGCCGCAGGCTCCGCACTTTGGCCGCGACGTGGCCCAGAAGCTCGCGGTCGACGCCGGTCAAGATGACCCGGTTCTTGTCCATCTTGGCCTCGATGCCGGCGGGCAGCGGGAAGTCAATGGTATGCGAGTAGCCCAGCGTGAACAGGACCGCCTTGCCCTTGACCTCGGCCTTGTAGCCGACGCCGTTGATCTCGAGCTCGCGCGAGAAGCCCTGGGTGACGCCATGGACCATGTTGTTGATGAGCGCGCGCACGAGGCCGTGCCGGGCGCGGCTGGGCCGGCTGTCGTCCTGCCGGGTCGCCACCACCTTGTCACCCTCGACCTTGACCGTGATGTCCTTGGGCATGGCGCGCGCAAGCTCGCCCTTGGGGCCTTTGACCGCCACTTTGCTGTCCTTGACCGACACCGTGACGCCCTTGGGGATCAGGACCGGTTTCTTGCCGATGCGCGACATTACCAGATCTCGCAGATGACCTCTCCGCCGACGCCCTGCTTGCGCGCCTCGCGGTCGGTCATGATGCCTTTGGAGGTGGTCAGGATGGCGACGCCCAGGCCCGAGCGCACCTTGGGGATGCCGTCCTTGGCCACGTACATGCGCTGCCCGGGCCGCGACACCCGCCGCAGGCCCTCGATGGCGGCGCGGTGCTGCGCGTCGTAGCGCAGGTTCACCACGATCTGGCCCTGGGGGCCCTGCTCGCTCAGCGCGAAGCCGGCGATGTAGCCTTCCCGCTCCAGGATCTCGGCCAGCTTAGCCTTGATCTTGGAGGCCGGCACTTCGATCTTCGCCTTGCGCGCGACGATCGCGTTGCGGATCCGGGTCAAGAAATCAGCGATCGGATCAGTCATGAGCGCCTCTCACCAGCTCGACTTGATGACGCCGGGCACCTCGCCGCGCAGCGCCAGCCCACGAAAACAGATGCGGCACATCTGAAACTTGCGCAAATAGCCGCGCGGCCGCCCGCAGATCTTGCAGCGGTTGCGCTTGCGCACCGCAAATTTCAGCTTCCGATCGATCATGTCTACAAGTTTCGCCATCTTGCGCTAGCTCCTGAAGGGCATCCCGAGGTGTTTCAGCAGCGCCCGGCCCTCGTCGTCGGTGCGCGCCGTGGTCCCAATGGTCACGTTGAGCCCCTTGATCTTATCGATCTTGTCGTAATCGACCTCGGGGAAGATGATCTGCTCTTTGATCCCGACCGAAAAATTGCCGCGGCCGTCGAACGACTTGGGCGAGATGCCCTTGAAGTCGCGCACGCGCGGCAGGGCGAGGTTCACGAACCGATCGAAAAACTCGTACATCTTTTCGCGCCGCAGAGTGACCGTGCAACCGATCTTCTGACCCTGGCGCAGCTTGAAGGTCGCGATCGACTTCTTGGCCCGGGTCACCACCGGCCGCTGGCCGCTGATGGCAGTCAGCTCGCCCACTGCCGAGTCGAGGATCTTGTTGTTGGTCAGCGCCTCGCCCAGGCCCATGTTGAGCGTGATCTTGGCCAGACGAGGCACTTCCATCTTGTTCTTGTAGCCGAACTCCTGCATCAGGCGCGGCACGATCTCGCCGTCGTAGAGCCGCTTGAGCCGGGGCGGCTTGTCGCGCTTGTAGACCTTCTCCTCCCGCGGCTCGGCTTTGGCCTGCGCACCTTTCTCGCCCTTCTGCTTCTTTTCCTTGGGCAGCTTGCCCTCGGCTTCGCCTTTGGCCGCTTTGCCCTTTTTCTGCACCTCGGGCTCGACGCGCTCGAGATCCGGCTTGACCTCGGGCGCGGCCGGCTTGGGCTTGGGCACCGCGGCGGCGGCTTCGGGCGGTTTTTTCTCGTCGGCCATCGTCTACTCCTCTAATCCTTCGCGCTCGCGAACTTGCTGCCGCACTGGACGCAGACCCGCATCTTCTTGCCGCCATCCTCCTGGATGTGCGTCCGGCGGGGCGCGTCGCACTTGCCGCACCACAGGCGGACGTTGGAGAGGTGGATCGAGCCTTCCTTCTCGATCACGCCGCCCTGCGGATGCTTCTGGCTGGGCTTCACGTGGCGCTTGACCATGTTGATGCGCTCGATCACCACGCGGTCCTTCTTGTGCAGAAGGCGCAGCACCTTGCCGCGCTTGCCCTTCTCGCGGCCGGTCACCACGACCACCTGATCGCCCTGCCTGATGTGAGCGTACGACATCACAAAACCTCCGGCGCCAGCGAAATGATCTTCATGAATCGGCGCGCGCGCAGCTCCCGCGCCACCGGCCCGAAGATGCGGGTCCCGATGGGCTCGTTGTCCTTGGTGATGAGAACCGCCGAGTTCTCGTCGAATCGGATGTAGGAGCCGTCGGCCCGCGCGACCGGCTTCTTGGTGCGCACGATGACCGCCTTGGCCACCTCACCCTTTTTGACCTTGGCGTTCGGAATCGCCTCCTTGACCGACACCACGATCACGTCGCCGACCGAGGCGTACTTGCGCTTGGACCCGCCGAGCACCTTGATGCACATCAGCTTCTTGGCGCCCGAGTTGTCGGCTACGTCGAGAATTGTCGTCATCTGGACCATGGCGGCTCCTCATGCCTGCTCGGGCCGCTCGAGCAGGCGCTCGATGCGCCATCTCTTGTCGCGGCTGAGCGGGCGCGACTCGACGATCTCCACCTTGTCGCCGGCCCGGGTCTCGTTCTTCTCGTCGTGCGCCTTGTAGCGCACGCGCTTGATGATGAACTTCTTGTAGCCCTCGTGCTTGACCCGGTGGGTCACCATCACCACCCGCGTCTTGTGCATCTTGTCCGAAAGCACGACGCCGATCATGATGCGTCGTGACCCGCGGGTGTCTTGGGGCTTTTCAGTTTCGGTCTCTCCGGTCGCCATGTTCTACTCCTGGACCTGGGCCGACTTGGCCTTGGTTTTCTTGGCCGGCTTGCTCTTGGCCTTGGTAGGCTTGGCTTTGCCGGTCTTGGCGGCTGCATGAGCGGCTTTGGCGGTGGCCCGTTTGGCCTTGGTCTTGGCTTTGGCCTTGCCCTTGGCGGCGCGTTGCTGCGGCGCCGGCTTGGCGGCTGCTTCGCCTGCGGGCTCGACGCCGCCTTCCTGCCGTACCTCCAGCCCCAACCCGCGCGCCGACAGAATGGTCTTCACGCGCGCCAGGTCGCGGCGCAGCTTTCGGATCTGCATCGTGTTCTCGAGCTGGTTCGTGTACCGCTGCATGCGGTACTTGAACAGCTCTTCGCTCAGCGAGCCAATCAGGCTCGACAGCTCTTCGTCCGAGTGCGTGCGCAGCTCGCTCGAGCGCAGCTTGTGATCTGCCTGCGGGCTCATATTACGGCCTCTTCGCGTCGCACGACGCGGGTTTGGACCGACAGCTTGTGGTCGGCCAGGTGGAACGCCTCTCGCGCCAGCTTCTCGTCGACCCCTTCGAGCTCGAACAAGATGCGGCCGGGCCGAACTACGCACACCCACTCTTCCGGGTTGCCCTTGCCCTTGCCCATGCGGGTCTCGGCCGGCTTCTTGGTGATCGGCTTGTCCGGGAAGATGCGCACGTAGACCTTGCCGCCACGCTTGATGTGGCGGGTCAGCGCCACGCGCGAAGCCTCGATCTGGCGGGCCGTGATCCAGCCACACTCGATGGCCTTTAGGCCCCAATCGCCAAACGAGATGGCGTAGCCGCCCTTGGCCAGGCCGCGCATGCGGCCTTTCTGCATCTTGCGCCACTTGACTTTCTTCGGGCTCAGCATGTTTGCCTCACGCCACTGGGCGAGTCCTTTGCGGGAGCACTTCGCCCTTGAAAATCCAACACTTAACGCCGATGGTGCCGTATGTGGTGCGGGCCTCGGCGAAGCCATACTCGATGTCTGCGCGCAGGGTGTGAAGGGGCACCCGGCCCTCGCGATACCACTCGTAGCGCGCCATCTCGGCGCCGCCCAGACGTCCCGAGCACGACACCCGAATGCCCTTGGCACCGAACTTCATTGCGGTCTGCACGGCTTTCTTCATGGCGCGCCGGAACGCCACCCGGCGCTCGAGCTGGGTGGCGATGTTCTCACCCACCAGCTGTGCGTTGGTCTCGGCCTTGCGGACCTCCTGGATGTTGAGGAATACCTCGTTGTCGGTCAGCGCCTGCACTTCCTTCTTGAGCTGCTCGACGCCCGCACCGCGCTTGCCGATCACGATGCCGGGGCGCGCGGTGTGGATGTTGATCTTGGCCTTGTTGGCCGCCCGCTCGACCTCGACCAGCGCGACGCCAGCATGATCGAGCTTGGCCTTGATGAAGCGCTTGAGGCGGATGTCCTCATGCAGCCACTTGGCATACTGCTTCTGCTCGTACCACTTCGAGTTCCAGCTCTTGATGATGCCCAGCCGGAAACCAACCGGATGCGTCTTCTGACCCATTACTCTGCCTCCGCGACCGTGACCGTGATGTGACTGGTGCGCTTGTTGAGCCGCGTCGCGCGGCCCATGGCGCGCGGCATCCACCGCTTGAGCGTGGGCCCCTCGTCGACCACGATGCGCTTGACGTAGAGCTGTTCGACGTCGGCTTTGTCGTTATTGGCCGCATTCGCAATCGCGCTCACGAGCAGCTTGCGGATCAGGCGCGCGGCCTTGCGCGGCTGAAACTTGAGCATGCTCATCGCCTCGTCGATGTGCTTGCCGCGGATCATGTTGGCCACGATCCGCACTTTGCGCGACGACTCCCGGACGAACCGCAATCTGGCTGTCGCTTCCATCGCGCGTCTCCTACTTCTTGCCAGGTGGCGGCGCCGCCGGCGCCGCCGGAGCCGGCATGGGCGCGCCTGGGGTGGGCCGGGGAGCACCTGGAGCCGTTGGTGCGCCCGGTGCCGTGGGAGCCCCCGGGGCCCCCGGCATGGGAGCACCTGCCACCGCTTTGCGCTCGCCTGAATGGCCGTGGAAGGTACGGGTGGGCGAAAACTCGCCCAGCTTGTGGCCCACCATGTTCTCGGTCACGAACACCGGGATGAACTTCTTGCCGTTGTGGACCGCGAAGGTCATCGACACCATCTCGGGCAGAATGGTCGAGCGCCGCGACCAGGTCTTGATGACTTTCTTGGACTTGGTCTTCTGGGCGTCGAACACCTTGCTCAGAAGATGTTGATCGACGAACGGCCCTTTTTTGACGGAACGCGCCATCGTCTCTAGCCCTTCTTCCCGCGCCGGCGCACGATCATGGTGTCGGTGCGCTTGTTGTGGCGGGTCTTGTAGCCCTTGGTCGGCAGCCCCCAGGGCGAGCAGGGATGGCGCCCGCCCGAGGACTTGCCCTCACCGCCCCCCATCGGGTGATCGACCGGGTTCATGGCCACGCCGCGGTTGTGCGGACGCTTGCCTAGCCAGCGCTTGCGGCCCGCCTTGCCCACGAACATGTTGCCGTGCTCGCCGTTGCCGACCATGCCGATGGTGGCCCGGCAGGAAAGGTGCACCTTGCGCACTTCCCCCGAGGGCAGCCGAACCTGCCCCCACTCGGCCTCCTTGGCCATAAGCTGCGCGCTGGCACCGGCCGTGCGCGCGAGCTGGCCCCCGCCGCCGATCTTGATCTCGACGCAATTGAGCATAGTCCCGACCGGGATATAGCGCAGCGGGAGCGCGTTGCCGGGCTTGATGTCGGCATTCTTGGAGCTGACCACCGTGTCGCCGACCGAGAGACCGTCGGGTGACAGGATGTAGCGGCGCTCCCCGTCGCGGTACTGGAGCAGCGCGATGCGCGCTGACCGGTTGGGGTCGTACTCGATCGAGAGCACCCGCGCCGGCACCCCCAGCTTGTCACGCCGCCAGTCGATGACCCGGTAGCGCCGCTTGTGGCCGCCGCCGCGGAAGCGCGAGGTGATGCGCCCCTGGTTGTTGCGCCCGCCGGTCGCGGTCTTGTGCTCGAGCAGCGACTTCTCGGGTGACTTGCCCTTGGGCGCAATCTCCGTGAAATCGAAGCCCATCATCCCGCGGCGGCCGGGCGAGGTCGGCTTGTAGATCTTGAGAGCCATTCTAGAAGTCCTCTCGTCCTTGGGAAGTCGAAAGTCGAAAGGTAAAAGTCGAAAGCCCGGAACCGGTCCGGATCCTTTTGACTTTCGACTTTCGACTTTCGACTCGCATTTGCTCTATACCCCCTCGAAGAAGTCGATGGTGGCGCCCTCGGCGAGCGTCACGATGGCTTTCTTCCAGTTGGAGCGCCGGCCCACCCAGCGGCCGATGCGCTTCTCCTTGCCACGCACGATCTGCGTGTGCACGTCCAGCACGCGCACGCCGAACAGCTTCTCGACCGCCTGCCGGATCTCGATCTTGTTGGCGTCGATGGCCACCTCGAACAGCACCTTGGAGCGGATCTTGTCGGGCTCCAGGCCCTCCATCTGATGCTCCGCGCGGCCACCCGACTCCTTGAGCTTGGTGCCCTTCTCGGTGAGCAGCGGCCGCCTGACCACAAGCTGGGGCGCACGCATGGTTATGCTCCCTTTCCGGCGGCCGCAGCCGCACGTGGGGGCCGCAGGCGCTCGTTGAGCGCCCGCGCGGCCGGCTGCGTGACCACCAGTGCCTGGTAGCGCAGGATGTCATACACGTTGAGCCCCTCGTGCGGGAGGAACTTGACGGCCTTGAGATTGCGGGCGGCCCGCGACAGGTCGTGATTCTCGCGCCCGTCGACGATCAGAGCCTGCTCGAGGCCCAGCGCCTTGAGCGCGGCCGCCACCAGCCGGGTCTTGGCCTGGTCCAGCTTGAACTCCTTGACCACCAGCAACCGCTTTTCTTGGGCCCGCAGCGACAGAGCAGCCCGCAGCGCGCCCTTGCGCACTTTCTTGGGCGGCTCGTACGAGTAGTCGCGCGGATGGGGCCCGAATACGGTCCCGCCGCCCACCCACTGAGCGGCGCGGATGGAGCCCTGGCGCGCACGCCCGGTGCCCTTCTGGCGCCACGGCTTCTTGCCGCCACCGGCCACGTGGGCCTGCGTGCGGGTCGCATGCGTGCCCGCCCGCCGCGAGGCCCGCTGCGCCTTGACCACCTCCCACAGCAGGTGCTCTTTGACCGCGGCCCCGAACACGGCGTCATCGAGGTCCATCGACCCGACCTTGGCCCCGCTCAAATCAAGAACATCGATCTTCATGTCTTGATCTCCACGTCGACTGTCTCGGGGGTCGTTCGTCGCTGCGCTCCTCGGCGACCCCCGAACCCCCGCTCGCTCCGGCAACCGCGGAGATGCACGCCCGTGCCACCAGCGCACACCAACAGGTCCGCCTTCGCTCGCCTCATTCGTCTTTGATCGTTCCCGTTCGTCATGTTTTGATCTCGACGTCCACGCCCGCTGACAGATCCAGCTTCATCAGCGCGTCCAGGGTCTGCTGCGTGGGCTCGAGGATGTCGAGCAGCCGCTTGTGCGTCCGGATCTCGAACTGCTCGCGCGACTTCTTGTCGACGTGCGGCGAGCGCAGCACGCAGTACTTGTTGATCTTGGTCGGCAGGGGGATCGGTCCGGCCACCTTGGCGCCGGTGCGCTTGGCGGTGTCGACGATCTCGCCCGCCGACTGGTCGAGGAGCTTGTGATCGTACGCCTTGAGGCGGATCCGAATCTTTGGTGTCGTCATCGTGCGTCCTCGCCTACTCGATGATCTTGGTGACCACGCCCGAGCCCACGGTGCGCCCACCCTCGCGGATGGCGAAGCGCAGACCCTCCTCGCA
>DATFWX010000178.1:0-5809 GCA_035258845.1 Polyangia bacterium | reverse complement strand
CTGTCGCAGCCGTCCGTATTTGGCCTGCCGCTGGCGGCATGGGCACAGCGCGGCTTCGGCCGGCGGACGCTGCTTTGGGTCGCGCCCGCGCTGGTGCTGGTGTTTGCGATCACGGTGGGCGCTCTTCTGGGCAAGACCGTCGCCATCCAGCCGCAGGCCCAGGCCGCCTTTCCGCTGCGCCTGTTTCGCACGCTCGGCTATAGCCTGAGCCTGCCTTTTCGGCCCTTCGATCTGCGGCCGGTCTATGTGCTTTCGCCCGCGCGCTGGAGCGAGCCCTGGACCTGGCTCGGCATCGCGTCCCTCCTCGGTGTGGGCGCGGCCTTCGCGGTCCGATCCCTGCGCCCGCTTCTCACTTTCTTGGTCGCAACCGTTTTGCCGGTGTCCAACCTCTTGCCGCTGGCCAAAGAGATCGGCGACGCGCACCTCTATCTGCCGCTGGTTCCGCTGTGCGGCCTCTATGCGCTCGGGCTCCAGGAGCTGGCCACGCGGCTGCGGCTCCGGACGGGCCTGCAAGTCGCGACGGCGGCCGTGCTGCCGCTCGCTCTGATTCCGGCCACGCTTGCGCAGTCCGCGCGGTGGCACGACGGGATCCGCTTATGGAGCGCGATGATGGAGCGCAATCCCGACGTACCGCAGGTGTGCAGCCATCTCGGCGTGGCCTACGCGCAGAGCGGCCAGCCCGGCCGCGCGCTGGCGCTCTTCGAGTCGTGCGCGCAGGCTCATCATGCCCGCGACTTCTACCTTTACAACATGGTGATAGCGGCCCGCGACGCCGGCGAGGCCGAAAAGCTCCGGGCGCTGCTGGATGAGCTCAGCGCGCGCCATCCCGAGCACCCGCTGGTGCGCGAGCTGCGTCGGAAGACACCGGCACCGGGGCCACCGTGAAGTTGAACCACGGAGAACACGGAGAACACAGAGCTGAATAGGCCCATGAGATCAGCCTCCATGCCTCCAGCCGGAGCCTCTCCCCTTCTCCGTGTTCTCTGTGTTCTCTGTGGTGAAAAAACTACGGCGGCGGCCGGAAGCCGGGCGGCGGCTCGGGGCCGAACGTGCGCGGCGGCGCGGGCGGCGGCTTGCGGTCCCCGGCCGGCGCGGGCGCCGGCGCCTTGTCGGTGCCCAGAAGCGCGGGCGAGATGATCTCGGTTTCGCCCGTGCGCCGCGCCAGCTCCTCGAGCAACGCCAGGTTGTGGATCGCATCCTGGTGGTCAGGCCGCCGGGTCACGGCCTCGCGAAACTCCTTGGCCGCCTCGTCCAGCCGACCCTGCCGGAGCAGCACCACGCCAAGCGCATAGCGGATCTCGGCGTCGTCGGGATCGAGCGTGGCGGCGGTGCGCAGCTCGCCTTCCGCGCGGTCGCGCTGCTGGGCCGCCGACAGCGCCAACCCCAGGTTGTAGTGCACCTTGGGCCGCTGCGGCAGCTTCTGCGCCGCCCGCTCGAGATACCAGAGCGCGCGCGAGATGTCCCCGCGCCGGTACGAGATCGCGCCCAGGTTGTTCCAGGCCTCGGGCTGGTAGCGCTTGAAACGCTGCGCCTCTTGAAACACCGACGCCGCCTTGGCGTCGCGCCCGGCCTGCACATAGGTTGCGCCCAGAAGAAAGTACGGCCGCGGGTCGCGCGGTGCCATCTTCATGACCGCCTTGTACAGCTCGACCGCGTGCTCGTAGTCGCCGCGCGTCCGATACAGGTCGGCCAGGAACTTGGTCGCGGCCAGGTGGTGCGGCTTGCGCTCGAGCACCGCCTGGTACGCGCCAATCCCCTTCTCGACCTCGCCGATGCGCTGGTAGGCCGATCCCAGGTCGAGGCGCGCGTCGAGATCGTCGGGCTCGAGCGCGACCAGGCCTTCCAGCTCCTGCGCCAGCTCCTCGCCGGCCCCGCGCGCGGCATGGATGAGGACCAGCGTCCTGCGTGCGCCCAGGTGGCGCGGCGCCACCGCCACCACCTTCTTGAGCTCCGCGTAGGCCTCGTCTAGCTTGCCATCCTCGTAGAGGAGCTGCCCG
This sequence comes from Polyangia bacterium, assembly GCA_035258845.1. GTDB lineage: Bacteria > Myxococcota_A > Polyangia > JAHFDS01 > DATFWX01 > DATFWX01. The sequence continues at coordinate 3,812 of DATFWX010000178.1, read as the reverse complement.
AAAAGGTGGCGGCTCTCGACATCGGCCGGACGGATCTCGAGCGCGCGCCGGATGTGATCCAGGGCCTGCGCGCGGTTGCCGGCCGCCCGGTACATGCGCGCCAGCCCGTAGAGCGGCCAGAAGTAGTCCTTGCGCAGCTCGAGCGCGTAGCTGTACTCGCCGCGCGCCTTCTGCGGCTTGTCCTGCTCCAGGAAAAACCAACCGCGCAGCCGATGCCCTTCCGCAAAGGTGGGCTCGATGCGCACCATCTTGTCCAGCATCTCGCGCGCCTTCTCGGGATTCTTCGAATACTTGCCGTAGCCGTGCAGGTGCGCGAGCGCCTTGCCGTAAAGGTAAAACGCGTAGGGATCTTTGGTCAGCCGACGCTTGACCTGAGCCTGCAGCTCGGGCGCCACCGGGCGCGCGCCCTTGGCCAGAAGGTCCAGCGCCACCTGCGCCACCAGCACCTGCACGTCGTCCTTGTCGCTCTTTCCCGATGCCCGCGCCAGCTCGCGCACGCTGTCGCCGTCGATCCAGAGCAGCCGCTCCTCCACCACCAGCTTCCACGAGCTGTCGCGGTCGACGGCACCTGCAATCACCCAGCGCGCACCGGCGGCGCGCGCCAGCTTCTGCGCCTGCTCGTCCGAAATCGGCGGCGACTCGGCCGGCAGCACCGCGGGGCCATAGGCGGGCCGAAGCTGCGGGTGCACCTCCAGGCGCTCGGCCAGCGACTGCGCGAGCGCGCCCGAGTAGGGATCCAGCTCGGCCGTCCCTTTCTTGTTCTCGAACGGCAGCACCAGGTAGCCCTCGGCGGGCACCTCCTCGGCGCGCGCCACCTGGGCGCCGAGGAGCACAAGCGCCAGGCAGCAGTTGACACCCCACCTACCGGGGTTCATATCTTCACATTGTGTCGAGTCCCGACTCCGGCGCAACCTCGGACCCGGCGCCCCGTCGACGCGGCCGGGGCCGGGTTTCGATTTTGCGCCTGCTGGCCCTGATCGTGCTCGGGATCTCGCTCTTCGGCGGTGTGCTGGTGCTCATCGGCTACCGCGAGTTCTCGCGCGACCTGCCGCAGCGCCTGGACGTCCTCACCAACTATCAGCCTTCGCGCGCGTCGCGGGTCTACTCGGCCGACGGCGAGCTGATCGGCGAGTTCTACCTGCAGCGGCGCGTGGTGGTGCCGCTCAGCGCCATCCCGCTTCACGTCCAGCACGCGTTCGTGGCGGCCGAGGACAACCGCTTCTACGAGCACGCGGGCGTCGATCCGGTGGGCATCGTGCGGGCGGCCTGGTCCAACGTGCGCGCGGGCCACGTCGTGCAGGGCGGCTCGACCATCACGCAACAGGTGGCCAAGCTGCTCCTGGTGGGCCAGGAGCGCTCGGTCACGCGCAAGATCCGCGAGGCCATTTTGGCGCGCCGGATCGAGAAGGAGCTGTCGAAGGATCAGATCCTCGCGATCTACTTGAACCAGGTTTATCTGGGCCACGGCGCCTACGGGGTGCAGGCGGCGGCCGAGACTTACTTTGGCAAGAACGCGGGCGAGCTGACGCTGGGCGAGGCGACGCTTCTGGCCGGCCTGCCCAAGGCGCCCTCGCGCTTTTCGCCCTTCTCGGACTACACCCGCGCACGGGCCCGCCAGGCCTACGCGCTCGATCGCATGGTCGAGCTCGGCTTTGCCAAGCCGGCCGAGGTCGAGGCGGCCAAGAAGGAGCCGCTCGCTCTCATCTCGCGCGAGGCGCCGCTGCGCCGCATCGCGGCCCCCTACTTCGTCGAGTTCGTGCGCCGCTACGTGCAGTCGCGCTACGGCGGCAAGGAGCTGTTCGACCGCGGCCTGCGCATTCACACCACGCTCGACATGCGGCAGCAGCGGGCGGCCGAGGCCGCGGTCCGGTCGGGTTTGGATGATCTGTCGCGCCGGCTGGCTTTTTTGGGCCCCATCGGCCACCTCGAGGGCGAGGCACGCAAGAAGCTCGAGAGCTCGCCGCCCAAGCTCTGGCTCCCCAAGGCGTCGGGGGACAGCGAGTCGTTCGACTACGTGCCGACCGAGGGCGATCGCGATCAGGCTTACGTGGGCCTGATCGAGTCGCTGGGCGCCAAGCCCGTGGTTGCCATCGGGACCGCACGGGTGCCGATCGCGGAGCTCGACGCCAATCGGCTGCGGGCCTTTAAGGGCCTGCGCCCGGGCGACCTCATCCCGGTGCGGCTCAAGCACGACAAGGTCGCAGAGGGCACGAAGCGCGAAACCGTACGCCAGGTGGCCATCCTGGCCCAGCAGCCCGACATCCAGGCGGCGCTGGTCGCGCTCGACCTTCCGTCGGGGGCGCTGCGCGCGATGGTGGGCGGCTACGATTACGACCAATCGCAGTTCAATCGAGCCGTGCAGGCGCGCCGTCAGATCGGTAGCGCCATCAAGCCTTTCGTCTACGGGACCGCCCTGTCGCACGGCTACACCGAGCTTTCGATCGTTGTCGACAAGCCGGTGTCGTTCAGAACTGCGGCCGGCGTCTGGTCGCCCAAGAACTACAAGCACGAGTTCAAGGGCGCCATGACCTTGAAAATGGCGCTCGCGCACTCGATTAACACCATCAGCGCGCAGCTGGTGGCTGCGCTCGGCGTCGACACCGTGATCGAGTTCATGCGCGCAATGGGCATCAGCTCGCCCATTCCGCGCCACATTTCGATTGCGCTCGGCACGCCCGATCTGACCGTGCTCGAGGAGGCCTACGCGGTTGCCACCTATCCCGCCGGCGGCATGGAAGTGCGGCCGCTGTACGTGGTCCGGATCGTGGATGCGGACGGGGTGGTGCTCGAGGACAACACGCACCCGGTGGAGCCGCCGCGGCGCCGCATCCCGGCCGATCTGGCCTATATCATGGTCGACATGATGTCAGGCGTCGTAAAGTGGGGCACCGGCAAGGGCGCGCAGGCGCTGGGCCGGCCGGCCGCTGGCAAGACCGGCACCTCGACCAACTTCCGCGATGCCTGGTTCGTCGGCTACACGCCCGACGAGCTGTGCACGGTGTGGGTGGGCCGCGACGACTTTACGCCCATCGGCCACGACACCACCGGCGGCCAGACCGCGCTTCCAATCTGGCTGGCTTTCATGCGTGCCGCCAGCGCGGGCAAGCCGGTGCGCGACTTTACGCCGCCGCCCGGCATCCTGTTCGTGCGCGCGCTGCCCGAGCGGGGCACGCCGGCCGGCCCCGGCGCGCCCGGCAGTGTCTTGGTGCCGTTCCGTCGCGGCACCCTGCCCGCCACGTTCGCGGCCGCGGCCCGCGCCGCCGGCTTCTCGGACGACGTCTTCTAGTCGTCGTCCTCCCGCTCCCGCCATTTCCGGCCATGCTCTTTCCAATGGCCGCCCTTGCTCTTGATGTGTTCGGCGTGGATCTCGTCGGCCTCCACCACCGCGGCCTTGATCTCGTGCGCGCGCAGCACGCCCGCGTCGACGCGTTCGCCGCGGATCTCCCCTTCCCAGCCCCGCGCGACCGGACCCAACTTCTGGATGATCACGTTCGGGCAGCGCACGTCGTCGGCCTTGATCTCCTTGGCCCAGATCACGTGCGCGCGCACGACGCCCGCTTCCACCTTGTGCGCGGCCACCTCCGCTCGCTCGGGCGGCGGAAAGTAGGGCCGCGGCGGCGGGGGCGGCGGCGCGGCCGGAGGCGGCGCAGGCGGGGGTGGCGGCGGCGCCTGCGGTGGCGGCGTCGCCACCACCACGTTGCGCGGCGGCGGCTGCTGCGGCGGCGGCGTCGCCACCACCACGTTGCGCGGCGGCGGCTGCTGCGGCGGCGGCGTCGCCACCACCACGTTGCGCGGCGGCGGCTGCTGCGGCG
>DATFWX010000177.1:0-5679 GCA_035258845.1 Polyangia bacterium | reverse complement strand
GCTCTTATGTCAGGGAGCAGTGCCGCGCGTGCGACGTATCACGAAGCGGCGCGTCCATGCTGGTGAAACGTTGCGATCGCGCGAGGCCCGGGCTATGGTCGGGCGCGTGAGTGGGGAGGCTTCTTGATGCGGGTTCTCCTGGTGCGGGCAATTGCTCCCAATGAACGGTTCGGATTGGGTCCCTATTTTCGGATCGAGCCGCTGGGCCTCGAGTACGTGGCGGCGGCTCTGGAGGCACGCGGGCACGCGGTCAGGCTGCTGGACCTGCGCTTCTCGCCGCCGCTCGAGACCGTGCTTTCCGAGTGGCGCCCACAACTGTGCGGCGTGGCCAGTGCGCACACGCTCGACACCAATGAAGCGCTTGCGGTCGCGCGCCGCATCAAGGCCGCCGATCCGACCATCTTCACGCTCGTGGGCGGGCATGCGGCCGCGGTCTACCCGTCGCCGTTCTTCGAAGGTGCGGTCGACGCGGTGTGCTGTGAGGACGGCGAGCAGGTGGCGGCCGAGCTGTGCGACGCGCTCGAGCGCGGCCGCCCGCTGATGGAGATCCGCGGGCTCAGGCTGCGCGTGGGCGACCAGTTCGTGGCGACGCCCACGAGCGTCGAGCGGGTGAGCCTGGACCTGGCGCCCCTGCCCGCGCGCCATCTGGTGCGAAATATTCAAAAGAACTATCTGTGCTTGAACAAGAAGCCGGTTTACCTGGTCGAGACCGCGCGCGGCTGCCCTTTCCGCTGCAGCTTTTGCACGATCTGGCAGCACGTCGACCGCAGCTTTCGCTGTCGCAACATCGGCTACGTGTGCCAGGACCTGGCGTCGGTGGGCAAAAACGTGTTCATCGCGGACGATCTGTTCTGGCATCCCAAAGCGCGCAGTCTGGAGCTGGCCAAAGAGATCCATCGCCGCGGCATCCGCAAGGACTGGGTGCTCGTGCAGACGCGCACCGACCTGGTGGCGCGCAGCGCCGATCTGCTGGCGGCCTGGCGACCGTTCGCCAAGGAGTTCGACATCTTCTTCGGCTTCGAAGCCCCCACCGACGCCGGCCTGGACGGGCTGACCAAGGATTCGAGCACCAAGGACATCGAGGCTGCGGTCGAGGTCTGCGAGCGCCTGGGCTACGGCGTGACCGGCAACTTCATCATCGATCCAGCGTGGGGCGAGGACGACTTCCGGAAGCTGTGGGAGTTCAAGGAGCGCCTGGGCCTGTATCGGGCCGGCTATACCATCCTGACCCCGCTGCCCGGGACCACCCATTTCGAGCAAATGAAGAATCGCATCCAGGAGTGGGATTGGTCCAAGTACGATATGCACCATCTGCTCTGGGAGCCCAGACTGGGCCGGCAGCGCTTCTTCGAGCTGTTCGCCGAGTCGTGGAAGCGCACGGTCGTGCACGCCAAGGGCGTCAAGCCCTGGTGGTCGTGGCTGCTCGACGTGCGGCCTTATCAGATCCCCTACATGATCGGGGTCCTGTACCGCACGCAACGGCTCATGGATCCACGCGCTTATCTCAAGGAAGCCTTTTCCCCGAACGGTCCCACGCCTTAATCTGCGACCTGGCGCGCCGGGCGGCGTCGATCCCGATACGGGAAGGATCGCACGCGCCACTCGTATTGATCGCGGCCGGGAGGGAGTGTCCGGATGCGCCATGCACTCTTTGGTCTTCTGCTTTTTCTCGCAGCCTGCTCGAGCAACGTGAACATCGATGTATCGGGGCTGGCGCCGCTCAGCGCGGTCGCGCCCGGGCGCCTGGCTCCACGTGCGCGCGGCAACGTCAAGACCACCGGAGGCTCGCCGCCCTACCGCTACGCGTTCGCGGCCGATCCGCCTGCGAGCGGGCGCGACGCCGAGCTGGACGCGTCGAGCGGCGAGTTCCGGCTGGGCTCGGTGGGCCGGGTGAGCGAGGTCGTGCGGGTCACCGACAAGCGCAACGAGACCCGCATGGTCGCGATTGATGTCTCCGACGCGCTGGCGGTCGATCCGACGCGTGCGGTCGTGGATCCCCTGGGCCTGACCGATTTCGACGCGGTGGGCGGGCAGCCGCCGTACAGCTACGCGATCGACGGGGTGGCGGTCGATCGGGTCGACCCGGCGACCGGGATCTTCGTGGCCAGCGGCGCCGGCGGACGCACCGCCACCGTCGTGGTGACCGACGCCAACGGCGCGCAGGCACGGGCCGAGGTCCAGGTCACGCTCAACTTCGCGGCCGGCAATGCGCCCAACGACGTGGTGGCGCTCGACCTCAACCGCGACGGGGTCCTCGATCTTGCGGTGGCGCCTGCCAACGGGGGCGTGCTCGAGCTTCTGCTCGGCTCGGGCGACGGCAACTTCGCGCCCTGGCGCGAGCTGCCGCTGCTGGCCTTTCCGCGCGCGCTGCGCGCGATCGACCTGAACGGCGATGGGCAGAAAGATCTCGTGGTGGCGGCCTCGAGCCCCGATGTGGTGATCGTGCTCATCCAGGACGTCTCCGCGGTCGGAGGGTTTCGCGAGGCCACGCGGCAGCCGGTGGCCGCGCTGCCGTCGGACGTCGACGTGGTGCCGCTCGCCGACGGGACCTTCGCGGTCGTCAGCGCAAGCGACGCCGGGCACGCGGCCGATGTGACCCGGCTGCGCATCGCGGGCACCCAGGCCAGCCTGATCTCATCGACCCGCCTGCCGCTGAGCGGTCGCGGCACGCGGCTGGCAGTGGGCGACTTCGTGGGCGATGGACAGATCGATCTGGCCGTGGGCGTGGCGCGCGCACAGCCGAGCAAGGGCTCGGTGGTGCTGTTTGCGGGCACCGGGATGGGCGGGTTCGGCCCCACGCCGGCCGCCGAGGTGCAGGTGGGCGAGGGCACGGTTGCGCTCGCGGTCGGACGGCTGGGCGGTGGCGGCAAGGACGACCTGGCGGTGACCAGCAGCTTGTCGAACGAGCTCGGCCTGATCCTGGACGACCCGGCGACCGGACAGCCCACGCTTTCGCGCTATCCGATTCCGCCCGGCAACGGCAGCCAATGTGCGCCCTGCGGGCGCGCGGGCGACAGCGCGTGCGTCGAGAATGCCTCGTGCGTGCAGCTGCGCGCCGGCGCCGAGACCCAGGTGTGCGCGCTCGCGTGCGCAAGCAACGACGAGTGCCCCAACGGCACCGACTGCCAGCAGGTGGCGATGCTGGGCCGCGTGTGCGCGCCCCAGCTCAATGCGTGCCCGGTCACCTCGATGATCGCGACCGGGCTCAACCCGCGCGCCGTGCGGATCGTGGATCTGGACCTCGACGGCACCCCGGAGATCGCGGTCACGACCGTGAGCGACCTCGAGATCTTCAAGGCCGCCGGCGGCGGAGCCTATCGCTATGCCTACGCGGCCGCGACCGGCGCGAATCCGTGGGAGATCGAGGTCGCGGATCTGAACGGCGACAATTTTCCCGATCTGATCACGGCCAATCGGTTCGGCCAGAACGTAACCGTGCTGCCCGGGCTGGGCCGGTTTTTCAACCAGATCGGCGAGTACGACGTGGGCTGGATGCCGGGACTGATCGCGATCGCGGATCTCGATCACGACCCGGCCGGCACACTCGACGTGGTGCTGCAAACCGGCGACGCCATGCTGACCCTGCTCGGCGACGGCCGGGGCGGCCTGCAGCCGTATCGGCGGCTACCGTTTTACAGCCCCGGGCGGCCCAACCTGGTCGACATCGACGGCGACGGGTTTCTGGATCTGCTCGCGTTCCATGGCCTCTCGCGGACCTTCGAGTTCGTGCCCTGGCAGAGCGGGGTCGGCTTCACGGGCGGCCCCGAGACCACGACCGGCCTGCAGCCGCTCGGCCTCGCGCTGGCCGACCTCAACGGCGACCACAAGCTGGACGCGGTGGTGGCCAACAATCTCGACCGCAACTATGCGGTGCACTGGGGACACGGCGACGGCTCCTTCACGCCGTACGGCAGCGGATCGATCCTGTTCTCGTACCAGGATCCCAACATCCTGTCGTACGACGTGCTGGCGTCGCTCAAGCCCGACGGCACGCTCGATCACCTGGTGACCTCGGGCCGCGGCAGCGGCAACACCTATCTGGACGCGGTTTTGGTGGGCACCGAGGGGAGCGGGCACAGCATGTGGTCGCAGACCGTGACCGCCGCCACCGGCTTTGCGCCCGCGCTCATCGATTGCGACGGCGACGGCCGCCAGGACTTCGCGCTCCTGTACGTGGGCGTGGCCGGCAATGCGTTCGACGGCCAGGTCTGGCGCGACCACGGCGACGGGACCTACGTTCTGGCCGACTCTCTGCACACCGGGCTCCCGGCCGGCCCGACCGACACCTACACGGCCTCGGGCCCGGACAGCCTGCTGGTGGCCGACTTCACCGGCGACGGCAAGCTCGACCTGGTGGTGTCCACGCGACTGGTGCCCCAGCTCGTGGTCTTCCGCGGCAACGGCGATTGCACGTTCACGGCCGCGGGCCGCGTCCAGACCAGCGAGACCCTTTCGGGCGGCCTGGCGGCGGGTGACCTGGACGGCGACGGCCGGCCCGATGTGGTCGCTTCCGCGCAACCCGACCAGCTGGTTGTGTTCCAGAACATGGGATCGCGCAGCGGCGAGCTGCGCAGCTTTCCGGCCGCCGGTCGCCTGTGCGATCTGTGCCAGACCGACGCCGACTGCGGGACCAGCGCCGACCTGTGCGCAGACCATGTCGGCATGCGGCGGCTGTGCGCGCGCGACTGCTCGAGCGGCAAGGCGTGCCCGAGCGGCTTTGCATGCCAAAAGGTGGGCGACGCCTGGCAGTGCCTGCACGCGGGAGATCAGTGCGTCTTTTAGCGATCGCTCTCGCCGTCACGCTCGCGCTCGCGGCCGCCGCCGCAACGCCGGCACGAGGCGACGAGTACAATTACCAGAACCTGCTCGTGGGCACGCGCTCGTCGGGCATGGGAGGAGCCGACGTCGCGTTTGCCGACTCGGTGACCGGCGCCTACTACAACCCGGCCGGCATCACGCTGGCCGAGGCGCGCCTGGTCTCGGTCAGCCTGTCGGCCTACCGGGTCGATCTGTCGGGCTTCGCCGACATCCAGGCCTCCGAGGGCAAGGCCGGCCGCGCGGCCGGGTTCCAGTTCAACTCGTTCCCGCTCAATTTCGGGCTCATCACGCAGCTCGGCAACGCGGCGGGCCTGCAGGCGCACACGCTGGCTTTCAACTTTTTCGTCGAGGATAACGACACCGGCGGCGCGCGCGTGGACGTGCGCATCCCGGGCATCGCCGATCTGTACCTGCGCGTGCGGCGCCAGGACCGCGAGACCGTCCGCTTCGGGCCCACCTGGGCGGCCCGGCGCGGCCGGCTGTCAATCGGCGCGTCGCTGTTCTACCGCCTGCGGGTCGAGGGGCTCCTGGTCGACTCGCTGGTCGACGTGCAGGACAGCGTGACCTATCGGCTGCTCGACACCCAGGCGCTGCACGGCTCGCTGGTCGGTCAGCTGGGTGCGCTGTGGCTGCCCTGGCGTGGCCTGCGCGTGGGCGTGACCGTGATGCCGCCCGGTCTGACCCTGCACGCGACCTCGGTCGGCACCGCCCTCGAGCTGCGCTCGGGCACCCAGCCGCAATTCGTGCCCTCGTCCGAGCAGCCGATGACCTACAAGACTCCCTGGAAGCTCGCGCTCGGGGTGGGCTGGAAGTGGCGGGGCGGCACGCGCGTGGGCGCCGACGTGACCGTTCACACGGCCA
>DATFWX010000176.1:0-23172 GCA_035258845.1 Polyangia bacterium | reverse complement strand
GTCGGAGGCTTGGATGCGCGCTCGGTTGGGGCTGGTGGTCTCGCTCGCGCTCGGAGTCGGAGCAGCGGGAGGTGTCGGGGGGTGCTACGACTTCGGCAGCCTGCATGGGGGCTCGGTGGACGCGCCGCCGGCCGATGCTGGCGGCGGTGGCGACGGCGCCCCGGCCGACGCGGCCGACGGCGGCACCTGCGCGGGCTGCTGGGACGGCACCCTGTGCCGGCAGGGCACCGATCTGGCCCACTGCGGCCTGGGCGGGGCGATGTGCGCCAACTGCGACGACACAAACCCGTGCACGGCCGACCGCTGCAGCGCCGGTGTCTGCGGCCACGACAACCTGACCAGCACGAGCTGTCCGAACGGCGTCTGTGTGAGCGGGGTCTGCCAGTGCGGCGCCGCCGGCCAGCCCTGCTGCGTGGCCCAGCCTGCCTGCATGAGCGGGCTTTTGTGCAACGGCATGGGCACCTGCGGCACCTGCGGCGCGGTCGGCCAGCCCTGCTGCTCCGGCAACATGTGCGCCTCCGGGATCTGCAGCGGAGGCACCTGCGCCGTGTGTGGTGGGCTCAGTCAGCCCTGCTGCGGCGGCGCGACGCCATGCGGCGCCAGCACGGTTTGCATGGGCGGGACCTGCCGTGCCTGCGGCGCGGTGGGTGAGCCCTGCTGCGCGGTCGGCCAGGCCTGCGTCGACGATGCCAATGCCTGCAACGGTCCCGAGACCTGCCAGTCCGGCATGTGCGCGCACGGGAGCCCGGTCACCTGCATGGCGCTCGATCAGTGCCACGACGTCGGCACCTGCAACCCAACCAGCGGGGTGTGCCCCAATCCCAACAAGCCCGACGGAACCGCCTGCAACGACGGCAACCTGTGCACGCAGACCGACAGCTGCCAGAGCGGGACCTGCGTGGGCGCCAACCCGATCGTGTGCATGCCGCTCGATCAGTGCCACAACGCGGGCACCTGCAACCAGACCACCGGGATGTGCTCGAACCCGGCCCAGCCCAACGGCACCACCTGCAACGACAGCAACGCCTGCACGCAGACCGACACCTGCCAGACCGGTATCTGCACGGGCGCCAATCCGGTCGTGTGCAGCGCGCTCGACCAGTGTCACGACGTGGGCACCTGCAACCCGGCCAACGGCGTGTGCTCGAACCCGAACAAGCCCGACGGCACCGCATGCAACGACGGCAACCTGTGCACGCAGACCGACAGCTGCCAGAGCGGCGTGTGCGTGGGATCGAATCCGGTCGCCTGCAACTCGCCCGATCAGTGCCACATGCTGCCCGGAACCTGCACGCCCGCGACCGGGGCCTGCTCGTACCCCAACAAGCCCAACGGCACCGCCTGCAGTGACAACGACGTGTGCACCGCGATGGACGTCTGCAGCGGCGGCCAGTGCGTAGGCATGCCTATCTCGTGCGGCCCCGGCTGTTCTTGCAACGCCATCACGGGCTGCATGTGCCCGCCGCCCCCGTAGGCGCCGGCGGGCCCTAACCGACCATCTCGTTCTTGCGGAACTCGGACGGGTCGATGTTGAACTTCTTCATCTTGTTGTACACCGTGCCGCGCGAGACCCCGAGCGTGCGGGCGACGTCGGGGATGGATCCGCGATGCTCCTCGAGCGCGGCCAGGAGCAGCTCGCGCTCGGCGGTCTCGAGCGAGGTGACACCGCCGGCCGGCGACGCGGCCAGGCCGCGCGGGGGCGCCCAACGCGAGGCCGCCACCCCGCGCACCGAGAGCGCCTCCGGCACCTGGTCCAAAAGCTCCTGACTGGCGCCGGCCAGGTTCACCTCGCCTTCGAGCACGTTCTCGAGCTCGCGCACGTTGCCCGGCCACGGGTAGGACAGGAAGGCTTCCATCACCTCGGCCGTCACGCGGCGCACCTTCTTGCCCATGCGCGCCGAGGAAAGCTGCAGACAGTGCTCGACCAGAAGCGGAATGTCCTGCACCCGATCGCGCAGCGCCGGCAGCGGGATGTGAATCACCTTCAAGCGGAACAGCAGATCCTGCCGGAAGCGGCCCCGCGCCACGTCGTCGCCCAGCTCGCGATTGGTGGTCGCGATCACGCGCGCATCGAGCGGGATTTCGCGCGTGCCGCCGATCCGCTGCACGCGCCGCTCCTGCAGCACGCGCAAGAGCTTGGCCTGCATCTCGATGGGCATGTCGCCGATCTCGTCGAGCAGCACGGTGCCGCCCTCGGCCAGCTCGAACTTGCCGGGATGGCCCCCGCGCTTGGCGCCCGTGAAGGCGCCGCCCTCGTAGCCGAACAGCTCGCTCTCGAGCAGCTCGCGCGGAATGGCCGCGCAGTTGATGCCCACGAAGGGCCCGCCCGCGCGCGCGCTCGCGTTGTGGATGGCCTGCGCCAGCACCTCCTTGCCGGTTCCGCTCTCGCCCGTCACCAGGACCGAGCTGTCGGAGCGTGCGGCCGCTTCCGCGAGCTGCAGCTTCTTGCGGATGGCCTGCGAGCGCCCGATGATGTCGCCGAACGAGTAGCGCGCCGGTGTGCCCACGATGCGCTGTGCCAGCGTGGTGGCGCGCTTCATCTCGGTCAGGGTCGCCACCAGCCCGGCCACGCGCCCAGCGTCGACGCGCACCACGCGCGCGCTCGACAGGTACTCGCCCGCGCCCACCCGGGTCACGCGCCCGTCGAACTCCTCGCCCGATTCCAGGTTGGCGCGCAGGAACCCCAGGTCCTGAAGATCGGCCAGCTTGAGCTGCAGCGCGCGCTCGTAGGGCACGCCCAGGATGCGGGCCGCGACCGCATTCAGCGAAGTCACCCGACCGTCCGCGTCCAGCGCCACCACGCCGTCCGAGATTGCCTCCAGCGTGGCCGCCTTCTGGCGGGCCGCCAGCCGCAGCTCCTCGGCGATGCGGGTGTTTTCCAGAATCGTCGCCACCTGCGAGCAAAAGATCACGAGCAGGTCCAGATCGCGCTCGGTGAACACACCGCCGCACAGATCCTTGTCGAGATAGACCGCGCCGAACACCTTGTCGCCGTGGCGCAGGGGCACACACATCGCGAACGCGAGCCGGAGCGAGGCCTGCTCCGCTCGTGGATCGCCGCCCGGCTGCTCGGCGGCTTCACGCTGCAAGAACACCGGGCTATGGGCACGCAGGCAGCGGTCGACCACACCCCGCCACGCGCCCTGCTCCTCCTCGCCCATTCGTACGGCCGCCCGCCGCTCGGCCGTGCCCTGATCGCCCTCGCGCAGAGCCAGAAGCACCCGGTCGGCCCCGGTCAGCTGCGCGGCCATCTTGGCTGCATCCTGCACGATGCGCGAGAAGTCGCCCATCGTGTTCAGGCCTCGGCACAGATCGAGCAGCGTGCGGATGTTCTCGCGCTCGAGGATGACCGTCGACAGCGCACCCAGAAAGCGCTGCTCGGCGGCTGCCATCTGATCGACCCGCCGCGACAAGGTGCGCTCGACCCGCGCCACCTCGTCGGCGGCCGCTTGCACGGCCTGTCGCAGCTCGCCCGCCGGCGCGTCAGCGATGCGGCGGAACCAATCCTGGTAGGTGTCCCCGAGCTGGCCCACCTCGCGCTGCATCTCCTGCCGTTCCTGCTTGAGCTCCTGGATGAGCTGCAGCACCTCGACCTCGGCCACCCGGTCGGTGGCGCGGCGCCCGTAGCGCCGGAACGCCTCGCGCACCCGTTCCAGATCGGCCAGCGTGCCGAACTCGCGGAACAGATCCTGCGCCTTGGCCAGCCAGTAGGCGGGCGGATCCGGAAAGCCCTCGGGCATCACGTTCTGCGCCGAGCCCACGAACTCGCCGTAGCGGAAGTAGGCCTCGGCCAGCTCGCGCGAGAGCTCCTGCTCGGTCGCGAGCGCGATGGCGCGCCGATAGAACCGCTTGGCCGTGCGCGCATCGCCAGTGCGCCAGTGCACATCGGCCCGGATCAAGAGCGCGCGGCCCCACTCCAGCGCGTCACCCGAAGCCTCGCCCTCTTCGCTCGCGCGGGTCGCCAGATCGAGCGCGTCGGCATGCCGGCCCTCGTGCGCATGCAGCGCGGCCAGACCGCTCAGACAGCGCGCCAGCTCGGCCCCGTTCCAATTTTCTTCCAGATGCTGCCGCGCCTGCTGGTAGAGCGTGATGGCGTGCGCGCTCTCGCCGCGCGCCTGGCTCAGGTTGGCCAGCGAGATCAAGATGCGCGCTTCGGCCGCCGGATCGGCGCGCCGGCGGGCGCCCTGAAGAGCCTTCTCGAGATGCACGTGGGCCCGCTCGTGCTCGCCCTTGGCGGCGCAGGCGACCCCAGTAATGTGATCGATCTCGCATAGCGCGGCTGAAGCAGCCTCATGCTCGTAATGACGCCGGGCAGCGTTGACATGCAGGAGCGCCTGCTCGTAGTCGCCCAGCCGAGCTAGCACCGACCCCAGCTGAAATTCGGTTTCCGCACGCCGCGTTACGTCGGTGTCAGTTTCCAGGCTGGTGCGCAGGCGGGCCACTTCCTGGCGATATGCGGCGGGCATCCGTTCAACTTTTATACAGGACAAAATTTGGAAAGACAAGGTGGGGTGTCCTGACCGGATTGCTTGACCAGCTCGCGCAGGCTCGTGCAAGATAGGGACAAATGGCCCCACCTCCACCCAATGACGACAAGACCGAATCCGTCGCGGCGGCCAACGAGAAGCGGATCAAGTTTCCCGACTTCGTCCCCCCGACCAAGGTCTTCTACGAGGACGGGCGGCCCACCACGCTGCATCTGCGCAAGTGCAAGCTGGTCCTGGCCGAGGGTGTGCGCCCGCGCGAGTGGGTGTTCGATCAGGGCGTGATCAACATCGGCGCCATGGAGGACAACGATCTCGTGCTGCACGACGAGACCGTGTCGCGCTACCACTGCCGAATCATGCAGGAGGCGCAGTCGTACGTGCTGGTCGATCTGAGCTCGACCAACGGGACGTTCATCAACCGCGTGCGGGTCAAGGAAGGCTACCTCAAGCCGGGTTGCACGATCGGGCTCGGGCAGACCGAGCTCAAGTTTCTGACCGCCGACGAAAAGGTCGAGATCGTTCCCTCGCGCAAAGATCACTGCGGCGAGCTCATCGGCCGGCATCCCCGCATGCGCGAGATCTACTCGATCATCGAGAAGATCGCGCCCACGACCACCACGGTCGTGATCGAGGGCGAGACCGGCACCGGCAAGGAGGTGGTCGCGCAGACCATTCACAAGCTGTCTGCGCGCGCGTCGGGCCCGCTCATGGTGTTCGACTGCGGCGCGGTGCCTCAGAATCTGCTCGAGAGCGAGCTGTTTGGCCACGAAAAGGGCAGCTTCACGGGCGCCATCATGACCCGGCAGGGCATCTTCGAGATGGCGCACGGCGGAAGCCTGTTTCTCGACGAGCTGTGCGAGCTGTCGCTGGATCTGCAGCCCAAGCTTCTGCGCGCGCTCGAGCAGCGCGAGATCCGCCGGGTCGGCTCCAACAAGCCCATCAAGGTCGACGTACGCGTGATTGCGGCCACCAATCGCAACCTGGAGGAGGAGGTGCGCGGGGGCCGCTTCCGGCAGGATCTGTTCTACCGGCTGTCGGTGGTCAGGCTGTTCCTGCCGCCGCTGCGCGATCGGGTCGAGGACATCCCGATTCTGGTCAAGCACCTCTTGCGCATCGGCAACTACGCCAAGCATCCCGATGGCACGGCCCGCGTGGGCGCGCTCGCGCGCGAGGCGATCGACCTCTTATGCGCCTACTCGTGGCCCGGCAACGTGCGCGAGCTGGTCAACGTGGTCGAGCGCGCCTGCTCGTTCTGCGAGGGCGACACCATCCAGGTGGGCGACCTGCCCGAGCAGGTGCGGGACGCGCCCACCGCCGGCGCCACGCGCGATCTGCCGACCGGCGAGTACACGTTCAAGGAAGCCAAGGAGCGCTGGGTCAGCTCGTTCGAGCGCGACTACATCCTGAACCTGCTCAGGAAAAACGGCGGCAACATCTCGCACGCGGCGCGCGAGGCGGACATCGATCGCAAATACTTTCGCAAGCTCATGCGCAAGTACGGCATCGAAGCGGCAGCCGGTGAGGAGGAGGAGGAAGAGGAAGCCGGGGGCGCGGTGCCGTAAGGGCGCAAGCGGCTACTACTGCGGTCGGTTGGCCTCGTCGACGAGGCGCGCGCCCTCCATGAGCAAGTGCGTGGTCGACGACTGCACCTCGTCGTCCATGTCCACGTCGAGCGCCGAAAAGTCGAACCGCCCCTCCGACCAGCCCAACGCGTAATAGACGCAGGCGGCGCCGCGCGGGGTCTTCTGGCCGTCGAGGGCCGCGCGCACCACGCGGCCGCTGCGCAGAAACAGGCGCACGGTCTGGCCGCGGCGCGCCAGCACCAGGACTCCGCTCTTCTTTTCCATGTCGAGCATGACCAGAAGCGCCGACAGCCCGATCTGCTCGAGCGAGCCCGCAACCCCGGCCTTGGGCGTCACCGCCTCCCGCGCGTCCTCCTCCATCCGGCCCGCGCGGCGCAGCGCATTCTGCACCCGCAGGTCCAGCTCCTCGAACCGGAACGGCTTGGGCAGGTAGTCGTCAGCGCCCAGGCGGAAGCCGCGGATGCGGTCGTCATCCGAGTTGAGCGCGGTCAGGAAGAGCACCGGTGTGAAAGCGGTCTCGGGCCGCGCGCGCAGCGTGCGGATGAGCGTCCAGCCGTCCATGCGCGGCATCATGATGTCGGTGATGACAAGGTCGGGCGTAGACTCCTCGACCCGTTCGAGCGCCTCCGCGCCATCAACCGCGGTGTCGATGACGTAGCCCCGCTTGTCGAGCACGGTGGCCACCATCCTCAGGATCCAGGCGTCGTCATCGACGATCAAGATCCGAGGAGCGCTCATGATTTTCGCATGGTAGCACAGCCGCTTGCGTGAGGTTGACTGACCGGTCAGTGTATGGTGTGGTGACGCCATGCTGATGACGTTTTTCAAGGAAGAGCACGAGATCTTCCGGCGCAGCTTCCGCGAATTTGTCGAAAAGGAGCTGGCCCCGCATGCCGAGCGCTGGGAAGAGGCTGAAGAGTTTCCGCGCGAAGTGTTCGAGCGCATGGGCGATCTCGGATTCCTGGGGGTCAGCTATCCCGAGGAGCTGGGCGGCGGCGGCGGCGATTACTGGATGACGGTGGCGTGGGCCGAGGAGCTGGTGCGCTCGCGCTCGGCCGGTCTCAACATGGCGCTGATGGTGCAGACCGACATGGCGACGCCGATCGTGCAGGCCCTGGGAACCAGGGAGCAGCACGAGGAGTTTTTGAAGCCCGCCATCCGGGGCCAGAAGATTGCGGCGCTCGGGATCAGCGAGCCGGGCGCGGGCTCGGACGTGGCCAGCATCCGGACCACCGCGCGCAAAGTGGGCGGTGACTACGTGATCAACGGCGCCAAGACGTTCATCACCAACGGCACCCGCGCCGACTTTATCACGTTGGCCGTTCGCACCGGAGGCGAGGGCTACGGCGGGGTCTCGCTCGTGACCTGTCCCACCGACGTCAAGGGGTTTCGCGTCACGCGCAAGCTCAAGAAGTTGGGCAACCACGCTTCCGACACCGGCGAGCTTTCGTTCGAGGACTGCAAGATCCCGACCCGCTACCTTCTGGGCCAGGAGAATCAGGGCTTCTACTACGTCATGATGAATTTTCAAGGCGAGCGCCTCATCGCCTCAGTGAGCGCGGTCGCGGCCGCCGAGCTGGCGCTGGCCGACGCCATCCGCTATGGCAGCGAGCGCAGCGCGTTCGGGCGGCCCATCCTGAAATTTCAGGTGTGGCGCCACCAGTTTGCCGACCTGGCCACCGAGATCGAGGCCGCTCGTTGGCTGACCTATCGCGCCTGCGACCTTTTCAACCAGAAGCAGGAGTGCGTCAAAGAGATCACCATGGCCAAGCTGTTCGCGGGCGAGCTGCTCTGTCGCGTGACCGACCGCTGCCTGCAATTCCATGGGGGCTACGGGTACATGGACGAGTTTCCAATCTCGCGCGCGTGGCGCGACGCGCGCCTGATCACGATTGGCGGCGGCACCAGCGAGATCATGAAGGAGATTCTGTCCAAACGTTTAGGCTGGGGTTAGCCGGCGCTCCTCCCTATAATGTCGCTTCCCGCAAGAACGAACACAGCACAACCAGGAGGAGGCGACGATGGGACTGAAGGACTTCTTCAAGAAGACCGTCGACCAGGTGAAGGAGCAGGTCAACCCGCAAACGCCGGCCGCGCGGCCGCCGGCAGCCGCGCACGCGGAAGACGAGGACGACCGTGCCGTCGCCTCCGCCGTCGATGAGGACGCGACCGACGACCAGGATACCGACCCCGACGATTTCGGGGGCTGGGACCCGCACAACCACGAGGAGTTCTGGTTCCGGGTGTTCATGATCGAAGACGCCGGCAACAAGGGCGATGCCGAGCTTGCGCAGACGCTGCGCAAGTACGGGCTGCGCGACAAGGGGCACTTCGATCGGATACGTGAAACCTTTCAACGCCACTTCGGCGCCAACACTGCGTTTACCCAGGCGGCCATGAATGCGCGCATGCGGCAGACCAAGGAATCGATGAAGGCGGCCGCGGCCGGCAAGCCCGGGCTGATGGATCCGATCGAGGGGGTTTCCGTGCAGCTCTGGGCCACCATCGCTGCGCGGCGCTCGCGCATCACCGGTCCCAATCCGACCGCCGAGGTGGCCAAGCTGCTGGCCGAGTACAACCTCGACGAGGCCCGCTACCAGCGTGCGGACGCTGGGTGGCAGGCTCGCATGCGGTCGGCCGACGACCCGATGGCGGCCGCCGCCATCGCGAGCGAATATGGCGCCGCCTTCTCGGCCGCCGCCAGCGGCCAGTTTGCGGGCGGCGCCAAAGCGGCCGCCCCCGGCATCGCGGTCGGCGGTGCGGTCGGGCAGGCGCCCGCGGGGGGCGAGCCGTGCAGCTTCGAGCGCTGGTGCGAGATTGGGGCCGCTCAGGCGGCCTGGTCCGACGCCGGCCGCGACGTGAACGCGATGTTGAAACAGACCTTCAACATGTCGGCGGTCGACTGGTCGAACGTGAGCGCGTACTGGAGCCAGCGCATCCAGGCCGATTACACGCTGGCGCTCAAGATCGACGAGATCCAGAAAAGGTACAAGCCGCGCTATGCGGCGCCGGCCCAGGACGACGACCTCAAGCTGTGACGAGGGGTCTACGATGACCGAGCGAGACGCCCAGCTTCGGCAGGCGCTCGCGACCCAGGTGGCGGAGATCCTCGACGCCGCTCTGCCCATTGAGCCTGCGGGGGGGACCTCCGCCGCCTGGGATGCCGTGCTGCGCCGTCTGGGTGTAACGCCGCTTCCGGAGGACGCTCGCTTTGCAGCTGCCCAGCGCGAGCAGCAGGCGCGCGGCGCCCCCATCGAGGAGGTGTCGAGCTGCCTCGAACGGGTGGTGGCGGCCGCGCGGGGCGCGCAGGCAGGGCTTTTGCCCGCACAAGCGATGGAGCTGGAGGCGCTGCTCGCGCGCGTGCCCGAGCAGATTGCCAGCCAGTACCGACAGGCCGCCTGCGCGCGGCCCCGAGGCATGTTCGGCTATGCCCTCGCCGACGCGCGCCAGCACCGGTACGAAAGATGGCACAAGACCTCGAGCTATGTGTTGCGCTGCCCCAGCTGCGGCGGGCCGCAGCTGGAGGCGGGAAGCTTCACCTGCGAGTATTGCGGAGCCCCCCTGGCGGGCTCCGGATAGGGGGACCATGCAGGCCATCGTGGACAAGTGGGAGGCGTTTCTGGGCAAGGTGAGCGCCCGCTTTCGCGAGATCATGGCCGAGGCGGAGCCGGGCCTCGACGAGATCATCGCCACCGAGGTGCTCGATCCGGCTCCGGTCTCGGGCGCCCTGAGCGCGGTCAAAGCGCGCGTGTACGGGCTGCAGAAAAAAATCGACGAGTCCTGGGCGAGCATCGACGCTCAGCTCGAGGGGGGTGCGTTGCGCAACCAGCTCCAGGAGCGCGGGCGCGCGCTTTCCAAACAGATCGAGATGGAGCTGGAGGTGTTCCTGATCCACAAGGCGGCCCAGGCCGCGCGCGCGCTCAAGGTGCTGGTCGACAAGGAGCTGGGCCAGGTGCCGCGCTGCTCGGGCTGCGGGGTCGACCTGGTGCCGCCGGTACGACACGAGGCCTCGACGGTCACGTGCGCGCACTGCAATGCGGTCAACACCCTGATGCCCGGCATGGCCACCTTGATGTTCTACCGGGGTAGCGCGCCCCACGCGCTGGCCCAGGAGGCCGCGCTCGCCGAGTGGAAGGCCCAGCAGCAGGCGGAGCAGGCTTTCCATGATATCCGCGAGCCCGGGCCCGCCGACCTGAAGCGGCTCGAGGCCGCTCACGTGGCCTACTGGCGCACCTACTGCCAGGCCTTCTGCCAGCTGCATCCGGGCTGGGGTCCGGCCGAGGTCGAGCGCGAGTACACGGGGCGCGTCGGGCAGTTCTATTATTGGGCGCGCCATTCCAATCACACGCTGGCCAACGCAACCTGGGGGCCCGCCTGAGGGGGGGCGGCCGGCTCGACGAGGTGATGCATGTCCCCAGCAGTTGTTGCGTGAGACGTAACAGTTCGCTCGACGGCTCCGGGCCTGCATCCTGAATCCGCGGGCGTCGACGCTGGCACGTTGGTTGCTGGTGATCTCGACGCGTGCGCGGCTGGGCGCTGCTGAGTGTGTTGACCCTGGCGGCCTGCGCCAATGGCGGGGGCGGGGGCGGCTCTGGCGGTGCGGGGGGCGCGGGCGGCTCCGGCGGCGTGGGGGGCTCGGGCGGCGCGGGCGGTACGGGCGGCTTCGGCGGCACGGCCGGTATGGGCGGCTCCGGCGGCATGGGCGCCGACGCATCCGTCGACGGTCCCCCGGTCAGCTGCATTCTCACCATCACACCCGGGGGCGGCCGCCGCGATACCCAGTTTCGCGCCGACCTGACCTCGATGAACGCGAGCCTATGCACCTATCAAATCGACACCCAGATGCCGCAGCAGCTGACGTCCTGCATGCTCAGCACGTATTTCATGGGCTCGGACCTCGGCGTGGGGCCGCATGTCGTGACGGTGGTCGCGCACGCGACGATCGGCATGTTCACGTGCCCGGCCGCTGTGCGCATCAGCGGCTGCAATCTGTCCATCACGCCGACCACCGGCCGTCTGACCGACCCCTTCAACTACGCGCTCACGTCGACCGATGCCACCAACTGCAGCTATGTGATCGACACCAACCCCACGACGACCTCGGTCCCGTGCATGGCCAGCGGCACCTTCCACGGCTCCGATATGGGTGCCGGGATGCACACCGTCACGGTCTCGATGGTGGGCCCCGGCAACCGCCCGGACTCGTGCGCGACCTCATTCACGGTGACACCGTAGCCGCGCCGGTTGCCGACCCGGCGGATCCGGTCTACTGCGGAATCGCGCGCACGAACGCCTGCCCGATGGCGTCGAACGCGTGGCGCAGCGCCCACGCGCCCTTGCTCTCGTCGTGCTCGCGCTTGGCCTCGGCCAGGCCCTTGCGCAAAAGGCCGGCCGCTTCCTCGCAGCGGCCCCCCTGGGCATAGCGTGAAAGCGCGCTCTCGGCGGTTTTTCGGTAGATGGCGAGGCACAGATCGGGGCGGCCGTCGTCGTAGCGGGGCGCGCCGCGCGCAATCGCGAACGTGATTTCCTCGACCAGAGAGGGCAGCAGCGGGCAGCGGCGCAGGATCGCAGGCGGCTCCTCGGGATCACCGGGCGGGGCCTGTCCGGCCGCCAGCCGGTCGAGCGCCGCCGCGGGCTCCTTCTTCTTCAAGGCCAGCGTGAGCGCGGACAGGACGTGCGGGCAGGCGCCATTTGCGCCCAGCTCGCGCACCATCGCGCGCGCCTCCGCCTCCGCCTGCCCGCCGCCGAGCGCGTGCTCGGCGCGCTGCACCAGCGCGAACAGATCGCGGCACCCTTCGCCGTAGTAGGGCGCGACCACGCGATCGACTCCGACCGGCGGATACAGCTTGGGCGCTTCGCCCCGGCCCGCGAAATCGATGAAGGTGTCGAAGCCATGCCGCAGGTCCCAACCTGCGCTGCCGGGCGTGGCCGCTTTGTGCGCCCGCTCGAGCGCGCCCTGAAGCACCTCGTGCAGGGGCCCGCAACCCTGGTCGGTGACCAGCTCCTTGAGGATCTGCTGGGTCACGTCGCGATAGATGGCATAGGTGGCCAGCTGGTTGCCCGCGTTCCAGACGTTGGCGCCCATGTGGATGGCGCTTTCGATGCGCAGGAGAGCGCGCGGAAAACCCGCGCAGCCGGCCGTGCGCTCCTTGGCCCGGGCCGCGCCCGTGGGCGCCGCCAGCAGCGCGAGCACAGTCGCCAGAAAGATGTAGCGCCGCATCGGTTCGCCGGATATTTAGGAATGAGTGGCGGCCGCACGCAACCGAAAAGTGGTTCTGCGCAAAGACCTATCGGGGGCCGTGCGCTCGGGTCACCCCTGGATCTACCGGGATGCCTTGCGCTCCCTGGGCGAGCCGGCGCCCGGGGAAATCGTGGAGGTCGCGGACACGCGCGGCGATTTTCTGGCGCGCGGGTATGCCGATCCCGATTCGCCGATCGCAGTGCGCGTCCTGACGCTCGAGGCCGACGAGCCGGTCGACGATACGCTGGTCGGCCGGCGGGTGGCGGAAGCGGTCGCGCTGCGCGCGCGCATCATCGACGCCCAAACGACCGACGCCTATCGCCTGTGCAACGGCGAGGGAGACTTTCTGCCCGGCGTCGTGTGCGACCTCTACGCGGGCGTGCACGTGCTCCAATTCGACGGCGCGGGTGCGCGCGCGTTCGGGCAGCGCGTGGTGCGAGCGCTGGCCGCGCGGGGGCCCGAAACCATCTTCGAGCGCTCGCGCGAAGGCGGGGCCCTGCTCGCGGGCGCGCCGCCGCCCGCCGAGATCGTGATCCGCGAGCACGGGATGCGGCTCGCGGTCGACGTCCAGCGCGGGCAAAAGACCGGGCTGTTTCTAGACCAGCGCGAGAACCGCCGCCTGGTCGGCACCTTTTCGCGCGGCAAAAGCGTGCTCAACTGCTTCTCGTACACTGGCGGCTTCTCGATCGCGGCCGCGCTCGGGGGCGCCCAGCACACGATTTCGGTCGACACCGCCGCGCCGGCTCTCGACGCCGCACGCCACAATTTCGGCCTGAACGGCCTCGATCCGGCCGCGCACACCTTGGTTTGCGAAGATGCCTTCGCGTTTCTGGATCGGTGCGCGCGGCGCGGCGAGCAGTTCGGCCTGGTGGTGCTCGATCCGCCCAGCTTCGCACCCTCGGCGGCTGCGCTGCCGCGGGCGCTGCGCGCGTATCGCGATCTGAACACGCTCGGTCTGCGCTGCGTCGAGCCCGGGGGCGTGCTTGCCACCGCCTCCTGCTCGAGCCACGTGACCGCCGATCAGTTTCTGGAGGTGCTCAGCGAGGCGGCCGGCCGCGCGCGCCGGCGCGTGCGCGTGGTTGCGCTGCGCGGCCCCGGGCCCGATCATCCGGTTGCGCCCGGGCATCCCGAGGGGCGCTATCTCAAGCTGGTGCTGGGAGTGGTGGCGTGAAGCGCTTCCTGATGGGTTTTCTGACCGCGAGCGCGCTCTTCGGGGGTTTCCTTCTGTGGCAGGCCCATCGCGCGCCGCCGCCCGCCGCCCCGGGTGCCCCCGACGCGGGCGCGAGCGCGGCCATCGATAAGCGGCATCGGCACCGCACCGCCGGCGCAGGCGGGACCGGAGTGCTGCTGCGCCCGGGCGACCTGCGCCCGGTCTCCGAGGGCGACAATCTGTCGAGCCCCGATGTGATCGACATGGGCGAGAGCGGCGGCAGCGCGGGCGAGCTGTCGCAGGAGGATGTGGACGCCCGCTTCCGAGCCCACCAGTCCGAGCTGCTGGGCTGCATCGACAAGGCGCGCCCCAGCCCCGATGCGGCGGTGGTCGGCAAGGTCGTCATCAAGTTCCGCATCCAGCGCGCCGGCACCGTGCGCGGCGTGCGGGTCGAGGGTCCCAGCATCCTCATGCGCGCCGGTCTTTTCGGCTGCATCAAGCCCATCGTGAACGGTCTGCGCTTCCCCGCCTCTGGTCAGAGCCTGATCATGACCTACCCGTTCCAGCTCGACTGATCTATATTGTGAGAGCGGTCATGACGACGATGTCGACGATCCGCCACGCGGATCCCAAGTCGCTCAAGACGCAGTGGGGCGAGTTCCTGCGGCGCCAGGGTCTCAAGACCACGCACCAGCGCGAGGCCATCGTCGACATCTTCCTGCGCAGCGAGGGCCACGTTTCGATCGAGGAGCTGCTGGCGCGCGTGCGCCGCCGGCATCCGCGCGTGGGCTACGCAACCGTCTATCGTACGCTCAAGCTCCTGGCCGCCAGCGGTCTGGCCGCGGCCCGCCAGTTCGGCGACGGCCAGACCCGCTACGAGGTGGCCGGCGACACCGAGCACCACGATCACATGATCTGCCAGCAATGCGGCCTCATCGTCGAGTTCCACGATGAGGACCTGGAGCGCATGCAGGACGAGATCGCGCGTCGGCTGGGCGGCTTTCAGGTGGTGCGCCATAAGCACGAGCTGTATGGACTGTGCCCGAAGGCGCAGGGCATCAAGGGGGGCTACTGTCCGAACGAAGTGGCTCCGGTCGGCCGGCCCACATCGCATAAACCACATATGCGGTCATGAAGCCCAGGCTGCCCAGCATCGCGATGCCCGACAGCGGCATCAGGAGCGCGGCCGCTCCGCCGCCGTAGCGCACCAGCCAGGGTGCGCCCACATGCAGGAGCGCCGACACGCCCGCGGCCAGGATCCACGATAGCCGCGCCAGCGGCCCCATCCCGGTCAGCATGAACAGGTGGGCCACGATGAGCAGAAACACCGGCACCGTGAACAGGTGGAAGTGCGTGACCTCGAGCAGGTGGCGGTAGGAGATGGGCTCGCGCATGGGGTGCGCCGCTTCCTCGGGCAGATCGATCGAGGGGCCTCCGGCGCGCATCGGGCCGGGCGCGCTGCTCTCGGCCGCGCCGCCCGCGTAGTAGAGGCGCGCGCCGCGCACGTGAAGGCCCATCAGATCGTCGTAGTACAAGACCGAGACCAGGTACGCGGCCAGCGCGAACAGCGCGAAGATCGTGTACAGAACCTTGGCCTCGGTGCCGAGGTTCCAGATCTTGAAGCCCGACGACGCGAATTGCCGCATCTAGAACATGAATCCCACGCCAAAGCCGAGCTGGCTCTCAGCGGCTTCGTTCGGCATCGCTTGTGGCTCCTCGTCCAGCGACCACCTGTAGTCGAGCTTGAACACGATCTGCGGATGCGGCCCATACGTCAAGCCGAAGGTGGCGAACTGCAGCGCCTCCGAGGCTCCGGCAGCAGGCACCTGGGGCAGCGTGGCCCGGGTGTCCACATACTCGTAACGCCCGAAGGCGACCAGCTGCTGGAAAGGCAGCCCGTGAAGCGGGTGCAGAAGGTCGTAGCCGGCTTCCACATACGTGCCCTGCTCGCTCGAGCCGACCGCGGGCGCGGTCGGATTGGTCATGCGCTGATACGCGGTGATCTTGTCGGCGTTCGAGATGAAGATGTGCGCATACTGGGCGCGCAGCTGGAGGCCCTGGCGCGCATAGCGCAAGTCGGCCTCGAGGATGCCGACCGTGACCCCGCCCAGGCCGGCCGTGCCCTGACCGGCGCCGCCCACGTAGAAGCCCGCGCCCAGGTCGAGCCCGAGCAGCCGATTGTAGCTTATCCGACCCGACACCGCGGCGTCGTCGGCGCGCGCCTCGGCGCCCTGACCGCGCCCGGGCCCGATGCCGCCCGCGGGCGTGAAGTTGGCCGCGTTGAGCCCGCTCATCAGATAGAGCTGCAGGTGCAGGCCCGGCGTGGGCTCGCCGAAGACGCCCACGCCCACCTCACGCCAGGTCGTGGGCAGGATGAGCTGATCGACCACCGGCCGGTCGACGCCGTTGAAGGTGGGCGGCTCGTGATAGAGGTTGATGATCCCGAGCGGGACCAGCAGCAGGCCCGCGCGCACACCGAACCGGTCGCCCCAGCGGCGCACCGGGAGCAGCTCGAGGTAGGCCTGCTCCATCTCCAGCTCGCGCGCATCCTCGACCTCGATCTCGCTGTACAGGCGCGCCCAGTCGGTGAAGTGATAGCCCACGAACAGCACGAACCGGCGCAGGGTGGCTTCGGTGTCGCTTTCGCGCCGCACCAGAAAGGCCTCGCCGTAGCCGCCGATGGGCGCGCGGCGACCGGTGCCGAGCTCGCTGGGCGACGGCGCGGGCGGGCTGGGCGCGGGCTCGGCCTCGGCCGGAAGCGTGATGGTGGGGCCGCTCGGGGGGGCCGGCGGCGGCTCCTGCGCGGCCGCGCGCAGGCCCGCCAGCACGAGCCCGAGCCCGGCCCCGAGCCGGGCTGGCTTGACATTAATTTTGATTCTCATTTTCAATGAAATTCCAGGCCAAGGTTGGAAATGAGGCGCCGCGCCACGGTCAAGCCTGGGTCAGCGGGCGTCGGCGCGCGCGGTCTCGCGCGAGCGGGCGACAAGCTCGTCGAACAGCAAGAGCGCTCGCCGAACCCCGGTCGCCAGCGAATGCGAGGAGATGGTGGCGCCGCTGACCGCGTCGATGTCGACGCCGTCGCGCACCGGCTGGCGCACGGTCTTGCCGCGCATCTGATCGAGGAAACGCCGGCAGCGCACCTCGTCGCCGCGCGGCTCGCGATAGATCATGACCTCGGTGCGCTCGACGGTGCCGTCCGGGCTCAACTTGACCGCGAAGGTGATGGGCTCGGTCTGGCCCAGCTCTTCATCGATGAGCGCGTAGCCGTCCACATGGCCGCCGGTCGTGGCCACGTAAAACACGTAGCTGTCGCGCTTGGGCTGGTAGCCCAGACGCTGGCTCAGCCGCTCCCGCATCGGCATCGAGATCAGAAAGCGCTGGAAGCGCACGGTCTCGGAGCGCGGAAAGAAATCGGTGAGCACCGAGCGCGGCGTGTAGTAGACGGTCTCGGCGCGCGCGGAGCGGACGCCAACGGGCAGCACGAGCAGCGCCAGCCCGATCCAAGCCCATTTGATAACGGTCTTGAAAATCATGTTCAATTAACGATCTATATCTATCCCGCGCGGACGGCCTTGTCAAGCCCGCTTTGGCGGGGGAGCTGGGACAGGTGTCCGCGGGGCGGACGCTCACGATTGGTTGCATTGGCCAGTCGAGCCATCATTCGCGCCAACATGTCACATCGGTGATTGCCCGAAGATTATGATATCGCTTGGTTTTTCTGGTGGCATGCGGCATGCCTCGGGCCCGCGCCATGCCCCGGATGGGATGCTCGCTCGCCCTTTTAACGCTTCCCGCCGCCGGCGCCCTGGGCGTGCTGGCGCCCGCGCGCCCGGCCCATGCCGACCCCTGCACGCCCTCGCGGCTCCTGGTCGTGCTCGACAAATCCTCCTCGATGACCACCGGTTTTGTGGGAACGCAAACCAAGTGGCAGGTGGCGCGGCAGGCGCTCGACCAGGTGACCAGCACCTACAACAACTCGATCGAGATCGGCCTTGCCATGTTCCCGGATCCCAATCAGTGCTCGCCCGGTCATACCTTCGTCGAGCCCGCGCGCGGCAGCCACCAGGCCATCATGAGCGCGCTCGGCACCCCCCCGCCCAGCGCCGGCAACTGGACGCCGATGGCGCAAGCGATCAATCTCGCGGGGCTGGATCCGGCGTTGCAGGATGCCAGCTTGCGGCGCTTCATCCTGCTCATCACCGATGGCTGGCAGTGGTGCTCTCCCTACGACCCGGCCACCCGCTTTGAGCCCGTCGACGCGGTCGCGCGCCTGCAGGCAGCCGGCATCACCACCTATGTGGTCGGCTTCGGGGCCGAGGTGGATCCGGTCACGCTGGGCCGCGCGGCGGTGGCCGGCGGGACCGCGCTGCCAGGCTGCGATCCCAATGTCAGCGACCCGCAAGCGCCCAACCTTTGCTACTACAAAGCCGACTCGGCCGGACAGCTCATCTCGGCCCTGATGGCGATCGCGCTTCAGGTGTCGGCCGAGATCTGCGATGGCATCGACAACAACTGCGACGGCCAGATCGACGAGGGTCTGACCCGTCCCTGCAGGACCGCCTGCGGCAGCGGCACCGAGTCATGCGTGTCCGGCGCCTGGGTAGGCTGCACGGCCCCGCAACCGCAGCCCGAGGTGTGCGATGGCCGGGACAACGATTGCGACGGGGTGGCGGACGAAGGCTGCGCCTGTCAGATCGGGCAGACACGCCCGTGCGGCCAATCGGGCGGCCAGTGCGTCCCCGGCACGCAGACCTGCGACAACAGCGGTCAGTGGGGCGGTTGCGTGGGCGCGGTCGGCCCCAAACCCGAAATCTGCGACGGCCTGGACAACAATTGTGATGGCCGGATCGACGAGGACAACGGCACCTTGTGCCCGGCCGGCACCCAATGCATGGGCGGCCACTGCGTGCCCAACATGATCCCGCCCCCGCCGCCCGCGCCCCCGCCTGACAACCACCTGACCGGTGATGCATCGGGATGCGGTTGCCGAACCCTGGGTGGCCGCCTCGACGTGCACAGCCTGCTCGACGGGCTGGTTGTGCTCGGGCTGGGGCTGTTCTTGCGCCTGGCCCGGCGCCGTCTGTTGTAGAGCTGGAGTATCTGGAGTTGCTTACTGCAGCTGGCGCAGCGGGCAGGAGAGCGAGGACGCGCGCTCGTTGCTGCCGGCGTTGAGCACCAGGCGCAGCCAGTAGCGCGGGTCGCCGGCATCGATCGCGGTCACGCGCAGGCGCAGCGTGTCGCTGGTCGACACGTATTTTGCAACCTGGAGCGTCAGATTGGCGCGCGCGGGCGCGGCGTCGAGGAAGCGATGGTCGGTCTTGGCCAAGACCTCGCTGCCGCTTGCGCTGTCGCGCAAGAGCTCGATGCGGACCAATGGATCGCCGTAGCTATAGAACGGCGAAATCGAGAGCCCGTAGCTGCCCGGGGCCATGTCTTCCTGCGCCAGATACGAGAACGTGACGGAGTCGCCGACCCCGTTGAGGGTCGGTCAACCACACGGTCCCGGCGCGACTTTCACCAAATCGTGCTGGTCGCGCTCGTAGCGTAGGAAAAGCTGCAGTTGATTGCGCGCCGTCGGGTTCTCTACCACGCCCAGCGGCGGCGCCGGCGCGACCAGCGGCTCGGTGCGCGTCACGTCTTCTGGGTTGCCGCACGAAACCGCGGCCCCCGCGACGAGCGCGATGCACCCCAAGTAAGCCCAACGCATGCGTAGACTCCTATGTCCCCGGTCTTCGGAAACCCGGAGCGATCTATAACATGCCAGCCAGAAGATTGGAAGCTTTCCTAGGGGTGCGATTTTACTGGCATCCTCGGCTGAGCCAAAAGCCGGCGCCGAGGCCCACCAGGCCGGCGGCCGCCGCCAAAAGCGAAGCCCGCACAACCAGCGCACGCCGGCCCGCCGCCGGTCCCGGCGCGGGCGCAAGCGGGCCCGACATCGCGTCGAGCGCGAAGGCGACATCGCGCGCAGTCTGAAAGCGCTGATCGGGGTTCTTGTTCAGGCAGCGCAGCGCCACCCGCAGTGCTGCTGGCGGGACCTCATGGGCGCGCGCACCGAGCGGCGGCGGCTCGTCCGAAAGGATCGCGCTCATGGTGTCGACCGCGTTGGCACGCCGGAACGCGCGCTCGCCCGACAGCATCTCGTAGAGAATCGCGCCCAGCGCCCACACGTCGCATCGATGGTCGGGTGCCTGCCCGCGTACCTGCTCGGGCGACAGGTAGGCGGCCGTACCCAGCGCCGAGCCGGGCTCGGTGCGGTCGGGCAGGGTGGGCGCGCTGCCGGCCTCGGGCCCGGGCGGCTGTGTGAGCTTGCTGATGCCGAAGTCGAGGATCTTGACCGCGCCCGCCTTGGTTACGAACAGGCTGTCGGGCTTGAGATCGCGGTGCGTGATGCCCTTGTCGCGCGCGGCCGCCAGCCCGTGCGCGATCTGAATGGCGTAGTCGCTCGCGATCCGGGCGGGCAGCGGGCCCCGCTCGAGCAGGGCCCGCAGCGTGGATCCATCCTGCAGCTCGGTGACCAGATAGGGCGCGTCTTCGTAGCTGCCCACGTCGTAGACCGCCAGGATGTTGGGATGACCCAGCCGGCCCGCGCTGCGCGCTTCCTGCTCGAAGCGCACCAGGCGCTGATCGCTCGTGCGCAGCTTGAGTGGGAGCACCCGAATGGCCACCTCGGCGCTGGCTTTGGGATCGCGCGCACGATACACCTCGCCGGTGGCGCCGGCGCTTAAGAGCGCCCGGATCTCGTAACGTCCCACGCGCGTGCCTTCGGGCAGGCTCATTGACCCATCCGAGAGCGCAGGGTAGCATGCCGCGCGATGCTGCTGGTCGTCGACGTCGGCAATACCAACACGGTCCTGGGAGTGTACGACGGCGACCGGCTGGTTGCGCACTGGCGCATCGAGACCAAGAAGGGCCGCACCGCGGACGAGTACGCGGTGCTCCTGGCCGGCCTGTTCGCGCTCGAAGGGCTCACGATCCGCCAGATCGACGCCGGCATCGTGTCGTCGGTGGTGCCGCCGGTGCTGCTTCCCATGGAGGAGCTGTTCCGGCAGCGCCTGGGCAGCCCGCCGCTCATCGTGGGGCCCGGCATCAAGACCGGCATGCCGATTCTCTACGACAACCCGCGCGAGGTGGGAGCCGATCGCATCGTCAACTCGGTGGCGGCCTACGAGCGTTTCCACGAGGGTTGCATCATCGTCGACTTCGGCACCGCGACCACGTTCGACGTGGTGACACCGCGCGGCGAGTACATGGGCGGCGCCATCGTGCCCGGGATCCAGATCAGCGCCGATGCGCTCTACCACGCGGCCGCCAAGCTGCCGCGCGTCGAGATCGTCCGGCCCAAGAGCGCGATCGGCAAAAATACGGTGGCCTCGATGCAGGCGGGCCTGGTGTTCGGCTACGCGGGCCTGGTCGACTCACTGGTCGAGCGCATCCGGGCCGAAATCGACTTCCCGGCGCGCGTTCTGGCGACCGGCGGGCTGGCCCCTCTGATTGCGCGCGAGTCGCGCGCCATCGAGCTCTCGGACGACATGCTCACGCTGGCCGGACTCAAGATCCTCTACGACCGGAACCGTTCATAATCGCTTGATCATTTGCCGGCGGTGCGCTACTCAATCACGACCATGGCGCTGAAAAAGTATGAGCCTCGGGACATCCGCAACGTCGTGTTCGTCTCCCACGGGGGAGCGGGCAAGACCACGCTGGGCGAGGCGATCCTCTACGACGGCAAGATGACCAATCGCCTGGGCTCGGTCGATGACGACTCGTCCATCCTGGCGTTCGAGCCCGAGGAGCAGCGCCGCCGCATCACGATCGCGCCCAAGCTGTTTTACTGCGACTGGAAAAAGACCAAGCTCAATTTCATCGACACCCCGGGCGACACCAACTTTTTCGTCGAGACCCGGCTGGCCATGGCGGTCGCCGACGCGGCCCTGGTGCTGGTCTCGGCCCCCGACGGCGTGCAGGTGGGGACCGAGATGGTGTGGCGCCACGCCGACGAGTTTGCGCTGCCCCGCCTGGTGTTCGTGTCCAAGATGGACCGCGAGCGCGCGGACTTCGAGGCCGCGCTCGAGGACATCCGCAAGGTGCTGTCGGACAAGGCGGTCGCGTTCCAGATCCCGATCGGAAAAGAGGGCGGCTTCGAGGGCGTCCTCGACCTCCTGGGCGGCAAAGCCTGGACCTTTCCCGGCGACGGCCGCGATCCGCAGGCCGCCGACATCCCCTCGCAGCTCAAGGAGGTGGCCGCCAAGGCGCGCGAGCAGCTCATCGAGGCCATCGCCGCCTCCGACGACGAGCTTCTGGCCAAATATCTCGACACCATGGAGCTTTCCGAGGAGGAGATCACGCGCGGGCTCCGCAAGGCGATTGCGGAGCGGACCGTGATCCCGGTCCTGTGCGGCGCCGCCGGGCGCAACCTGGGCGTGCAGCCCCTCTTGGATGCGCTGCTCGCGGGTGCGCCGTCGCCGGCCGAGCAGCCGCCGCGAAAGGGCATAGACCCCAAGACCAAGGCCGAGATCGAGCGCAAGTGCAGCGAGAGCGAGCCCTTCTCGGCGCTGGTCTGGAAAACCGCAGGCGCCGACATCGGGCGGGTCAGCTACCTGCGCGTGTTCTCGGGCAAGCTGACCGGCGACATGACGCTGCACAACCCGGGGCGCGACGCGTCCGAGCGTCCGGGCACCCTGTACGCGCTCTACGGCAAGAACCGCGAGACGCTGGCCGAGGTCGGCGCCGGCGACATGGTGGCGCTGGCCAAGCTCAAGGACACCCACACCGGCGACACGCTGTGCGACCCCAAGGCGCCCATCCAGTACGCGCCGCCGCCCATCCCCAACCCGGTCATCTCGTTCGCGCTGCGGCCGCGCTCCAAGGGCGACGAGGACAAGGTCGCGGCCAAGCTCAAGGACATCGTCGACCAGGATCCGGCCCTGCAGATCACCCACGATCAGCAGTCCAAGGAGATCCTGCTGTCGGGCATGGGCACCATCCACATCGAGGCCAACGTCGAGAAGCTCAAGCGCTTCGGCGTCGACGTGGAGCTACTGCCGCCCAAGGTGCCCTACCGCGAGACCATCAAGGGCCGCGCCCAGAACGTCGAGGGCAAGCACAAAAAGCAGACCGGCGGCAAGGGACAGTTCGGCGTGTGCTACATCAACATGGAGCCGCTGCCGCGCGGCTCCGGATTCGTGTTCGAGGACAAGATCTTCGGCGGCGCCATCCCGCGCCAGTTCATCCCGTCGGTGGAGAAGGGCATCCGCGACCGCATGCAGCGCGGCGTGGTGGCCGGTTACCCGGTCGTCGATCTGAAGGTGGAGCTCATCGACGGCAAGTACCACGACGTCGATTCGGACTCGCGCAGCTTCGAGTTCGCGGGCTCCAAGGGCTTCCAGGCCGGGTTCAAGCAGGCGCGGCCCTGCCTGCTCGAGCCCATCATGAAGCTCGAGGTCACCTGCCCCGACGAGAACATGGGCGACGTGATCGGCGACATCAACCAGCGCCGCGGGCGTGTGCTGGGCATGGAGGCGCGCGGCCGCAACCAGGTCATCAAGGCCCAGGTGCCGATGTCGGAGACCCTCAAGTACGCGGCCGACCTGCGCTCGATCACGGGCGGGCGCGGCGCGTTCGCCATCGAGTTCTCACACTACGAGGAGCTGCCGGCCAACCTGGCCGAAAAGATCATCGCCGAGGCCAAAGTCGCCCACGAGGAAGAAGACT
>DATFWX010000175.1:0-15121 GCA_035258845.1 Polyangia bacterium | reverse complement strand
GGGGCCTGCCAGTGCCGGCCCGGGCTCGTCATGACCGCCATGGGCTGCCGCGAACCCACCTGCTCCCCGGCCTGCAGCGGCGGCACCCCACTCTGCGCCAGCGGCACGTGCGTCGGTCAGTGTCCGACCAATCTACCCGACATGTGCGCCGGCCAGTGCGTCGATTTCCAGAACGATCCGCTGCACTGCGGCGCCTGCGATCGCATCTGCATGGCCGACGAGGTGTGCGCGCGCGGGGACTGCCGGCACTACGCGACCGGCCGCGGCTGCACGAGCTGCCCGTGCGCCGCCTGCGTCGGCGACCTGCGCGCCTGCTGCAGCTACGGCAGCGACATCATCTGCGTGGAGGGCGATCCCGGTCGCTGCCCGTGACCGACCGGCTATAGCGACCAATCCAGCTCCGGCAGCTCCATCTCGAGCCGCGCGGGCGGTGGGAAGGCAAGACCGCCCGCTCGCACAGCGGGCTTGATGTCGGTCACGAAATCCTGCATCACGGCGCCCGAGTCGCGCTTCTTGAGGCCCACCGAAATCGCGTACTGGTTGCCCTCGGTTCCGGGCCGCCCGAACGAAAGCAGCCCGATGCGGAGCCAGCGCTCGAAGATGGATTGCTTGATCTGGTCATAGCGGCCCGAGTGGCACTGCTCGACCACGATCTTCTCGCCCAGCCCCTGATGGCCCCGCTCCTCGTCGATGATCTTGCCGATCACCTCCCGGTAGGGCGGATATGAGCAGTTCTCGTACTCCTGCAGCTGCCAGAACCCACCGCGGTCGTACAGGAACTGCGCCATCGCCAGCTCGAACCACGACTGCGCGAACGGCACCGGCTTTTCGGACAGGCGCTGGTTGACCCACGGCTCCACGCTCTGGCCGGTGAAGCGCGCGTACATGTCGCAGACCGCGAAGTAGTGCTCGCTCTCCTCGCGAATGTGCCAGACCATGAACTTGAGCCAGCGCCCCTCTTCCACGTACTGCAGCCCCGCGCCGAACATGCGCGCAGCGGCCAACTCCCGGTAGGCCTGGCTCTTCATCATCTGCTCCAGGGTCTGCCGGTAGCGCTCGGGCATGTCCTCGCGACGGGTGTAGACCTGCATGGCCAGGTGATACCGCAAACCCGCCGGAGGCTCAAGGAGGGCTCGCGGAGCCGACCGGACCGACCGCGCTGGGCTCGGTCGTGTCAAAAATTGGCGCCCGCCGCCGCGCCGGCTTACCCTGGCCCCGTGTCGTGGCATTTCTTGCTTCCGGAAGCGGCGGTCGGGCAGCTCATCGTGCGCTCGATCGTGGTTTATGTGTTCCTGCTGGCGGCGCTGCGCCTGGCCGGGCGGCGCGAGGCCGGACAGCTGACCAGCTTCGATCTGATTCTGCTGCTCATCCTCTCCAACGCGGTCCAGAACTCGATCAACGCGGGCGACAACTCGCTGGGCGGTGGCCTGGTCAGCGCGATGACCCTGATGGTCCTCAATTGGGGAGTCGGGCTGGCCGCCTACAAGTGGCGCTGGTTCGAGCGGTTGGTGCAGGGCCGGCCGCTGCGCATCGTGACCGGCGGCAAGGTGCACACGCGTGCCCTGCGGCGCGAGCAGATCACGCTGGCCGAGCTGCGCTCGGCGCTCCGCAAGCAGGGCATCATGACCGTCAGCGAGTGCGAGCAGGTGGTGCTGGAGCCCAACGGCACCCTGTCCGCGCAGCGCAAGGGGGTGGAGGTGCACACGCTGGCGCAGCTGGCGGCACCGGAGGAGACCGAGAGCGGCTAAGCTTTCTTGCGCCCGCCCGGGCGAGCTGTCGCGCGGGGGCTGGGATAGACCCGAGCCCGGCGGCATGCGTAAAATCCGGTATGGCCGCTGGTGCGTGGCTGGCTTGGGGCTGGCTGCTTGCGACCTCTCCGGCTGCTCCCCAGAAGGATGCCGGCTTCCGCACGCTCGAGCCGGGGCTCGAGCTGGGTGTGTTCAACGGCCCCACCGGTGCAGTCGGAGACCGGCGCATCTACATCGTGCGCATCGATCTGGCGCACTTCACGCTCAAGCTGCTCAACGCGTCCGCGCCCGGCGAGGGGCGGATCCACACGGCGCGCGAGTGGTGTGCGCGCGCGGGCGCGCAGGCGGGCATCAACGCCAGCATGTTCCGGGACGACGGGCGCAGCGTCGCCATGATGCGCACGCGCACGCACGTCAATCACCCCACCCTGTCGCGCGACCAGTCGGTGCTCGCGTTCGACCGGCTCCAGCCCGGGCATCCCGACGCGATGCTCATCGACCGCGAGTGTGACGATCTCGGTGCGCTCGGTCGCGCCTACGGGACCCTGGTGCAGTCGATCCGCATGCTGTCGTGCCGACGCGCAAATCGCTGGACGCCCTCGCCCAGGCGCTGGAGCACGGCCGCCATCGGCACCGATGGGCGCGGCCGCGTGCTGTTCATTCATGCCCGCTCGCCCTGGCCGGTGCATCATCTGATCCAGGCGCTCATCGCGCTGCCGATCGATCTTCGGCGGGCCATGTACGTGGAAGGGGGGCCGGAGGCGCAGCTCTACGTGCACGCAGGAACCGAGGAGCTGGAGCGGGTCGGCAGTTTCGAGACCGGCTTCAACGAGAACGACGACAACGCTCGGGCCTGGGCCATCCCCAACGTCGTGGTCGCAGTGCGGCGCTGAGGCGGCTGACGGCTACATTTTGAGCTTGCCGGCCACCTTGCGCGTGGCATCGACGTTGTGCAGGTGCGACAGATGGCCCAGAAGGAAGTCCTTGACCGACTCCTCGAGCTTGCCCACCTCGTCCTTGCCCACTCCGAGCGCGTCGGCGTAGGCGGCGACCTGCTTGCGCTCGGCGGCACTGACCTCACCGTCCGCCCACGCCAGAAGGAGCGCGGTCTTGACAAACAGCTGCCGCTCGTCGCGCGTGTGCAGGGCGGCCGCCAGATCGGCTGGGCTGATGGCGGGGCTGCGCTCGAGCTCGGACAGCCCGCGCGCCGAGCCACCCACCTCGGCATAGAAGGATGCGATCAGCGCCAGCTCGCGTTCATGCACGCCGTCCGCCCGGGCGACCGCGAACAGCCCGCGTGCCATCGCCTCCGCCTGCGCCGCCTCGATCGGGATCTCGCTGAAGAACTCCATGCTCTCTCCTTCCTTTCACCGGGTGCGGTCAGCGCCGATAGCCCACCTTGAGCTTGAGCGCCTGCAGCTTGGCCTGCAGCTCGTCGGTGGGCAGGTCGGCGTACTTGGCGGGCAACATGCGCCGGTTGGACGCCTCGAACACCGCCAGCAACTCCATGTACTCGATCATCTCCACGTCGCGCGAGGGCAGGTAATCACGGGTCGCCCGCGCCAGATCGTCGGGCGTGGCCGGCGCCTCGGCGCCGCGCTCGGAGGCGTAGTCGGCCGCCAGGAGAACGATGGCCTCGACGTCGGCATTGGAGTAGCCGATCATGGCCTGCAGGGGCGGCTTGAAGTCCTCGATGGGCGCCGAGATCTTGACCTTGTTTTTGCGAAACTGCGCCTCCAGGATGCGCTGCACCTCGTCCGCGTTCTGCGGATAAAAGAACGGGATCTTGCGATCGAGGCGGCCCGCGCGCTTGATGTCGACGTCGAGCTTGTCGGGGCGGTTGGTCATCAGCACGAACAGCACGCGCCCGCGGTTCTCGGTGTTCGACATGAACTCCTTGATGCGTGCGATCACGCGCGACGAGGTGCCGCCGTCGCTCTCGCCCTCGGAGCCGCCGCCGAACGCGCGGTCGCCCTCATCGATCACCACCAGGATCTGGCCGATGGCCTGGATCACGGACAGGATTTTCTCCAGATTGCCCTCTGTGGCGCCCACCCACTTGGATCGAAAATTCTTGAGCTTGATGGTGGTCAGGCCGCTCTCGCGTGCGAACGCCTCGCACACGAACGTCTTGCCGGTCCCCATCGGGCCCGTGAATAGAATGCCCATCGGACAGCGGCTGCGCCGCCCTTCCCGCAGATTGCGCGCGATCAGGAGCAGATCCTTCTTGACCTCCTCCATGCCGCCCACCACATCGAAGCCGAACGGCGACTCGACGAACTCGATGAGGCCAAAACACTCGCGCTCGATGATCTCGCGCTTGCGCGCGCTGACCAGCTTCTCGACCTCGGAGCGGTCGGGCTGGGCGGCCGCGGGCGCGGGCGCCTTGCCGTCGGGCGCCAAGAGCTTCCGGATCTCATCCTTGGACATGCCCTGCGTGATGGTGGCCAGCTTCTCCGCGCGCTCAAGCACCGCCGCCCCGCCGCCGAGCAGCTCCGAGATGTAGCGCTCGCGCTCCTTGTGATCCTCGGCGCCCGCGGGGGGCCTCGTGAAGATGGCCTTGATCTGAATGTTCTTGAGGCCGGCCGTGACCTCGGCCAGGCGGTCGACGTCGGGGTCAGAAAGCGTCGGGTCGACCAGCCGGAGCACGGCCGCCCGCTCGTCCTTAGTCGGCATGGGCACGCGCACGGTGGCCGTGCGCGGGTGCGAGACGATCTTGGGATGCAGCTCGGCCAGGTTCTCGGTAACCAGCAGCACGATGGAGTCGGCCTGCTCGAGGTTGCGCAGGAGCGACCACCTGTGCAGCGTGATGACCGACGAGCGATCGTCGGTCGTGGACAGGCTGACGTCCGCCACCGGCGCGATCGACTCGGCATATTCGACGATGACCGCGATGCGATCCTCGGTGGTCAGCGCCCGCTCGATGAGCGGCAGCACCTTGCCCGGCTCCTTGGACAGCACCAGATCCTCGTAGCCGGACAGGTCCAGCTTGCGCTTGCCGAACCGGACGCCGGTCGAGAGGTTGTACAGGATCACGGTGTCCTTGGTCGGCGCCAGCAGCACGTTCGACAGAAACTCGGACACCGGGATGAGCTGGCCCTCGTGCAGCACCAGGTCGTAGACGTTGCCGTGCAGCACGAACTCCCAGGCCTCGCCGCGGATGAAGCGCCGCCGCACCTCGTCCGCCCACGCGGGCAGGACCCGATCCTTGACGATGCTGCCCACGGCCGCCCCGAACGCTACATCGTCTTCTGGCCGGCCTTGCGCGCGGCCGCGGCCGCCTTCAGCTCGGCCAGTTGCTGCTTGGCGGTCACGTCGCCCGACTGCTGGCGCAGCGCCTTCAGCCGCTCATCGAGGTCGGTCGACTTGAGCTCGCTCGACAGGTTGGCCTCGGCGATGGTGTTCTTGATGTGCTCGCGCACGTTTTCGAGCGCCTTGACCTCGGCGTCGACCGACAGCCCCTCGAGCTGCTCTTGAATGCGCACCCGTGCCTGCGCGCTCGCCATCTTGGCCAGCATGCTGTCCTTCTCGGCCTTGAGGCGCTTGATCTCGGCCTGCACCGACAAGAGCGACGACTTGGCGCTGTCGGCGTCCTTGGACGCCTGATCGAGCTCGGCCTTGCACTCGGCGACGTCCTTCTCGAGCTGATTCTTCTTCTGGATCAGCACCACGGACAGGTCGTCCTGGTTGGTCTCGACGGCCACGT
Organism: Polyangia bacterium; assembly: GCA_035258845.1. Taxonomy (GTDB): domain Bacteria; phylum Myxococcota_A; class Polyangia; order JAHFDS01; family DATFWX01; genus DATFWX01. The sequence goes on along the minus strand of DATFWX010000175.1, from coordinate 9,667 downwards.
TGAGGTCGGCCGCGATCTGCGCCAGCTCCTTGGATTGGGTCGAGAAGCGCTCGGATGCCTCGTCGCGCCGCCTGATGATGGCGGCGGTGGTCTTTTTGAGCAGCGCGTATTTCTCGATCATCGAGTTGATCGCATTTTCGTAGGCGATCTCGGGATGGTTCTTCTCGACGTCCGAGATCCAGAGGTTCAGAAACCCCTTCCAGAGGTTTTTCAGCCGCGCGAAGAACCCTCCCGCCATGATGCGCTCCTTGTGCGTGTGAGGTGCACGAGCCTAGCCCAACCTAGAGGTCGCTTCAAGCCATGGTACGCTCGCCGTTCGATCCGCATTCCCGACGGGGCCAGGCGCGCAGCCATCCTCACAACTGCTTGAAGCGCCCCCGGATCTCCTTCTCCAGCTGCGCGAACGCCGGCAGCTCCATCACCTCGGCGCGCCAGGCCAGCCCCTTTTCGACCAGGTCGTAGCAGCCCTGGATGCGTGCGCCCGAGACGATCTTGCCCTCGGGCGAGCGATCGCGGCCCAGCATGAGCAGCGTGTCCGAGACCGCCATGGCGGCCCGGATGTCGTGGGTGACGATGAGAATCGTATTGAGCTCGTTCATGTTGGCCACCTCGACGATGAGGTGCATGACCTCGTCGAGCGCGGCCGGATCGAGCCCCGAAAACGGCTCGTCCATGAGCAAGAGAGTCTTGGGCGAGACCAGCTGCTGCGCGATCGCGACCCGCTGGCGCTGGCCGCCCGAGAGCTGCGCCGGGTAGTAGCTGGCGCGATCGGCCAGCCGAAAGCCTTCGAGAAGCTGGCTCGCGCGCTGGCGGGCCTCCGCGCGCGGCATACCGTTGGCGATGCCCGCGATTTCCAAATTCGAGCGCACGCTGCGGTGGCGCAGAAGCGGGTAATCCTGAAACACCACACCCACGTGGCCAGCCGAGACCTGGACGCCCTTTAAGCCGGTGACGGTGCCGGCGTCGGGCGCGTCGAGGGCCGCGATGATGCGCAGAAGACGCGTCTTGCCCACGCCCGACGGGCCCAGAATGCCGACGATCTGGCCGGTGCAGGCACCGACCCGGATGCGATCGCGGACCTCGAATTGGACCTTATCGAGCACCTGCACGTCGCCCAGGCGCAGCGAAACCTCCTCGACCTTGAGCAGCACATCGCCCAGCGTCGAGACCTCGCTCATCGCTTGACTCGCTCGAGCCGGGCGTACGGGCAGATGAGGTTGGTGAGAACGCCCATGCCGTAGTCCATGCCCAGGCCGAGCAAGAGGATCACGAGCAGGATCGCGTACACCTCTGCGAGCAGGAAATGCTTGTTCTGATTCAAGATCAGCGCGCCCACGCCGCCCTCGGCGCGCGAGATGCCCTCGACCATCGTGATCATGGCCCAGCCGATGGCCGCGTTCTGGCGCAGCACGTCGAGCGCCTTGTCGAGCGTGCCCCGCACCACCACCTCCCACAGGATGCGCAGCTCGCCCGCGCCCAGAACCCGCATGTGATCGAACTGCACGCGCGGGATCTCGACCACCACCTGCGCCATCGAGGTGACGAAGAAGGACGCCATGCCAAAGGTCAGGAGCGCCACCTTGAGCGGGTAGCCGCCGCCGGTGAGCAGCGTGAACGGAAAGACCAGCCCGGTCAGGCCCAGGAAGCGCAGCTTGCAGGCGGCCGCGACCAGCGGTCGGAAAAAGGCGATCACGGTCGCGTACGAGAGCAGCATCGACAGGATGATGGTCAGAAGGAGCGCGTGCAGGATGAGCTTGATGGTCGTGAGCAGCTCGGGCCCCATGCCGTGCTTCCACCACAAGGCGCCCAGCGCGCGCCACACCTCGACCGGCGTGGGCAGGCTGGCAAACGGCGACAGCAGCCAGACCAGCAGCATGGCCGCCACCCAGAATGCGACCAGAAACAGCGCGGTCGCCGGATCGACGGCCCGGTTGGGCAGAAAGATGCGCAGGATGGCAGCGCGGCTCATCCGGAGATTTCACCGCAGAGAGCGCGGAGAACGCGGAGAAAGAAACTCTCCGATGCTCTGCGTTCTCTGCGTTCTCTGCGGTTCATCTTCCTGATCAGCCCGACGTTCCCAGCACGATCTCGACGCGGCGATTCTTGGCGCGCCCTTCGGCGGTGGTGTTGGGCGCCACCGGCTGCGTCATGCCGTGCGCAAACACCTTGACCCGGCCTTCCGGGAAGTTGGACGCCGATTGCGACTCCAGCCACTGCTTGACCGCGAACGCGCGCTCCTCTGACAGCTTCTGGTTATGGTCGGCGGTGCCTTGGTTGTCGGTGTGGCCGTGGATCTCGACCAGCGTACCGCCCGCGACCACCAGGTCGCTGAACAGCTGCTTGAGCTCGGCGCTCGCCTGCGGCGTGAACTTGGCGCTGCCGGTCGCGAACTGGATGTCCCAGCTGCGGCGGCTCACCACGTCTTTGATCTTTTCCTGCGGCGAGAACTTGGCCAGATCGGGCTCGCTGATGTGGCCGCCCGCCTGCGCCCCCGTCGCCACCTCCTTGACGTACGAGGTGTCCAGCACCTCGGCGACCGGATAGAACGACGGCACCAGGTTCGGGTACTGCGACTTGACGATGTTGCCGAACACGGTGTAGGTGGCCGCGAACAGATTGGTCGAGCCGGGCGCGAGGCCGAACAGCTGCAGGTTGTCGGCCAGGTTGTTGACCGCCGAGCCGCCCAGATCGACGGTCAGACCCTGGGCGTCCTTCTCGGTCTGCACGCGGAAGTACTTGTACCAGTAGCCCGGATCCTTCTCGCCGTACACGACCGCGCTGATGGCGGCCGCCTTGCGCAGCGCATCGTCGCTCTGCTTGACCTGGTCGCCGCCCTCGAAGGTCGCCGCCAAAAGGCCCACCACGAGCTTGCGGTGGGCCGCCATCCACTTCTTGTTGCCGATCACCACGTGCGGCATCTGCGAGCGGTACTCGCGCGTGGAGACGATGCCCACCAGACCGCCCTTCTTCTCGGCCGCGGTGACGTCACCCGGCGTCCAGGTCACCACGCCATTGACGCAGTGCTTCTCCTTCTGCCCGCTCTTTGTGTTCTTGAGGTCGGTGCAGAAGCCGCTGACGTACTTCTGGGCGGCCTCGACATAATCGGACGCATTGACCCAGTTGAGCGCATCCGGGTCCCAGCTCGACTCGTCGGGGTTGTTGGGGATCTTGTTGTCGCCCAGCCACTTCATCGCGATGTTCCAGTCGCCGTCGCGCAGGACGCCCGCCACCAGCCCGCCGCGCGCCGCCTGCGGGTTCTGCTTCCAGGCCGGCGGGCCCATCAGCTTGTCCTCGCCGCGGCTGTAGCCCGACGAGCCGACCACCATCGCCGTGTACTCGGGCCCGATCTTCTTGAGCTTGTCGTTGAGCGCCTTCAAGAAAGTCGCCGAGCCGTCGCCCATGATGCCGACGAAGTGCGCGCCCTTGGCCGGATTCGCGGTGCCGTTCTTCAGCTCCTCGGCGAACGCCACCATCAGGCTCTGCATGTTGTCGGTGTTGTCCTCGCGGATCAGGCGCAGGTTGACGCCGTGCCTGCACATGAGGCTGTCGGGCGTGGCCTGCTTGCCGCCGGTGGCCAGCATGAGCCCCATCTGCGCGTTCCAGGCCCACACGTAAAAGCGCACCTCGGGCAGGGACGCGCAGCCGGCCTGGGCCTCGGGCACGGTCGGGAAGGGTTGATCAGGCAGGTTGGCCGGAGGCGGGATGTTGGAGCCCTGATGCTGCGCGCCCGGCGCGATCTTGTTCCACAGCTGGGGGTTGTAGTGGAACGTCGCCACCACCACGCCGACGATGATGAGCGCGATGAAGATCTTGGCAGTGACCGTCAGTCGCATGGCTTCACCTATTTTGCGCTCGCGAGCTCTTGCAGGTACGACAGATCGACGACCTCGGAGGCGGGCTCGTACTGGGGCAGGAGCTCCGGATACTGGGATTTGACCATGTTCGCGAAGACCGTGTAGACGGCGGCGAACAGGTTCTGGGTGCCCGGCTTGAGGCCGAACAGCTCGATGTTGTCGCCGAGGTCGCTGACCGCCGAGCCGCCCAGGTCGACGGTCAGGCCCTGCTTGTCCTTCTCGCTTTGCGGGTGAAAGTACTTGGCCCAGTACGCGGCGTCCTTCTCGCCGTACACGAGCGCGCTCACGGCGGCCGCCTGCCTGAGCGCCGGCTCGCTTTGCTTGAGCTGCCCGGCCCCCTCGAACGCGGCCGTCAGTAAGCCGGTGACCAGCTTGCGGTTCTGGGCCATCCACCTGCGGTTGCCGATGATGACCTGCGGCATCTGCGTACGGTACTCGCGCGTCGAGACGATGCTGGCCAGCCCGCCCTTCTGCTCGGCCACCGTCACGTCGCCGGGCGTCCAGGTCACGACGCCATTGACGCAGCGTTTTTCGCGGTTGCCGGTCTTTACGTTCTTGAGCTCGGCGCAGTAGCCGCTCACGTACTTCTGCGCGGCCTCGATGTAGTCTTGCGCGTTCACCCAGTTGAGCGCGTCGGGATCGTAGCTGGTGTCGTCGGGGTTGTTCGCGATCTTGTGGTCGCCCAGCCACTTCATGGCAATGTTCCAGTCGCCGTCGCGCAGGACGCCCGCGACCAGGCCGCCGCGCGCGGCCTGCGGATTCTGCTTCCAGGTCGGGGGCCCCATGAACTTGTCCTCGCCGCGGCTGTAGCCGGTGGAGCCGATCACGGCGGCCGTGTAGTCGGGCCCGATCTTTTTGAGCTTGTCGTTTAAGCCCTTGAGGATGGCGGCCGAGCCGTCGCCCATGACCGCGATGAAGTGCGCGCCCTTGGCCGGATTGGCCGCGCCGCCCTTGAGCTCCTCGGCAAACGCGACCATCAAGCTCTGCATGGTGTCGGTGTTGTCCTCGCGCAAAAGGCGCAGATTCACGCCGTGCTTGCACATCGCGCTGTCTTGCGTGGCCTGCTTGCCGCCGGTGGCCAGAAGCAGCCCCGCCTGCGCGTTCCATGCGAACAGGTACAGGCGCACCTCGGGCAGCTGCGCGCAGCCGGCGCCGGGGGCTGCGCCGACAGGTGGAGGCGGCGGGGGCGGCGGCGCAGTGGTCGACGCAGGCTTGTCCGACTTGCAGCTGGCCAGACCCAGAAACGCGAGGAAAAGCGGCCGGTGGGTTTTCATGGTCTCCTTCGCGGCGGGCAGCTTATCTTTCGGCCCCGGCGCGGTCAACCTTCCTCGCTGCGAAAGCCGGCGTGACTACTGGGACATCGACTGCATGAGCGCTTCGGTCTCGCGCGCGGTCGTTCGCACGGCCTCGACCCCGTCGATCAGCTCGTCGAGCTGGCCGCCCAGCTCCTGCGGCGAGCGCATGGTGACGATCTGGTCGGCCAGAAGCTCGAACGTGTTTTCGATCAGGTTCATCTGGCCGCGCGCCTTCGAGATGAATTTCTGGATCTCGGCCATCTTCTCGCGCCGCCGCTCCAGGACGGCAAGGTTCTTCTGCGCCAGCTTGCGCTGATCCTCGTCGCGCGTGCGCTCGGCGAGCTGAGTGTGCTGCCGGATGTCGCGCTCGAGCTGATTGAGATCGACCGTCGACATGTAGTCCTCGTACCGGTGGCTGGCCACCACCAGATCCACGAACGAGCCCGCCAACTGCTCGAGCTTTGCCAGCTCGTCGTGCAGGAGCTCGACCGTGAGCGCTCGGTTCTGATTGCACAGCGTGAGGATCTGCTCGCGCTTCTGATCGAGCCGCCGCACCCGTTCGGCGTCCTGCTCGGGCAGGGTGGCCAGGAGCTTTTTGCGCTCGGCCTCGGCCTGCGCGCGCAGCTTGCCGGCGTGCACCTTGTCGAACCAGAGGCGGCGCAGGAGCTTGGAATCGGGCGCAAACAGCATCCAGAGCGCTTCCAGGCCCGCGCCCAGAATCCCGAACCACCAGTTCTGGGTCAGCGCTGCGGTGGCCGCGAAACCGCCCAGCAGGCTCAAGTTGTAGGCATTGGCGAACGCATAGGTGCGGTAAGGCGGATTGTCCTTTCGGCTCTGCTTGATTGCGCTCTCGAGGCGGCGGAGATCGTCTCCCATTTCGGCCGTCACTCCGGTGGCGGCTTGTGCAGCTTGGGTGACTCCTCGACCACGCGCGCGACGGCTTCCTGACCGAAGAACTCGAGCACCTGCTGGATGTTGAGCTTTTCGCCGTTGGCTGCCCGCGTACGCGCCTCCTGCTGCGCCACCGCCTGCTCCATCACCTGCTTGACCCGGACGATCTCGCTCTCGAGCTCGGTGATGCGCTGGTTGCCGTCGCCCAGGATTTTCTGGGTGTCGGTCTGGCCGCTGCGAATGAAGGCCTCGAGCGCCTGCATCTCCTGGACCGCGGCCTCGATGATCTTCTGGGTGGGCACGCCAAATGCTTTGAGCGAGGCCTCGACGATCTGCTTTTTGACCGGAGCCGGCGTGTCGGCGGGCAGCGAGCGCAGAAGCTCCTGCGCCTTGGCCGCTCGGTCGCGCTCCTCGGCGTCCACGCCAGCGGCCTCGAACACGGCCGTGAAGTCGACGGTGCCGCCCTGGACTTCGGGCAGCGGGCCCTTCAGCTCGATCGGCATGGGCGCGGGCGCCGGCGCGTTGGCGTACTTGTTGATGAACGCATCGACGTCGTCAGGATTGGTCTTGGGCTGACCGTCCTGCACCACGAACCAGCCCAGCACCGTCCTGCCCCAGCCTTTTTTCTCGCTCACGAAAGCCTCAGAATTTTCCGGACACGGCCAGGAAGGTCATCTTGTCGTTGGCCTCGCGCAGGCGGACCGAAAGCAACCGCACCAGGTTCCACAAGAGCTCATACGCAAGATCGCGATCCACGAACAGCAGGTCCTCGACGTCCTCTTTGCGGATGCAGAACAGGCGGCAGGGCTCGTGCACGCGGGCATCGGCCGAGCGCGGCGCGTCGTCGATCAGGCTCATCTCGCCGAACGAATCACCCGCGCGCAGGATGGCCAGCGCCTCCTCGCCCATGCCGGCGACGGTCCGACTGATCCGGACCGCGCCGTCGAGAATGAGGTAGAACTTGTCGCCCCGATCGCCCTCCTTGAAAATGAAGCCCGATTTGTGCGTCTCCTCGACGCCAATGTCGGCAATGCGCCGCAGATAAGCCGGTGCGAGCCCGGTGAAGAGCTGAATGCGGCCCAGAAGGGAGATCAGCTGGGGCGCGGCAGCCTCGGTGACGGCCATGCCGGGAAGTTTACACCAACAGGCCTTCTGAGATTCGGAAAGATTCAGCGCAGAGAACGCGGAGAAGCTCCTCTAATGCGACAGGAAGCGCTCGGCGTCGATGGCGGCCATGCAGCCGGTGCCGGCAGCGGTCACGGCCTGGCGATAGATGTGGTCGGCCACGTCGCCGGCTACGAACACACCCTCGACCGAGCTGCGGGTGCCCTGGCGCGTGATCACGTAGCCGTTGGCGTCGAGCTCCAGCTGACCCTTGACCAGCTCGGTGTTGGGCTGGTGGCCGATGGCAACGAACACACCCTGCACGTCGAGCCGGCGCGTCTCGCCCGAGCGCACATCCTTGACCACCACACCCTTGACCCCGCCGGCGCCGAAGCCGGCCTCGCCCACGATGTCGACCACCTCGGCATGCCAGACGAACTCGATCTTGGGGCTCTTTTTGGCCCGATCCTGCATGATCTTGGAGGCGCGCAGCTCGCCGCGGCGATGAATCACGATCACCTTGCGCGCATGATGGGTCAGGAAACAGGCTTCCTCCATCGCCGTGTCGCCGCCGCCCACCACCGCCACGTCCTGGTTCTTGAAGAAGGCGCCGTCGCAGGTTGCGCACGCCGACACGCCGAATCCGCGCAGGCGTTCCTCGGACGGGATGCCGAGCCACTTGGCGACCGCGCCCGTGGCCAGGATGACCGCATCGGCTGTATAGTGCGCGCCGTTTTCGGTCGCCATCTGGAAGGGCCGCCGCGAAAGATCGAGATGGGTGACGTAGTCGGCGATGATGCGGGTGCCGAATCGCTCGGCCTGCTGGCGGAACAGCCGCATCAGATCGGGCCCCTGCACGCCGTCGGGAAAGCCGGGATAGTTCTCGACGTCGGTCGTGATCATGAGCTGGCCGCCCGGCAGATCGGTGGGCCCGTGTGGTTGCCCCTCGATGAGGACCGGTGAAAGGTTGGCGCGCGCCGCGTAGACGGCGGCCGTGAAGCCGGCCGGCCCCGAGCCGATGATGATCAATCGATGATGTTCCCGCGCCGCCTCGGCCATGAGCGCCCTTATATCACATTGAGATGCGCGGCCCACTCGTGGGGTTTCAGCGCGCCATCGCCACAGGTTATCGTCGTCCGCGCACGGGTGCCACCGCTGCTTTCAGCGTCGGCGCCAGGGGCCCGACTTTCCGCCCCGTTTCTCCTCCAGCCGCACGTCGATGATCTGCATGCCGCGGTCGAGCGCCTTGCACATGTCGTAGACACAGAGGGCCGCCGCCACGACCGCCACCAGCGCCTCCATCTCGACCCCGGTGCGATCGTGGGCCCGCACGCGCGCGCGAATGCGCACGCAGGATGTGGCCGGGTCGGGCTCCAGGTCGACCTCGATCCCGGTCACGCGCAGCGGGTGACAGAGCGGGACCAGCTCGGGCGTGCGCTTGCAGGCCTGGATGGCCGCCACCCGCGCGACCGCGATCACGTCGCCCTTGGGCACACCACCCGACAGGATTGCGCGCAGCGTGGCCGGCTCCATGCGCACCGCGCCCGCGGCCACCGCCACGCGCTCGGTTTCCGGTTTGCGGCCCACCTCCACCATGCGCGCGCGCCCGCGCCGATCCAGGTGTGACAGCCTTTTACTCAACCGTCACGCTCTTGGCCAGGTTGCGCGGCTGGTCGACGTCGGTGCCCTTGAAGTCGGCCACGTGGTAGGCCAGAAGCTGCAGCGGCAGCACGGTCAGGAGCGGCTGCAGGCAGGGCGGAGTGTCCGGCACCAGGATGACCTCGTCGGCCAGGCCGCCGATCTCGCCGTCGCCGCGCGTGGCCAGCGCAATCACCTTGCCGTCGCGCGCCTTGACCTCGGTCAGGTTGGACAGGACCTTCTCGTAGCCGGGCCCGCGCGGCGCAATCACCACGATCGGCATGTGCTCGTCGACCAGCGCAATCGGGCCGTGCTTCATCTCGCCAGCCGCGTAGCCCTCGGCGTGGATGTACGAGATCTCCTTGAGCTTGAGCGCGCCTTCGAGCGCGATCGGGTAATTGGTGCCGCGCCCCAGGAACAGAAAGTCGCGCGCGCCGCCGTAGCGCCGGGCCAGCACCTGCACCTGCGAGGCCGCGCCCAGAACCTCCACCATCTTGTGCGGGATCATGACCAGCTCGGTCAAAAGTCGGTCGGCTGCCTCCGGGTCGAGCGCGCCCGAGCGGCGGCCCAGATGAATCGCGAGCAGGGCCATTACCGCGAGCTGGGTCGTGAAGGCCTTGGTCGAGGCCACGCCGATCTCGGGCCCCGCGTGGGTGTAGAGCGCCCAGTCGGCCACCCGCGCAATCGAAGAGCCGAGCACGTTGACCACGCCCAGCACCCGCGCGCCGCGCTGCTTGGCCTCCTTGACCGCGGCCAGCGTGTCGGCGGTCTCGCCACTCTGCGAGATCGCAACCAGAAGGTCGCCCGCGCCCAGGATGGGGTCGCGGTAGCGAAACTCGCTGGCCAGGTCGACCTCGACCGACAGGCGCGCGATGCCCTCGATCA
>DATFWX010000174.1:0-5509 GCA_035258845.1 Polyangia bacterium | reverse complement strand
TGTCCCTCCGCTGGGTGGCCGCTGCGCGCCAGCACCACCGCCAGCCCGACCAGCGGCGGGGCGGCCTGCGGACGCAGCGCGTGCGCGCGCTCGAAATGGCGGCGCGCGGCCTCCAGGTCGCCGGTCTGCAGGCGGTAGCGGCCCGCGTTGATGCGGGCCGAGTAGTGGTCGGGATCGATGGCCAGCGCGCGCTCCTCGAGCGCGGCACCGGCCGCGGGCTCGCCGAGCGCGGTGCGCACGACCCCGAGGTTGGTCAGCGCGGCCAGGTTGCCCGGGCGCAGCTCGAGCGCCGCCTCCAGGACCGCACGCGCCTCCAGCGGGCGCCCCGACAGATAGAGCGACTTGCCCAGGCCGACGCAGAGGGCCGAGCAGGCGCGGCGCCCCATGGTATCGTCGCCGAGGTCGCTGCACGGGCGCGCGAGAGCGGCCCACAGCCGGGCCGCCGGCGGAGCACGCAGGTCGCCACCGGGCGCGACCAGCCGGAGCAGCGGCGCCGCGGGCGAAAGCACACCGGGCAGCGGGTCGGGGCCGTCTTCGGCCAGCACGGTGCCGCGCGCGAGCAGGCCCGCGATCACGTCTGGGGGCGGCGCCTCGCCCGCGCGCGCGAACACCTGCTCGATGAGCCGGCGGTCCCATAGATGTTGCGTGGGCAGCGCGAAAAGGTCGGGCCTTTCGCCCAGCGCCCGCGCCAGCCACAGGCCCGCGTTGACGTCGTCGCTCTGGGCCAGGACTGCCCCGCGCGGGGGCGCCTGGGCCAGGATGGCGTGCAGCAGCCGGTCGGGGCCGTCGGAGCTGCCCCATTTCTGGGGCCCGTCGGCCAGCACCGCCGGGACCAGCACGCACACTGCAATCGCGGACGCACCCGCGGCGCCGGCCCGCTTGAGGGCCTGACCCAGCCAGGCCGCGCCCGCACCCGCCGCCAGCCCGAGCGCAAGGTGCAGCGGCACGCCATTTTGCAAATCCTCGATCCCCATCGGGTTGACCCAGATTGCATACACGAAGTCGAGCGCGCCCACCCACATGAGCAGCGCCGCCGCGGCCGGGCGGCGCCGCGCCAACGCAAACAGCCCCAGCGCGCCCATGATCGGCGCCAGCACGCCGAGCTGGCCCAGCACAAGGCCGCCAAAGCTACACGTGTGCACGAGCACCACGCGCGGCTCGCGCGACAGCATCTGGTCCTCGAATGCGCGTCGAATGCGGCCCGCTGAAAGCTGGTCGGCAAGCGCGCGGGCGGTCGCGGGGTGGCCCCAGTCGGCCGACGGTCGGCGCGCAGCAGCCGAGCGAACGGGCAGATAGAGCAGAATGCCCGCGCCCAGCGCCAGCAGGGCCGGCGCCGCCGCCAGCGCGCGCTGCCCGCGCAGGAGCCGCAGGCCCAGCACGGCCAGCGCAGGCGCCACCACCAGCCAGCGCAGCTGCGCGTGCAATCCGAGCGCGAGCCCGCACACGAGCGCAAGCGCAAGCCCGGCGCGGCTCGAGCGCCGCGTCAAAAGCGAGAGCGCGAGCACGAGCACGAGCGCGGTCGGCGCGTACACCTCGACCACGGTGGCCTGCCGGAACAGGGTCAAGCCGGCGGCGGGCAGGAGAGCGCCCAGCGCCGCGCCCGCGGTGGCGGCACCGCCCTCGCCGAGCCAGAGAAGGCCGAGCCGGTAGAGCGCGTAGACGGTGCCGGCGGCGGTGAGAGCGCTGGCCACGGTGATGCGGAACGCGACCTCGCCCAGCGGCACCAGCGCGAGCGCCTTGCCGAGCAGACAGAAAATCGGGAAGCCGGTCGGATGCGCAATCCCCAGGCTGGCGCCCGCCGCCGTGAGCTCGCCCGAGTCGAGCCAGTACAAGCCGGGCGGCGCGGCCAGCACGAACACAGCAAACGCGGCCGCGAACAGAAGCCAGCCGAGCGCGCGCCGAAAGCCCATCGTGCGCCATCGTAAGCGATCGCTGGTGGCGCTTCTAGCCGGCTAACCGGCTGGCCACCGCCCGCACGAAATATCTGAAACCCTTCGACTGACGAGTGGCCTGCGCCTTGCTAGAGGGGTCGGCACAGAAGAGTAGCCCATCGTTCACGGAGAGGAGAGGAGAAAGGTCATGAAATCCATTCTGCACCCCGTAGCACTCGTTGCTCTCATCTGCGCGCCCGCGACCAGCTGGGCGCTCGCTGGCGGCCCTAAGGGCGGCCCCCAGAAGAGCACCACCACCTCGATGTCGAGCCGCCGGCCCGCCCGGATCGGCGTTCCCGAGCGCACCAAGGGCGGGATCAAGGTCGTCGATCCCATGCTCCCGGGGTCCAAGCTGCGCACCGACCACATCAAGGTGAATTCCGACGATCCGCAGCTGCGCGTGACCACCGGCTTTCCGAAGTACGGTCGCGGCAACATCGTGATCCGCGGCATCGCCAGTGACACCGGCATCGTTCCGTCCTTCATCAGACTGACCCTCCCGCCGTACTGGGTGGGTGGCCCCGTGCGCCCGGGCGAGCCGCCGCACATGGCGCCCGCGCAGACCATCGAGCTGGACCTGACGAAAAACGAGAACGCGGAGTCGATCGCCAACCGGCTGAGCGCCAAGATCGACGGCGAGACCGGTTTCCAGGGCGAAGTGCAGAAGATGAAGGACGGCGGCTACCGCGTGGTCGTGCGCGACAAGATGCGCGCGCTGGCGGCCGACGCCCCCGCTAATCAGTAACGCCGCCGCTAGACAGTAATCGCCCCCTCCATCACCTGCACCACCTGACCCCCCACCCGCACCGCGCTCACCGCCGCGCCCGCTCGTTCAATCTCGACGAAGATGCGGCTCGGCCGCCCCATCTCCAGGCCCTGCTCAATCTCGAGCGTCCCCGGCGCAATCGCCCCATGCTCGACCAGATACGCGCCCAGCGGCCCGGCTGCGCTGCCAGTGGCGGGATCCTCGAGCACGCCCGCGGCGGGTGCGAACATGCGAGCGTGGGCGGCCGCGCCCGGCGTCTCGGTCTCGCGCGAGAACGCATAAACCCCGGTCGCGCCCGCGCGCTCCAGCAGCGCCGGCAGCGCGCCCAGATCGGGCCTCAGGGCACGCATCGCGGCCAGCGAGCGCACCGGCACGACCAGATGCGCCAGCCCGGTCGACACCGTTTGTGCCGGAAGCCCGGTCGCGCGCACGTCGTCTTCGGCCAGCCCGAGCACCCGCGCCGCCTCTGCGGACGGCACCACCGCGCCCAGCTCGGGCAGCTTCTGGGTCATCGTGATGCGCGGCCCGCGCAGGTCGACCGGCACCACTCCCACGCCCAGCTGGAGCCGCAGCAGCCCGGGCTCGCGCGGCTCGACCAGCCGCTCGTTCGCGAGCACGAAGGCGGTGCCGACCACGGGATGGCCCGCAAACGGCAGCTCGACTTGCGGGGTGAAGATGCGCACGCGGGCGTCGGCGGCCGCGCGCTCCGTGGGCGGCAGGATGAACGTGGTCTCCGACAGGTTCTTCTCGCGCGCGATGGCCTGCATGAGCGCGTCCGAAAGGCCGCGCCCGTCGAGCACGACGCAGAGCGGGTTGCCGGCAAAGGGGGTGTCGGTGAAAACGTCGACCTGGAGAAATCGGTATCTGGGCATGGGTAGGTTGTACCGCGACTTGACGCTCCCCGGGGGCTGTGCCAAAAGCCCAGTGTTTGCCATGGAAACCGTACCGGGACACCATGCGCTGGCGGCGCCTCCGCGCGAGGCCGTGGTCGCCATCGGCAATTTCGACGGCGTCCACGTGGGCCACCAGCACATCTTCCGCCTGGTGGCGGCGCAGGCGCGGGCGCGCCGCGGCACCGCCTGCGTGCTCACGTTCGAGCCCCACCCGGCGCGGGTGCTGGCGCCCGAGCTGGCGCCGCCGCTCATCGTTCCGCTTTCGCGCAAGCTCGAGCTGATCGCGGCCTGCGGGATCGATCTCTGCGTGGTCGAGCCGTTCGACCTTGCATTTGCGGCCCGTCCGCCCGACGCGTTCGTGGACGAGATCCTCGCGCGTGCGCTGTCGGCGCGTGAGGTCGTGGTGGGGCAGGACTTTACCTACGGCCGCGGTCGCGCGGGCACGGTGGAGACGCTGCGCGCGGCCGGACCGACCCACGGTTTTGCGCTCACCGCGGTCGACAAGGTCACGGTGGGCGGCCTGGTCGCCTCGTCGTCGAAAGTGCGCGAGCTGGTGCTGGAAGGCAAGGTGGACGGCGCGGCCCGCCTGCTGGGGCGACCGTTCGAGCTTTGCGGCCCGGCCATTCGCGGGGCCGGGCGCGGACGCACCATCGGGGTGCCGACCGCCAATCTGCAGACCGAGTACGAGCTGCTGCCGCGGCAGGGCGTGTACGCGGGCTGGGTGCGCCTGCCGGACGCGCGCGGCCGCCACGGGGCTGCCATCAACATCGGGTTCAATCCAACCTTTTCGCAGAACGACGCGCTGTCGGTGGAGGCACACATTCTGGACTGGAACGGCGACCTGTACGGGCAGCGCATCACCATCGAGTTCGCGGCGCGGCTGCGCGGCGAGGAACGTTTTCCCAATGCGCAGGCTCTGGTTGCGCAGATCGAGCGCGACATCGAAAAGACGCGCGTGATTCTGGCCAGGCAGGGAGGAGATCATGGAGCGGGCTGAGCTAGCGAGCCTGACGCTCGAGGAGCTGCGTGCGCAGGCGCGACGACGCAGCGTACCCGATGCAGACACGCTTTCGCGGGAGGAGCTGATCGAGCGGCTGTGCGAGGCCGACGAGAGCGGGCTGCTCGGCCGTGCGCGCAAGCTGGTCCGCAGGGCAGCCGAGCGCCTGCTTCCCACCGCGAGCCCGGGCACGAGCACGACGGCCCGGCCGGCCCGGCCCAAGCCTGCGCGCGAGCCCACCGAGACCGAAACCGTGGCCCGCTTGTACGAGAACCAGGGCCACTTCGACAAGGCGCTCGCGATCTACCGCAGGATGCTGGCGCGCGACCCGGCCCGCACCGACCTGTCCGAGCGCATTCGCGCGCTGGAGGCCCGCCGCACCGCGCCCCCGCACGCGCCCGGCCCCGGACCGGCCTCTGTGGAGCCGCAGGCGCCCGCCGAGCCGTTCGGCATGCTCGACTACGAGGAGCCGCCCGAGACCTATGGCGTCGACGAGGTCGCGGTGCTGCCGCAGGATCCGTGGCACCTGTTCGTGTACTGGGAGGTCACGGCCGACGGGCGCGCGAGCGCGCGCAGCCAGCTGGGCACGGAGGGGCACGCGGCCCAGCTCGTGCTCCGCCTGGCCAGCGTGCGCGCGCTCAAGGGCGACCTGGAGCGCGACCAGCGCGACCTCGAGCTGGATTGGGATCATGGCCGGCGCTACCTCAAGGCGCCCTGGTCGGGCGCGCGGGTCAGCGTGGCGGTGGGGCTGCGTACGCCCTCGGGGCGCTTCGCGCCCATCGCGCACAGCCCGGCCGTGCTGGTGCCGCCCGCCCAGCCCGCCCCACCCGGTCCCGTGGAGTGGATGCAGGTGGCGGCCCCGCAGCGCCGCGACGGCGAGCTCGAGCCCATCGTGGTGGTGGCGCGGGGCAAGGAGCGCCTG